>CAJWOT010000026.1 GCA_913044215.1 uncultured Rhodospirillaceae bacterium | reverse complement strand
GTGTCGACCGTTATGTCTTGCGGCCCTGGGGCACCAAAGGAGGGCAGCCGGGCTCGTGTGGCGGCGCCTGGCTCAATCCGGGCGGAAACGGCGAAACCGATATCGGCAAAATCAAGGTGCTGACGCTCGGTCACCGCGACGTGCTGCGGATGATCACGCCGGCCGGCGGCGGCTATGGCGACGCGCTGGACCGAGAAATAGAGCGCATTTGGAGCGATGTCAGTTCGGGTCTGTTGTCGCGCGACAAGGCGGCGGCAGACTACGGCGTTGTATTCGACGAAAACGGCATCGACTCCGAGGCTACGACGGCGCGGCGAAATAAATTGCGGGCGACGCGAAAGGCACCGTCCGCATTCGAATTCGGTCCCGAACGTGAGGAGCACGATCGCATCTGGCCGCCTGCCATTCGCGCCGAGCTCGCTCAGGCGGCGATGGGGATTCCCGCTTCGTTGCGCTACCCCATGCTGACGGACATCCGCGCGCAGATGAACGAAGCGGGCGAGACCGTGACAGAAGCGAGCCTCAAGGCGGCGCTGGCCGATTGGGTTGCCCGCCACGGCGGCACGCGGGCGGGTTTGATTGACGTACCGGCCCAACAGGCAGCGGAATAATTTCGCGCTGGGACGTGGAAGGACGATAGGAAGGTAAATCTGCGACAACTTGACAGTTTCAACAGCCGTTCTCTACGCTGCGGGGTAGAGGAATTTCGGGCGAAACGGTGCCGTCAATGGCCTCCGTACCCGGACGAGCAGCCCCACAGAGGAAATAACTTTGGGGGCGAGGAGGGAGGTTTCACGATGTTACGCGGACTATTCAAATTCAAACATATGGCGCTTGCATCCGTTGCCGGACTGCTTTTGGCCGTATCGCCAGACGGCGGCCAGGCGCTGGCGCAATCGAAGGCTTGGCCCGACGCCTACCCCAAGAAGGGCGAAAACGGGGTTCCAGAGTCGGTCGATAAGCTAACCATCGTCGTGGACAGCTGGGGGTCGAACGACCTTAACCCTTGGAATGCCTCGCAAGTCAACTTCCTGAGCGACTATTATCAGCTCCGGCTTATGATGCAGGATCCCAACGGCAAACTGGTGCCCGCTTGGGCAACGTCAGTCGACCACACTGAGAAGGGACTGACCTTCAAGCTAAACCCGAAGGCGAAGTTTGCGGACGGGACGCCGGCTGACGCGGAAGCCTTGAAAAAGAATTTCGATGCCTTCATCGGAAAGTATGTCGGCACGGCCGGTTACGAAGCGCCGCTATGGAATGGCGCCAAGGCCAAGACATTCATCAAGTCCGTGACGGTGAAAAGTCCGACGGAGGTCTTCGTCGAGACCAAGGGCCCGAAACCGACGTTTATGTGGAACCTCGGTGGTAACGGGTACCATTTGTATTGGTACGGTAATCCAAACACCCTTCTCAAAGGGCCGAAAGAATACTTGAAAGACCCCGCCGGCGGCGGACCGTACAGGATCAAAACATGGGATCCCGGCAACCGCATGGTGCTGGAGCGGCGGGACGACTTCTGGGCGGACTATCCGCATTGGCGGAAGCCTCAAGTCAAGACCATGGAAGTTTTAACCGTTAAAGACCCGGCGGCGCGTTTTGCCATGCTGAAGAGTGGCCAGGCGGATATCGTCTATAATCTCCCCTGGGCCTTGGCGAGAACCCTTGTTCGATCCGAAGAAGGCACCCGCGGCGTGAACCCCGGGAAGGGCGCCGAATGGACCCAGACCTATCAAGCCAATGGGATGCTGACGCTTACCTTTGGTTGCTCCATTCAAAAACGTGAGGCCGCCAAGCCTGCTGGCCGCAAGGATCAGGCCGGTGTCGACATTCCGGTGTGGAAGGTCTCGAAGGTCTGTGAAGATCATCCGACCCTCGACCGGCGTGTGCGGCGCGCGCTCAACATGGCGATCGATAAGAGCGCCATGTCGGCAGGACCGCATTTCGGTTATTCCCGGCCGATCGGCTCGATCTTCCATGCGGGCTCGTTTGGATCGCGACCGGAAAAAGTCCAAAACCCGTCAAAGTTTGACCTTGAGGGCGCCAAAAAGCTCATGAAGGAAGCCGGTTATGAGAACGGTTTCGAAATGGAAGGTCATTTCGGCCAATTCGCAGGACGTCCGGGTATTCCAGAGGCTGCCGACTTCATTTCGAGCAGCTGGGAAAAACTCGGCGTCAAGATGACGTGGAAAGAACACGATCCTTCGGATTTTGTCCGCGGGTTCCGCGCAGGCGTTTTCTCCAACGTTCCCGTGAACCTTCAGACCTGGGGCCGTCAGGATCACTCTGGCGTGCAAATCAGCTGGTACCACGCGACTAGCGGATATGTCGGGATGTATAACGACAAGGTGGAAAACCTCTTCTTCGACGTCACCTCGACCTTCGATCCGGAGGAAATGAAAAAGAAACTGGCGCAATTCGAAGACGAAGTGTTGGGCCTTGAAGAGACATTCCCGCTGTATGGTATGACCTTGGTCAATGCCTATTCAGATCGGGTGTTGTCGCATCCCACTGTCGAACATTCACCTCACTTCAAGCACTATGATCTCGTGTTAATGCGGAAATAGCCGCACAGAACCTAGCAAAAAGGGGCCTATAAATTCTTATAGGCCCCTTTAGTGAGGAGTAGTGTAACTTGGGCCGCTATATATTAAAGCGCTTCCTAGAGGGGATTGTTACCCTTTGGTTGATTACGTTAGCCGTTTTCTTCGTCTTGCGTTTGGGCGGAGGCAATCCGGTCGAGTACATGCTCCCGCCTGAAGCGACACAAGCCGATGTTGCGGCTTTGACCAAAGCTTATGGCTTCGATAAGCCATTGATAGAGCAGTACTACATCTTCAATAAGAACCTGCTGCAAGGGGACCTCGGTACGGCCCTGGCCTGGGATAAACGGCCGACCGTCGAGGTTGTTTGGCAACGGGTTCCTGCGACGTTGCAGCTCACGACCGCGTCGATGGTTCTGGCCGTTGTCATCGGTGTCGTCATCGGCGCGATCTCTGCGTCGAGACCGGACTCGCTCTTTGATAAGGTGGGAAAAGTCTCCGCCATCATTGGGCAGTCGATGCCGGTGTTTTGGGTCGGCCTGCTGCTCATTTTGATATTCAGCGTCTACTTGAACTGGCTGCCGAGCGCCGGTGGAGTCGATCGCCTGGGGTGGAAGGGCATCATCATGCCGGCCACTTCGTTGGGCTTTTTCCTGATTGCATCGCACATGCGCATCGTTCGCTCGACGATGCTTGAGGTCATGGAATCGGATTATATCAAACTGGTCCGCGCCAAAGGATTGCCGACGCGGATGGTGATTTGGAAGCACGCGTTTAAGAACGCGTCAATACCCGTTTTCACCCTGTTTTTTGTGAATTTCGCCGCCCTGGTTTCCGGTGCCGTTGTCACAGAAACGATCTTTTCTTGGCCGGGAATTGGCCGGTTGTTGGTCGATTCCTTAATTCTACGCGACTATCCCACGACGCAGACGGTGATCCTGTTCGCCTCTGCTTTCATAGTGTTCATCAACATTCTCGTTGACGTTATGTACGCGTGGTTAGATCCGCGGATCAGGGTCTCTTAGGCGCAGGAAAGCGAAATAGTCATGTCAAATACTGCTACGACAGAGCCTGTTACTGGAGAAACTTCCCAGGAAGCGAGTAAGTCTTCCCAACGGTTTCGCAAGGTACGAGATGTGTTTCGCGGTGCGCCAATGTTCTCGTTGGTATTCCTCACCATTGCGCTTATTTGCGCTCTTTTCGCACCGATCATTGCGCCCCATAGCCCCATCGAGACCAATCCGACGAACATACTGAAACCGCCTTCGATTACTTCGGGCAATCTGCTGGGCACGGATAATCAGGGCCGCGATTTATTGAGCCGGCTGATTTATGGCGCTCAGACCTCCGTCATGATTGGGGTGCTTTCGGTTCTGCTGGCAGCGACTGTCGGCACTGTGATCGGCCTGGTAAGTGGGGTCTATCGCGGTTGGGTTGACCGAATTCTCATGCGCGTCACCGACGGATTTTTAGCGCTGCCCTATTTGATGGTCGCACTGACAGCGGTTGCCCTTCTTGGGTCCAGCGTTATCAACGTCATATTGGTTATTGGCCTGCTGAGATGGATGGGGTTTGCCCGCGTCTTACGCGGCGAGGTTTTGAAACTGATCGAAATGGACTTTGTGCGATTGGCTTTGGCGTCCGGCGCGAGCCGCACACGGATCATGATCACGCATGTCTTCCCGAACATCACCAATACGCTGCTGGTGCTGGCGACTTTGGAGATCGGGCTGGCCGTCATCGTGGAAGCATCACTCAGCTTCCTCGGCCTCGGCGTGCCGAGGCCCATGCCGTCATGGGGCTCGATGCTGCGCGACTCGCAGCTGTATATCTATCTGACTTGGTGGTTCCCGATTATCCCCGGCATCGCAATCACCTTGCTGGTGATGTCCGCGAACCTGACCGGCGATTGGCTCCGGGACCGTCTCGACCCGACGCGGCGGCAGCTGTAATTCCAGGTGAGATCAGAGCAAGATTAGTTGGAACCGTTAGCGGTTTCATCTAATCCTGTGAAGGTGCTCAATTTTTTAGTTGTTATATGAGATTCACATGGCTTTCGAATCGCCAATCGCGATACCGACAAACCATGATCTGATCTATTCAGCCTGACCGGCCGCTTCTGCAGCCTCCGGTACCGGCTGGGTCTTATCTATCTTGTGAATATGGTCCGGGTAAAGGTGACAGGCCACGTGTCGTCCTGGTTCCACCTCGGCGAATTCCGGTCTGGACTCGCTGCAAACCGGCATGGCAAAGGGACAGCGGGTATGAAAGGCGCAACCCTTGGGTAACGCTGCGGGGCTGGGAACTTCGCCGAGAATCGGGAGTTGCCAAGGCGGTGTGCGACCCGGCGGCGTGGCCGCCGCCACAAGGGTGGCAGCGTAGGGGTGGAGCGGGTTCGTGGTGACATCCTCGGAATTTCCCATTTCCACCAGCCGTCCCAAATACATGACACCGATGCGGTGGCTCATATATTCGACCGACGCCATGTCATGGCTGATCAGCAGATAGGCGATCCCTCTTTCTTCCTGAATATCTTTCAGAAGATTCAGAATTTGCGAACGGATCGAGACGTCGAGGTTCGATACGGGTTCGTCGAGAACGATGAGCTCGGGCTCCATGGTAAGCGCCCGCGCGATGCCGATCCGCTGGCGCTGACCGCCACTGAATTCATGGGGGAATTTCTGGTCACTGCCGTCTAGCAGATCGACCTCTTTCAAAGCCTTCAAGACCGCAGCGCGTTTTTCGTCCGCGCTGAAGCCATGGATTTCCATAGGCTCGCCGACAATGTCGCCGATCCGCATCCGGGGATTCAGGGCGCCATAGGGATCCTGGAACACCACCTGTACGTGACGCGCATATTCCTTGCGTTCCCGGTCCGACAGTCCGGTGATGGGCTTATCCCTGAACAGGATTTCGCCATCGGTCGGCGGATGCAGCAGCAGGATCAGGTTGGCCATGGTCGTTTTGCCGCAGCCGGACTCGCCCACTAGGCTCAGCGTCTCGCCTGCGCCGATGGCAAAGCTGACCTTGTCCACCGCTTCCACATAGCCGACGGTTTTGCCTCTGAACATCCCGGCCTTGATGGGGAAGTGTTTTGTCAGGCCACGTACTTCCAAACGGGTCTCAGGCATTTTCTTCCTCCATGAGCCAGCAGCGGACGCCGTGAACGTCGGATACCTGGTATTGGGGAGGCGGATCCCCGGTGTGGCATTTGTCCATCGCGGCACTGCAGCGTGGCGCGAACGGACAGCCCGGGGGTAATTGGCCGGGGTTGGGCGGCTCTCCCTCGACGCTTTGCAGACGATCGACTTTGTCGCCCAGAACGGGGATCGCACCCAGCAGCGCTTTTGTATAGGGGTGCGTAGGATTCTTGAATAATTCGTCCTTGGGCCCGGTCTCCACAACCAGCCCGCCATAGAATACCGCGATCCGGTCGCACAGGCTGCCCACGATGCTCATATCGTGCGTGATGAAGATGATTGCGACGCCGGTTTGCGCTTGCAACTCCTTCAGAAGCTCCAAATATTGCCGCTGCGTCGTCACATCCAACGCAGTGGTCGGCTCGTCGGCGATGAGCAAGGCGGGCTGTGGCCCGATCGCGGCCGCGCTGGCGGCGCGCTGGCGCATGCCGCCACTGAGTTCATGCGGGAAATTCTTGATCCGCAATTCGGGCGCCCCGATCCTGACCTTGCGCAGAAGGTCGACCGCGTTCTGAAGGCTCTCCTTCCATGACATCTTCTTGTGGACCACGAGGGACTCACCGATCTGAGTGCCGATCGTGAAAACCGGGTCCATGGCGGCCATGGAGTTCTGCAGGATCAGCCCGATCCGCTTGCCCCGCACATCCTGCATTTCTTTTTCTGTTTTCTTGGCGAGATCTTCGCCTTCGAACAGGATTTCTCCCTTCAATCGTTCCGCACCCCGCGGGAGCAGTCCCAGGATGGACATGACGGTGATCGTCTTGCCCGACCCGGATTCGCCGACCAGGCCCAACGTTTCCCCGGGCATCACCTGGAAGTTGACATCGTTCACCGCTTTGACGACGCCGACGCGGGTGAAGAAGTGGGTCTGCAGACCGCGAGCTTCGAGTAACGGAGCTTGTTCTTGTGTATCACTATCCATCGTCAAGCCGTGCCCTTACTAGATGTTGTACGCCTTCGTCTTCACCTATAACTTCAGTTGTGCAGGTCCAAACGGACCGCAACGCCTTCCTAGACGTTGTCGCCGGCCTGCAGCGCGGTCGCCATTCTTGGAAAGGATTTACCAAACTCATTGTCGGTGTTCGCAAGGTGTTGTCAAGCTGGTCCCGACCCGTGCCGACGCCGCAATACGAGGCAGAATGCGGTGCGGCCAGCACCGAGAGGGGATGCTGAGTGGAAATCGGTTTTGAGCAAGAAACGGTGTTGGTGACAGGGGCGGTCCGCGGCATCGGACGGTGTATCGCGCACGCATTCGCAGCCCGGGGGGCGACGGTTCACGCGGCCGATATTCTCGCCGCCGAACTGGACGAGGTGGTCGCCTCGGCTTCCCCGGCACGCGGCGGTGCCATCCTGGCCCACCCCTTCGATATTACCGATAGCGCCGCGGTAGCGGACCGGATCGCGATGATCGAGAAAGACGCGGCGAACAACCGCATCGACGTCGTTATCCATTCCGCCGGCGGCGTTCGTGGTCAGACGGCCCAGCCGATCGAAGAGGTCGATGACGACGCGTGGCGCGAGATATTCGAGGTCAATGTCACCGGCGCATTCAATCTGGTGCGCGCCGTGACGCCCGGGATGAAGCGTGCCGGCGGCGGCCGGATCGTCATCATTTCCAGCCGCGCCGGGCTCGGTGTTAGTCTTACCGGCATTCAAAGCTATGCGATGTCGAAGGCGGGCCAGATTGGGTTTGTGCGCCAACTTGCCCATGAGCTTGGTCCGTTCGCCATTAGAGTCAACGCCGTCGCGCCCGGCTTTATGCGCACCAGTCCCGATTACGAGCGACAATGGCAATCATACGGTGAACTAGGACAGAAAGAGATGATCGAACGGGTCGCACTCCGCCGCCTCGGCCAGCCAGAGGACATCGCCCATGCGGTACTGTTTCTGGCTTCCCAACAAGCATCATGGATCACCGGCCAGACCCTGGCGGTGACCGGCGGTCCCTGATCATGGCTTCTGAACGCATTCTCGCACTCGACGTCGGCGGTACCTTTACTGACGTCGTGCTTGTCGACCCGGCCTCTGGCTCTCTGACTACGGCCAAGGAGGCATCGACCCCCGGCGATCCGTCCCTTGGGTTCTTCGCCGGTGTCGACAAGATCCTGGGACAAACCGGAGTCACGGCGCCCGAGATCGCGCAGCTATTGCACGGTGCTACCGTCGCCACCAACGCCATTCTCGAGAACAAAGGGGCGAAGACCGGCATGCTGGTCACCGACGGCTTCAAATACCTCCTTGAGATCGGGCGCGCCGAGGTGCCGCGCAAGGAAAATATCTACGCCTGGGTCAAACCGAAGCGGCCGGTGCCGCCCCGGCTGATTCAGGAAGTGCCGGAGCGAATTCGTCTGGATGGGACGGTGGTGAAAGCGCTGTCGGAAGAGGCTTGCCGTGGCGCCGCGCGCCGCCTCGCGGCCCTCGATGTCGAAGCGGTCGCCGTGCTTTTCCTGCACAGCTACGCGAATGCGGCCCACGAAAGGCGGGCTGGCGAAATCCTCGCCGAAGAACTGCCGGGCGTCGAGATCGCGCTTTCAAGCGACGTGCTCCCGATCTTCCGAGAGTATGAGCGCGGCATGGCGACGGCCCTGAACGCCTCCGTACAGCCGCTGGTCGGGCGTTACATCAGAAAGCTCGAGACGGAAATGGATCGGCGGGGGTTCTCCGCACCGCTTCGCGTGATGAAGTCGAACGGAGGAATCTTCTCGCCCGACCAGGCCGCCCGACAATCGATCCACATGGCACTGTCCGGGCCCGCCGCCGGCGTCCGGGGGGCGGCGCGCGTCGCCGAGCTGGCGGGGTTTCCGGATTTGATGACCATCGACATGGGCGGGACAAGCGCCGATGTCTGCCTGATACGCAACGGCGAGCCCAGTATCTCGAAGGATAGTGAGATCGGGCCGTTTCCTTTGTCGATCCCGATCATCGACATCCACACCATCGGTGCCGGGGGCGGCAGCATCGCGTCGGTCACGGAGCAGGGTGGCATGCTCGTCGGCCCCGAAAGTGCCGGCGCCGATCCCGGACCGGCCTGTTACGGCAAAGGGGGCGACCGGCCGACGGTCACCGATGCCAATCTTCTGCTGGGACGTATTCCGCCGCACCTTCTCGATGGCGAGGTGTCGATCGACCCGGCGCTGTCCGAGCGCGCGATCGAGCAGCATGTCGCCCGTCCTCTCGGGATCGGTACCGTGGCCGCGGCGCGCGGTATCCTTGCGATCGTCAACAACAACATGGTTGGCGCGCTGAAGGTCGTCTCGGTCGAAAAGGGATATGATCCTGCCGCGTTCACGCTCTGCGCCTTCGGCGGCGCCGGGCCGGTGCACGCCGGGGAGATCGCCCGCCTCCTGGGCGCCCGTCGCACCTTGGTCCCACGCCATCCCGGAATTCTCTGTGCGATCGGTCTCTTGGCCGCGGACCTACGGTACGATTTCGTCAGAACCCGGCTTCAGCGCGCGCCGGATTACGATCTTGCCGCTATGGCGGAGACGTTCGATGAGCTGATGCGAGAGGCGACGGCACGTTTGGAGGCGGAAGGGGTCACCCCCGATCAGCGGCGTTTCGAGCCCTCGGCGGACCTCCGATATGCGCGCCAGGGGGTCGAAATCACCGTGCCCTGGGCGGCGGCCGAGGTTTCCGACGCAGGCGTCGAGGGTGTCATCGCGGAATTCCACCGCCTGCACAACCAGCTCTATACCTTTGCGGACCAGGAGGCGCCGGTGGAGATTGTCAATCTCAGGGTAACCGCCACCGGGCTCACGGACGAAGTCGCAATGCCGCGCCTCGACCGGGTCGAGCCGGGCACCATCGCGCCCGCGGACGGCGAACGCTTGGTCGTCTTCGAAGAGGATGTCCCGATGCGCGTTCCGACCTATCGCCGCGAGGCGCTTCGCGCCGGCCAGGTCATCGCGGGACCGGGCGTCGTCGACCAGTTGGATACAACGACATTGATCCTGCCAGGCCAACGATGCGAGATCGATGAGGGCGGCAATTTCATTCTCACCGAGGAGGGAGACGGGCCATGAGCCGCGAGGCGACGACCGATACCGTCACGCTGGAGCTGATCACCGGCACGTTGCGGGCGGCCCGCGAGGAGATGGAAGCGCTGATCGACCGCACCGCGATGAGCCCGTTCATTCGCGAAAAGAAGGATTTTTTCACCTCTTTCCTGAACCGCGACGGCAAGCTCGTCGTCTCCTCCAGCCTGACCCTGTCCGGCAATCTTGTCGAAGGCGTGTTCCAGCATTATCCGAGTCAGACGATGGCCGACGGCGACCTCTACATCTATAACGACGCCTATGGCACGGGCGGCGGCGTTTCGCATCTGCCCGACATGGTGTTCTTGGCGCCGGTCTTCCATGACAACAAGCTTTTCGCCTTCGCAGAATCCTGGGGGCATCTCTGGGATATCGGCGGTACGGTCCCGGGCAGCATCAGCCCGGAGGCGACCAGCACGTTTCAGGAAGGCGTCCTGGTCCCACCGGTCAAAGTGATGGCCGAGGGCGTTCTGAACGAGGAAGTGTTCCGCATTTTCACACGCAACTCGCGCTTCCCCGACATGATGCGGGGTGACCTGAAAGCCCTCATGGCGGCCTGCCACCTTGGAAAGAGGCGGCTTGAAGACGCGATGGATCGGTTCGGGGCCGATGCGGTGGAAGACGCTTTCGAATTTATGCTCGCGCAGTCGGAGCAAGCGCTGCGCACCGAAATCGAACGCCGTGTGCCCGACGGTACGTTTGGCTTCCGCGACTATATCGACTCCGACGTGGTGACGGATCAGAGCCAATCCGTGCACGTTTCCCTTGCCAAGTCGGACGGGAAGATCAGCCTCGATTTCAGCGGTAGCGCTGACCAGGCCGAAGGGCCGATCAACTTCATCATGGACGATAGCGTGCCGAAATATATGTGCGGGCTTTACTTCACCATGCACGATCCGAACATCCGCATGAACGCCGGGTTCGAGCGCGCTATCGACGAAATCATCAAACGACCGGGCAGCTTGGTGGCGCCGGTCGAGCCGGCGCCGATCGGCCTCCGCACGCATACCATGATCCGGGTCAACTCGGCCCTGTTCGGCGCAATCGCGCAGGCGACAGGCGGCGACGCCTCGGCCGCCTCCAGTGTCTACGTGCTGTACTACCTGCGTAGCGAGGACCGGGCGACCGGACGCGTCGACCTTTGTATCGAAGGTCTCGGTGTTGGCTTCGGCGCACGCACCTACGCCGATGGGACCGACGCGGTCTACTACGTGGCCCAGAAGAACTACCCGCTCGAATTCGCTGAGATGGAGTTTGGCGTCGAGATCGAGGCCTTTCGCATTCACGCCGATTCCGGTGGCCCCGGGCGCTGGCGCGGCGGTTGCGGCATCATCCGCGACGTCCGCGTCCTGGCCGACGATGCCACGCTCGGTGTCAGGCTAGACAACTGCAAATTCCCCGCTTTCGGGGTCGCCGGCGGTCAGTCCGGCCGGCCCGGCCGCATCATTATCAATCCCGACGGGCCAGAGCCCTATGAGCTCAAATCCATGAGTGACGGCAACCGGCTGAAGAAGGGCGATCTAATCCGGGTCATCACCCCCGGCGGCGGGGGCTGGGGGCCGCCGGCGGAACGGCCGGCCGAAAGCGTCTTGGACGACGTTTTGGATGGGTTCGTTTCGATCGAGAGCGCCTATGACGATTACGGCGTGGTTCTCAGCGCCGATGGCGTGTCATTGGATATGGATGGCACGGCACGACGGCGAAGCGAGTTGAACGCACCGACCGGCATGTTCCACCGCAACCAATACTTTAGCGGCAGCACGGCCGAATCGCTCGATGATGAGGTCGCCGCGGAATGAGTTAAGTCTGGCGGCATCGGATACGCACCAACTTTGTCGATAGAGCGGCTGTAGCAGAACCGGGCCCGCTTCTATACGGATACGGTGAAGCTTCTTGGGGTGCGATCCTGACGTCTTAAATTGGTCAATTGACGAACTCACGAAACGAACAGAAACATGTTCGCCTCTCTTTCTGATTATGACGTGGGGCTGGCAACCCTCGATTTCTTGTGCGGATCCCCTCCAAAATCGCGCTCTACTCCGTGAATACCACAAGCAAGCGGTTCGAAGTTTCTCCTGTGAGGCGCGCCAGCATTTCCTTGGCCATCCAATTAATTCCGGTGATCTGGCCTTTTCCACTAGGAACCACACGCGGTCAACGCTCGAGTTTCAGCAGTCTATAAGTAAGTCGCTGACACCTCTCCAAAAGGACCGAAATCCGCGATGTAGGTCTCGCCGGGTTTGGCGGCCACCATACCGGTAAGCGTGCCCGTGCTGATCATCTGACCGGCTTGCATGCCAACACCACTCTTCGACAGCGTGTTGACGAGCCAGGTGAGCGGTACAAGGGGGTGTTCCAACGCGGCGGCCGCGGTCCCGCGACGGCGCAGTTTGCCGTTGCAGAAGAGTTTAACCTCTTGCGTGGCGATGTCTGCCTCTCGCCAGTTCTCGATGCCCGGGCCGTACACGATCGTGCTGGCGCCAGCCCCGTCTGCAAGGATCGCCGCCAACGGCGGAAAATGTTCGTCATGCGTGAAGCGGCATTCAGCGAGTTCGATGCCCGGGTGCAGCGTGTCCACGGCGTCGGTTACCTCTTGGATAGAATAGGGCTCGGCACGGGGCGGCAGGTCTTGACCGAGCTTTGCTTGATACTCCACTTCAGGGATCGGACTGCAGAGACCGGCATGCGCGACTAGATAGGGCGACGGTTTGACCATAGGTGCGAAGACACGCCCGTAAATCGGTGAATCCGAGCGCAAAGCCTTTTGCATTTCTGCGTTGGTCGCCGCAATCTTCCAGCCGGCAACCGCCCAGCCCAACGCTTCGGCGACCATCTGCGCGATATGATAACCCGCTTCCCTGTCGGCAGGTTGCAACCGGGGTTCAAGGCCGCTTTGCTGGCGTCCTTCCCGGCGCAAGGTCGCGAGCAGGTCGACCAATTCTGTCCGTTCGGCGCTATCCATTGTGTCGGCTCCTCTTTTGTGAACGGGCTGTTTCGTTCACGGCACACGAATTGGTACGCTTTTGGCGTTGGTCTGTCAGCCACCGGAAAGGTGCTGCTGGTTACAAAAATGGCTGGATGTGCCGGATTGCCTCTTGCACGACAGTGAGCCGCAATGCCACCTTCGCTCGGCTGTAACGAATGCGGACCGAGATGTCGTCAGAACCCTATGATTACATCATTGTTGGCGCGGGCTCTGCGGGGTGCGTGCTGGCCAACCGGCTCTCAGCGGATGGGTGCATGCGTGTTCTGCTGCTCGAAGCGGGCGGCCGCGATTGGTATCCGTGGATCCATATTCCGGTCGGCTACTTCAAGACCATGCACAATCCGAAATACGATTGGTGCTTCGAAACCGAACCCGATCCGGGATTGAATGGCCGGTCCTTGGCGTGGCCGCGCGGCAAGGTGTTGGGCGGATCGAGTTCGATTAACGGGTTGCTCTATATTCGTGGTAACCGCGCCGACTACGATCAATGGCGACAGCTCGGAAATACCGGCTGGTCGTTCGACGATGTGTTGCCTTATTTCAAGCGTGCCGAAGATCAAGAGCGGGGTGCGGACGCCTATCATGGGTCGGGCGGCCCCCTGGCTGTCAGCGATGCGGCGCACCATAGCGAGTTGAGCGACCGGTTTATCAAAGGCGCTGTCGAGATCGGCCTTCCACGCAACGATGATGTCAACGGGCCGGAGCAGGAAGGGGTCGGCTACTTTCAGCAGACCGTGCGCCGCGGGCGCCGCTGGAGCACCGCCGTCGGCTATCTGAATCCCGCGCGAGGCCGCTCGAATCTGGAGATCGTCACGAAAGCGCGATCGACGGGGCTTCGCTTTCAGGAAGGACGCGTAACCGGTGTCGACGCTGTGGTCGACGGCACAAAACGAACCTTCCACACGGGCGGCGAAGTGATCCTGTCAGCGGGGGCGATCGGATCGCCACAACTTCTGATGCTGTCGGGCATCGGGCCGGGTGCACAGTTGAGCGAATTCGGGATACCGGTCGTGAAGGATCTGCCAGGCGTCGGCGCCAATCTGCAGGACCATTTCCAGATCCGCGCGGTCTACAAGATTAACAAACCGATTTCGCTGAACGACTATGTCAACTCGCTGACCGGTAAGGTGCGCATCGGACTGGACTACATGCTGCGCCGGCGCGGGCCGATGACGCTGGCGGCAAGTCAGGTTTGCATCTTCTGCCGCACGCGGCCCGAACTCGAAATCCCAGACCTGCAGTTCCACATGCAGCCGCTCAGCGCCGACAAACCGGGGGACGGGCTGCATAAATATTCGGCCTTCACCTCGTCCACCTGCCAGTTGCGGCCGGAGAGCCGCGGCGAGATCAAACTGAAATCGACGGATCCGCTGGCGCCGCCGGCGATCCATCCGAACTATCTTTCGACCGCGTTGGATCAAGAGGTCGCCGTCGCCGGGATGAGACTGTCGCGGCGGATCGTTGAAAGCGACGCGATGGCGCCGTTGATCGAGGAGGAGCTGCTTCCTGGCTCCGACTGTCAAACCGACGCGGATCTGCTGGATGCCGCCCGCCAGATCGGAACGACGATCTACCACCCGACCAGCACCTGCAAGATGGGGCCGGAAGGCGACCGTGGCGCTGTCGTCGATGAGCGGCTGCGGGTCTATGGAGTCGATGGGCTGCGGGTGGTCGATGCCTCGATCATGCCGAACGTCGTGTCCGGCAATACAAACGCGCCGACGATCATGATTGCGGAAAAGGCCGCCGACATGATCCGGGAAGATGCCGGGTAGGCGCGGCTACTTCGTCGTCATCACCCAAACGCCGTCCCAAGCTTCGTCAGGCGGCGCTTTTTGGAAATGGCGGGCGCGGTCAGCCATGACGGTGCTGGGCGGGTCCACTATTTTTTCCCAAATCGCTTCCGACTCCATAAAGGATTGGTTTCTATACAGGTTTAGCGCCTTCGCGTAATCTTCCATCGAATCGAGGGAGGCCCCCGTGACCGGCTCGAAAATAGTCAGCGGTTCCGCTTTGCCTTTGACCGCGACACTGTCCAGTTCGCGCAGGCTGAACCGGTCCCGCACCCTTTCGGCCGTGTTTTCACCGATGATGACGCGGCAGTTATAGATTCCGGGCAGGCCCTCCAGCCGGGCGGCGATATTCACCGCCTCGCCGACGGCGGTGTAGTTGAAACGTTTCTCCGAGCCGACATTGCCGACGACGGCGGCACCGGAATTGACGCCGATCTTGACCGCGAAGCCGTGCTCGCCGGCGGCGGTCGCGCGGGCGCGCTCTTCGGCGACCCGGTCGCTGATCCGGAGGGCCGCTGTGACCGCATGGCCCGCATGATCGTCAAGCGCCACCGGCGCCCCCCAAATGGCCATCACCGCATCGCCGATGAATTTGTCGACATAGCCGCCGGTGGCTTCGACCTCGTCGGCGATCAAGGTCAGATAGGCGTTGGTTTGGCTGACTAGTTCCTCCGGACCGACCAGGCCGGACAAGGCAGTGAAGCCGGACAGGTCAGCGAACATGATCGTAACATCGCGGGTTTCGCCACCGAGCTGCAGATCGTCCGCCGTTTCCACCATGCGGTCGACCAGCGCCGGAGCCAGATAGTAGCCGAAGGCTTTTTGGATGCGGCGGCGCTTGCCTTCCTCTAGTACGAAGCGCACGAGATAGGCGAGGATCGCTGCGCCCGCGAGGACGAGCATCGGCAGTCCCGCCGGCAGCCAGGTGAGATTGCCCAACAAAACGACTTCGCCGACCCAGAGGCCGAGAGCCGCGAGCACGACAATGCAAACCGCAATGAACGGCGCCAGGGCGAAACTGATCGCCGCGCCGAAAAATGCCGCCGCCGCTGCGACCACGGCGGAGGCGGCCGGCGGCACCGGCTCTGTGAGACCCCCGCTCAGCACCGCTTCCGCCGCCAGGGCGTGCAGAAAGACACCGGGAATATCGTTGGCATCGGGGACGGAAGGCGGGATCTGCCCAAGGCCGCAATCCGATCGTTTCGGCTCTTCCTCAGCTGCCGGTGCGATGAAACGGGCGGACGCCGTTTTGCGGTCTTCTTCGGGCAGGGTGGTGCCGATGAAGACGACCCGGCCTTCGAATGTCTTTCGAAGCACTTCCGGATCGGACTGCGCACATTTCAATATATCGATCAGTCGATAGGTGGGGATGATGGACTCGGGATGGCCGGGCGGGGCTAGAACGACCTCGCGGGGCATTTCCTTCGCGCCGGCGCGGAGTAGGGCCGCGGCGGACAAGCTAATATAGTCGTTTCCATCGTCCGCCTTACGGACCGTCCAAACCCTGCGGTAGACCTCGTCTGCGGCCGCCTGGCCATCCATGCCGCCCAGCGCCGTCGGATTGTTCCGCAGGGCGGCGAAATAGTTGCGCGCCGGATTGCCCCGCGCGGACCGGCCCAGCACTACTTTGTCGCGGTTGCGGTACAGTGATGCGAGAAACGGCCGATCGTACCCCTTCTGGAACTGGCTCGCGCTGTAGGAAAACAGCATGTCGAAAGCGACGGCCTTCGCGCCGGCACCGGTCAGGCCGCCGATCAGCTGTCCCCAAATCGGCCCGAAGAATGTGCGCGGCAGATTGGCCAACTCTGGCGCGTCAAGGCTTTGCGGATCAACGGCGACAACGGCAACATGGTCGGCTGACGGTGGATTCGGGTCCAGCTTCGCGCGCACCGCGAGGGCGCTGTCGAAGAGCAGGCCGTCGAGCCAGACCGGCGCTGGCGCAAAGAACGACAGGAGCGCCGCCGCTGCCGCGCAGGCGGCGCAAACGAAGGCGGCAATTCCCCTGGTCAACCGCACCTCAGGCTAGTCGACCCGGATCAAGGTCGGCGTGTATTTTTTCGGTTTGCCCCGCGGTTTGAGCGTGAAGCTGCGCGGTTTGCCGCCCCCTGCGGGAGTCAGGGTGACGTTGTAGAACTCGCCTTTCTCCAGCGTGGGTGCGGCGTCCGGATAGATGAATGACCGTCCGTGCAGTTTTGCGTCCAGGATGGTGTTGCCCTGGCGCGAGATGCGGATGGCGGCGTAGCCATCAGCATCCGTCCCCACGAGAACGAAGGAAGGGCGCGTGGTGCCGGTGACCGCCTTTTTCTTGTTACCGGAACCGCCGCGTACGACGATACCACCGATCTTGGAGGCGCCGCTCAATGCGACGGTCTTCGGGCATTCCGCACGCTTCGTTTCGAGGATTTTGCCGCCCTTGAACAGGTACCGTTCACTGGAAAAATTCAGGCGACCGCCTTGGACCGTTATCGCCTTGCAGCTTCTATAGTGCAGGAATTCGATAGTCGCGTCGGGTGCGAGTTCGATCGGTGTCTTGGTTTCCAACTCCGAAAAGGGGTCGATCGCCGGTTTTGTCGTCCCCGATACGTCGAGCGCCAGGGCGGCCGGTTTTCCTGCCAACGCGGGGTTCGGGCCGAGGCTGAATGCCACGAAAAGGGCCAAAATCCAGGCCAAACCCAAATGCAAGCCAAAGAGAGGTATGTTTTGAGTGCCAGCGGGCATGCGAACTTTCCTGTTTGAAGTCGTCAATGATACCCTAGTTTGGTCTAAGAACATAAGGCGCGTACGGCTGAAATCCACGCATCCGCTGAGCGCGCGGTACCGACATGCTGCAACTCCCGGCGCTGAAACACCCGGATTACCGCCGACTCTGGTTCGGTGCCGCCTTCAATCAACAAGGTATGAGCGGCGAGCATGTCGTGCTCGGGGCGCTCGTCTTTCAGATAACGGAATCGACCGGCTGGATCGGCGCGATAATGGCGGTCTATTTTCTGCCTTTATTCGTTTTTGGTATGCTGTCGGGCGCGGTTGCCGATTGGATGGACCGGCGCACCCTGCTGCGGCGTACGGAATTGGCGTTCGTGGCGCTGCAGCTCTGTTTCGCGGCTTTGCTATTTCTGGGCATCGACGATCTGCCGGTGATCGTCGCCTTTACGCTGCTGACGGGCAGTTTGCGGGCATTGCATCAGCCGGTTCGCGTCAGTTACGCCTACGACATCGTCGGCAGTGGCCAAGTCGTTTCCGGCCTCGGGCTTTTGAATTTGAGCGGCCGGTCGGGTCAGCTTGTCGGCGCCTTGCTGGTGGGCCTCGTCATGAAGCATTACGGCGCGCCTGCCGCACTGACGGTAATCGCGACGGGCCATGCCATCGCCTTTCTGGCGTTTGCGCGCTTGCGGTCGGCGGGTGAGGCGGCTGTAAAAGATCACGCGCCGATCGGGCAGAATTTGCGCGAATACGCCGCCGAGCTGCGCACTAACGGTATCCTGACGATGCTGGTGCTGATCACGGCCGCCGTCGAAGTGTTCGGCTTCTCGTTCGCCACGGCGCTGCCAGAATTGGCGACAGCGCGGCTCAATTTGGGCGAAGATGGGTTGGGATATCTGCACGCGGCAAGGGCTGCCGGCGGTATAGTCGCGGGTCTGGCGATGTCCTTCATGGGGCAGATGCAGCGAAGAGGGTTGGCCTATCTTTTCGTAATCTTCGCCTTCGGGGCGAGCATACTGCTGCTGTCCGTCGAGGGTGCGCTGTTATTCACGGTCTGTGCGGTGGCGCTAGTCGCGCTCCTGGCAACGACTTCCGACGTGCTGACGCAAAGCATGATGCAGCTCAGCGTCGCCAACGAATTGCGCGGCCGGGCGATGGGCGTATGGGTGCTGGCGGTTGGTATCGCGCCGATCGGCCATCTTCAGTTCGGCGCGCTGTCGGTTGTGATCGGCCTGTCCAACACGCTTGCCGTCAACGGCGCGATCCTGGTCGTGGTTGGTCTTGTCGTCGCTCTCGCTGCGCCGCGATTGCGGCAACTTTAAGCGTGCAGCTTCGCCAGCGTTTCGGCCAGGCTGGTCCCGACGCCTTCGACCGCGTTGCGCTGCTCTTCCTCTTTCAGCTCGCCGTTTTCGTCGAAGGCCGTCCAAGCACCCCTTACCGTCGCCTGTCCTGGGATGACAAGGACACCGATATTGCCTAGGATCTGACGCAGGTGAACCAGGCTGCGCAAGCCGCCAAGTCCGCCCCCCGTGGCGATCAGCCCCGCCGTCTTGCCGGTGAAACAGCGCAGGTTGGCACTTGCGTCCCGGCGCGTCATCCAGTCGATGGTGTTCTTCAGAACCGGCGCAACCGAGCTGTTGTATTCAGGGGACGCGATCAACAGTCCATTATGGTCCATGAACAAGGCCTGAAGTTTCTCCGCATTTTCCGGCAGTCCGCTCTCCGCTTCCAGATCGCCGTCATAGATTGGCATTCGATAGTTCGCAAGGTCGATGACCGTAACCGAAGCGCTTGCAGCTTCGGCGCCACGAACGGCTGTGCGCAGCAGTGTCTTGTTGAAGGAAGCCGCGCGGGTGCTGCCGGCGAAGGCGAGGATCTTGGCATTGGACATTTCGATGATTCCTTAGCAAGGGGACGTTCGGCACTCTAAACTATCTTTACAAATTCGGAAGCGGGGGCGCTGCGGCTCCTAAGCAAGGGGGAATTTCAGTGATGAAGTACGGGTTTTATTTGCCGACACGCGGGCCGTTGGGCGAGCCGGATGCGATCGAGGAGATCGTGCGGCAGGGCGAGGCGATGGGTTTCGCGACCATCGTGATCGGCGACCATATCGTCTTCCCGGTCACTGTTGACTCGCAATACCCCTATACGGTGGGTGGCGGATTCCCCGGCCAGGGGGATGCGTTGGAGCAGCTGTCGCTGATGGCCTTCATCGCTGGCATTAGCAACAGCGCGCGTCTGGTGACCAGCGTCATGATCCTGCCACACCGCAACCCGCTCGTGACGGCCAAGATGCTGGCGACCATCGATGTGCTGTCCAAGGGGCGCGTGACGGTCGGCGTCGGTGTCGGCTGGATGCGCGAGGAGTTCGAGGCGCTGGGCGCCCCCGACTTCGACAGGCGCGGCGCGTCGAGCAACGAATACCTCGAGATCTTCAAGAAGTGTTGGACGCAGGATCCGGTGTCGCATGAAGGCGAGTTCTATTCCTTCAAGGAACTGCGTTGCGTGCCGCACCCGGTGCAAAAACCGCACCCGCCGATCTGGGTCGGCGGCCATAGCCGTCCGGCCCTCCGTCGGACCGCAAAATACGGTGATGGCTGGCAACCGGTCGGCGCGACATCGGCTTCGCCACTGCATCCGCCGGAGTTCAAACAAAAGCTCGATGATTTGCGGGCGATGACGGAGGCGGAAGGCCGCAGCTATGACGAGCTGACGATCTCTTTCAAGGCGCCGTCCTACGACCCGGGAATGGTGCCAGAGGGCGATGACCGCTTGCTGTTCACCGGGACACCGGAGCGGGTGGCGGAGGATCTGCGCGCATACAAGGACCTGGGGGTGCACGAGGTCATTTTCGATTTCCGCGCGCCGCCAGTTTCCCAGACGATCGAGAACATGGATCAGTTCATGAAAGAGGTTGTGCCGCTGGTCGGGTAACGCCGGCTCACCCTTCTGCCCAGGCGGCGCGGCGGTTGCGTACGCCGCGCCGGACCAGGATGAACACGACCAGGGCCGTCAGCGCCCAAAAGATCCAGCAGATCTCGTTGCGGAAGAAGATCTCCATACCGCCCTGCGACAGCAGCAGGGATTGTCGGAAATTATCCTCTAGCAACGGGCCCAGCACGAAGGCGATCAGGAAGGGTGCAGCGGGAATGCCGGTGCGCAGCATGCCGAAGCCGAGCAGGCCGACCAGCATCATTACCAGAATGTCGAACGGGTTGTTGTTGACCGCGTAGCCGCCATAGACGCACAGCACCAACACCATCGGGAATAGGATCTTGTTCGGCAGCAGGACGACGTGGCTGAAGATGCGGATCGCGCTCTTGCCGACGATGAACAGGAAGACGGAGCTGATCATGATGCCGATGAACAGGGCGTAGATCAGGTCGAGATTATCCTGGAACAGCAGCGGTCCGGGCTGCAGCCCATGAATCATGAAGGCGCCCAGGATCACCGCGGTGACGATATCGCCGGGGACGCCGAGGGCGAGCAGCGGGATCAGCGTTGCGCCACAGGTGCCGTTGTTGCCGGCCTCGGCTGCGGCGACGCCCTCCATTTCGCCATTGCCGAACTTGGCGTCCGGGTTCTTTGAGGTCCGCTGCGCCTCGCTATAGGACAGGAAGGCGGCTGGTGCGCCGCCGATGCCGGGAATGGCGCCGAGGACGACGCCGATGATGCTGCCGCGGAAGATGCTTTTGAAACAGCGGCGGAACTCGGCGAAGGTCGCGTGACCGCCGGCGAGTGCCTGGATTTGGCCGCGTTCCTCGAACTTCTTGGCGTAGTGGTTGATGATCTCCGGCAGGGCGAACAGGCCGATCAGCACCGGAATGAAATTAAGCCCAGCCATCAGCTCCACCTCGCCGAACACAAAGCGGTTCGTGCCATAGACCAGATCGAGTCCGACCGTGGCTAGGAACAGGCCGAGCCCGGCTGAAATCATGCCCTTCGGCATGTTTTCCCCAGCGATACCAGCGATTATCGTCAGCGAGAAAACGATTAAGGTAAAATATTCCGGCGGCCCGAAACGCAGCGCGAAACTGGCGAGCAAGCCCGCGAACAGGATGAGCGAGATGTTCGAGACGAAATCGGCGAAGCAGGAAGCGTAGAGCGCTATGTCGAGCGCCTTGCGCGCTTGCCCGTTCTGCGACATCGGATAGCCGTCCATTACGGTGCAGGAAGCGGCCGGCGTCCCTGGCGTCTTGATCAGGATCGCGGTGATCGAGCCGCCATAGACTCCGCCCTTATAGACGCCGAGCAGCAGTAGTATCCCAACGGCAGGGTGCATGTTGAAAGTGAAGGGCAGGGTGAGGGCGACGCCCATGGTCACCGTCATGCCGGGAATAGCGCCGATGATCGTGCCGATGACCACGCCGCCGAACAGGGCGAGCACGGTTTCGACCGACAGGACGATGTCGAGGGCGGATTGCAAATGATCGAGTAGCATGGCTCAGGAAATCCAGTCGCCGAAGATGCCCATGGGGATCGAAACATTTGCCACGTAGCGGAAAAACAGGAACAGAGCCACGGGCAGGATGACGGTAATGGCGACGATCAAGACCGGGCGCCGTTCACCGCCGAGAAGCATGAAAGTCAGCAGCGCCAGCGCCGAGGTCACGACCATGCCAAGGATATCCAGCAGAAGGTAGTACCCGGCCAGCAGGACCAGCGCGCCGATCCAGCGGGTGGGGGCGAAATTCGCGGGCCCGTCCGCCTCTGAACTTTTCCGGTTGCGGTGGCTACGATAGGCCTGGAGAGCGACGAGTATCCCCATCGAACAGATGAAAACCGCGATTACCGACGGCCAGAAAGACGGTCCCAGCGCCATCACATTGATCTGGCCCGGATTCTCGACCCCGGCCGGAATCACGACAAACAGGGCCAGGCAGGCGAAGGCGATCGTTACGCCGCTAAGGATCAGGTCACTGCGTTCCGCTGCGCGCATCAGCTTGCTTTCAAGACTCCCTGCGGAGCCGAAATGGTTTCAGGAAACGTGATGACGTCCGATTATCACGGCTGCGGGTCAGGGCGTTGTGCGTCGCCCTGACCCGCAAACGGCCGCTACTTCTTGATGATCATGCCGACTTTTTCGGCAACCGCCCGCATCGCCTTGAACTGGCTTTCCGCGAACTTCTCCATCTCCGCCGGTGAACTGATCGACGGAATGGAACCGAGACGGCTGGTCATCTTGTTCCAGGACTTGTCCTTTTTGATCTTTTGCAGGACGTCGACCCATTTGTCGACGACCTCTTTCGGCAGGCCCTTGGGACCGTACAATGCGCTCCAACCGACAGCGAGTTCGAGGTCCTTGCGGCCGATTTCGGCCACCGTCGGCACGTCCTTAATCGCCCCGAAGCGTTCCGGTGTGGTCACGAACAGCGCGCGCAGGGTGCCGGCGCGGATCTGACCGATCAGACCGGACAGGTTCTGGAAGAACATATCCACATGGCCACCGACCAGCGCTGCCGCCGCGGCGCCGCCGCCCTTATACGGAACATGGGTCATGGCATCCGCGCCCATCCCCATGCCGCTCAAAGTCATGACCATCGCGATATGCGGTAAAGTGCCGACGCCGCCGGTCGAATAGGACAGTTTCTCGCCGGCCTTCAGAGCTTTCTCGATATCGCCGATCGACTTAAACTTGGATTTGGCGTTGACGGCGAGCACAAAGGGGTTCTTCTCGAGCAGCCCCAGGAAGGTGTAGTCGTTCCACTTGTAGGGGATGCCCGGATTGATCGCCGGGACGCCCGCCTGCGAGCCGACCCGCGCCAGCAGCAGCGTGTAGCCGTCTGGCTTCGAGCGGACGACGAAGTTCGAGCCCGTCACGCCGCCGGCGCCAGTGCGGTTACTCGCCAGGATCGCCTGACCCATATATTCCGGCGCGGTCGACGACAGGATGCGTGCCTGCAGGTCCGCGGCGCCGCCCGCGTCATACGGGATGATGATCCGGATCGGTTTCGTCGGGTATTCAGCCGACGCGTCCTGCGCCACGCCGGATACCGCCATGATCGCCGCGGCGGACGCAAACAGCGCGCCACGGACTATCCTTGAGAATTTCATTCCTAGTCCTCCCAGTATTCCTCTGTTCCAATTTTTAGGGCTTTGCCCTTTGCCCGGCTTGTGCGTCGGGTTCTCTGATCGTTGGTCTGATACGATAAGTAATATATCAGCAGCATTGTCGACGCTGGGTTGTGAAGAGTCCAGCGACCGCGAGTGCGGTTCGCGCTTTCGATACAACTTGAAACACCGTCTCTTTTCGGAGAGAGCTGCGCGGCCGGTCAGTTTCTTACGCCGGGAAGTTCCGCCGCTCCGTAGCGGTCTTCCAGGTCGCGCCATCGCTTGTTGTCGAAAAGATCCCACAAGCCGGTGTGGTCCAGCATGCTGTCGGCCATGCCCGCCGTGGTGCCCGCCCGTTTCAATTCGGCCATCAACAATGCGCCCGTCCGGCCCAGCAGCCGGGTCAGCGAGTTGGGAAAGATAGCGACACTGAAGCCGATGTCTTGCAACTGCGGATAGGGCAGGACCGGTGTGCGGCCGCCTTCGACCATATTGGCCAAGGTCGGTTTCGTGAGCTGCCGGTTGAGCGTTTCGAGTTCAGCTTCGCTTTCCGGCGACTCCAGAAACAGAATGTCCGCTCCCGCTTCGGCATAGAGGTTCGAGCGTTCGATCGCCGCGTCGAGTCCCTCCGTGCTGCGCGCATCGGTGCGGGCGATGATGGCGATGCCGTCCGCGCGGGCATCGACCGCAGCCTTGATGCGGCCTACCATTTCGGCAGCGGGAACGATGACACGCCCCGGCTCGTGACCGCACTTCTTCGGCCAGGCCTGGTCCTCGATCTGTATGGCGCTGACACCGGCGCGCTCGAAATCCCGGACGGTGCGCATGATGTTCAGCGGGCCACCGAATCCGGTATCCGCGTCGGCGATGACCGGGATCGATACCACATCGGCGATCCGCTGCACCCGGTCGAGAATTTCGCCATAGGACATCAGCCCGACATCGGGCGCGCCCAACGCGCTCATCGAAACGCCCGATCCGGTGATGTAGACGGCGGGGAAGCCAGCCGTATCGACGAGCCGGGCGGTGATGCAATCGAACGCCCCGGGGGCGACCACGATCTCCGGGGCGGCGATCAGGCGATGCAGCCGCGCGGTGCGGTCTTCAGCATTGCTGAGACCGATGGGAAACGCGTCCGCGGGAACGGTGCCGGGCGACAGGTTTTCTTGAGACATGGCGAAGTCCTTTTTTTGACCGGCCGTTGCCTCTCATCGCGCAAGGCCGTTTGCAAGCGAGCAATTTTGCGCTGGAATGGTACACTTCACCGGCGGTGAACCAAACGGACCGGGCCATAATGAGTGCAGCGTCGACAAACGTATCGGAGTACGAAATTGTGCCGAGCGGTGGATTGCTCGGCGCCGAGGTGATCGGATTCGATACCGGCCTTGAGCCCGAGGCGGAAACGATGGCGGCCCTGCGCGTGAGTTTCGCGGCGCACGGCGTGCTGTGCTTTCGCGATCAAAACTTGACGGAAGAGCAGCTGATAGCGTTCACGCGGCGTTTCGGCGAGACCGAAACCTACGTTCTGTCGGACTATTCGCTGGACGACCACCCGGAAATCCTGATCGTTTCCAACATCGTCGAAGACGGGGTGCCGATCGGTCTGCGGGACGCCGGCACCACTTGGCACACTGACATGTCCTATATACCCGCGCCGCCGGCGGCGACGATCCTTCATGCCAGGGAGGTGCCGGTCGGCGACGATGGTCAGATTTTGGGCGATACGCTGTTCGCCAGCACCGCTGCTGCCTACGACGCCTTGCCGCAGGAACTGAAGGATCGTCTCGAGGGGTGCCGGACGATCCATTCCTACGAGGCGAAGCACGCGCGGCGGGCGCAGGAAGGCAAGAGCAACCGCAAACCGATCACAGAGGCGCAGCGCAATGCGCTGCCGCCCGTTCGGCATCCCGTTATCCGCCGGCACCCGGTGACCGGCGTGCGGTGCATTTTCGTTGTCGCGGGCGAGTGCGTCGGGATCGACGGCATTCCGGAGGACGAGGCGACCGATATTCTGGAGATGCTGGCGCAGCACACGGTCAAGCCGGAGTTTCATCATCGCCACAAATGGCGGCGCGGCGACGTCCTGATCTGGGATAACTGTCTGGTGCAGCATCTCGCCATACATGACTACGCGCTGCCGCAGCGCCGGTTGATGCTGCGGACCACGGTCAAGGGCACCGTCCCGCACTGAAAATAGGGTTGTGGCTGAAAGGGGACGCTTACGTGATGTTAACCTGTATTGCGACTACTAGGATATGGCAGGAAAACCCGTCCATAAGGCGATGAACGAGCCTTTCAATTCGATGCCAAGCTTGTCTTTGTCCACGCCGCGCAGCAAAGT
>CAJWOT010000025.1 GCA_913044215.1 uncultured Rhodospirillaceae bacterium | reverse complement strand
GTCCAAAGGTCGACACCCGGAGCCGCGAAATCGACATAGTCGCCACGATTGGCAAAATCGTAGATTCCCAGGCGCTGGTCGACCGCGGTCACCGCCAGCACCAACGGATGCGCGGCGGGATAGGCCGGGCGGGCCTTTATACCGCCATTGCCGGCTGCTGCGACGAGCGCCAGACCGCGCTGGCTGGCCTTCTGCATCAGTTTCTTGAGGACCCGGTTGGGGGAGCCGGCGAGGCTGAAATTGACCACCGATACCTTCTTTTCCGCCAACCAGTCGAGCGCCTTCATCATCGACGCCAGATTGGCGCGAAGGCCGCCATCGGGGCGGGCCGCGAAGATATTTGCCGCATAAAGCTGGGCCCCCGGCAACAGCCCCTTCCAGTTGTTGCTTGCTGGCTTGCCGACCAGGATACCGGCGACACCCGTGCCATGATCCGAGACGCCTGGCTTGGCGCCTTTCGGCAGGAACGAGCGCCGGGCGACGCGTTGGCCTTTGAGGGCTGGATGGTTCACATCGACCAGCGTATCGATCATCCCGATGCGGATGCCGCCGCCGCAGCTTGGCGGCACTTCGCCCCAGCCCGTGACGCGGCGGGCACAGTCGCCGGGCGGGCCCTTGTTCACCTTGAAACGTTGATTGACGCCGACAGACAGGGACTGAAAGCGTTTTTCAATTGCCTGCACGGCGGCTTCGGCGGAGAGATTGTCCGGCGTGCGCAGGCGCAGTGTCGTAATGCCCAGATGCTCGAGCGCAATCCGCTCCAGGACCCGGTAACCATCCGCACGCAGGGCCCGTTCCACGGCGGTCGACGGATTGACGATCATGATCTCGCCGGGTTCGGCGGCAGGCTCATCGTCGGCGCCCGGCCGGCGGGTTTGCGGTGTTTCCTTGACGGTCGTTTTCCCTTTCGGGGCCGATCGCTTGGTTTCGCTTGGTTTGCCTTCGATGACGCCGGTCACTTCCCCCTTCTCATTATATTTGAGGATTCGGGTGCTGGATTGCGCATGCGTCACCTGCGGGAAAGCCAGGGACAGCAGCGTTGCGAAGAATAGGACCGACCTGATCATGAGACGGACTCTTCACCAAGCATATCGAGCCACTCCTCTTCGCTGAGGATCGTGACCTCGAGTTCGGCGGCCTTCTTCGCTTTGGAGCCGGCACCGGGTCCGGCGACCACGAAGTCGGTTTTCTTGGAAACTGAACCGGAAACTTTGGCGCCGAGCGCTTCGGCACGAGCCTTCGCCTCGCCGCGAGTCATCTGTTCCAGTGTTCCGGTGAACACGACGGTGCGGCCTGCGATCGGTGAATCGCTTTCCTCCTGCACGAAGGGTTCGATATCGAGTTCCGCGGCCAGATCGGCCAGGACCGTCCGGTTGTGATCTTCGGCGAAAAATGCGGCAAGGTCGGCCGCGACAGATGGGCCGATACCGTCTATCGCGATCAGCCCGGCATAGGCCTCGGACTCGGGATCATGCGCGTCCGCCATCGCCGAAGCGAGGGCCTCGTGGGACCCGTAATTCTTTGCCAGCAGGCGCGCTGTCGACTGTCCAACCTGGCGGACGCCTAGGGCATAGATGAACCGCTCCAACGGGATGGTACGCCTCGCTTCGATCGCTGCCATGAGATTATCGGTCGATTGCTCGCCCCATCCTTCACGTGCGGAAACTTCGTCCGCACGGTCGTGCAGCCGAAAGATATCCGCCGGCGTTTCGATCAGTCCGTCGGTCCGGAACGATTCGATGTGCTTGCCACCGAACCCTTCGATATCGAAGGCGTCGCGGCTGACGAAGTGTTTCAACCGTTCCAATGCTTGCGCCGGGCAAATCAATCCGCCGGTGCAGCGGCGCACCACTTCGCCGTCTTCTTGCATGACGGCGCTGCCGCAATCCGGACATTGGCTTGGGAAATCGAAGGGTTTGGAGTCTGAGGGCCGCTTTTCCGGTATCACGCGGACGACCTGCGGGATCACGTCCCCGGCGCGCTGGACGATAACCGTGTCACCGGCGCGGACGTCCTTGCGCTCGATCTCATCGGCATTGTGCAGCGTGGCGCGGCTGACAACGACCCCGCCAACGGTGATCGGCTCCAGTTCCGCTACCGGAGTCAGGGCCCCGGTGCGACCGACTTGGATCGAAATAGCATGCAATAGTGTCTCGGCCTGCTCTGCCGCGAATTTATGGGCGATCGCCCAGCGTGGCGCGCGGCTGACCATTCCCAGCCGGTTCTGCCAATCGATCCGGTTCACTTTGTAAACGATGCCGTCGATATCGTAGGGCAGGGACGCACGCGCCGCGGCGATTTCGTCATAGAGCGCGATCGCGTCGTCGCTGCTGGCACACAGGCGAGACAGCGGGTTGACGGTGAATCCCCAATCATCGAGACGCGACAGCAACTCCCAATGGGTGTCTGTCGGAGTGGCGCTGGTCTCGCCGGTGGAATAGGCGAAGAAACGCAGCGGCCGGCTCTTGGTGATCGTGGAATCGAGCTGCCGGAGGCTGCCGGCGGCGGCGTTGCGTGGGTTGGCGAAGACCTTGTTGCCTTCCGCGGTCTGACGCTCGTTCAGCGTGAAGAAATCGTCGCGGCTCATATAGACCTCGCCGCGTACCTCGAAGATATCCGGCGCGTCGCCGGGCAGGGTTTCCGGGATGTCGTCAATAGTCCGCAGGTTGGCGGTGATGTCTTCACCGGTCGTCCCGTCGCCGCGCGTGGCCCCGACCCGGAAGCCGCCATTCTCATAACGCAGCGAGGCGGACAGCCCATCGATCTTCGGTTCGGCGACGAACTCGACCAGGTCGGACTCTTCCAGGCCGAGAAAGCGGCGGATCCGGGCTAGGAATTCGGCCACGTCATTTTCGTCGAACGCATTCGACAGGGATAGCATCGGCCGGGCGTGCGCCACCTTTGCGAAGCCCGAAGAAGGTGTCGCGCCGACACTTTTGCTCGGGCTGTCGTCGCGCACCAGGTCCGGGAACTGGGCCTCGATCGCGTCGTTCCGCCGGCGCAGCGCGTCATAGTCGGCGTCGCTGATCTCCGGCGCGTCCTGCTGATGGTAGAGCCGGTCGTGATGGGCGATCGCCTCGGCCAGCTTGGCCAGCTCGACGGCAGCTTCTTCCGGGGTCAGAGCGTCGGTGTTTTCTTGCGATGGGCTCACGGGGCATTTCCTTCGATCAAGCGACCCGCCGCGGCGCGCGCTTCAGCGGTGATCGTCGCGCCGGACAGCATACGGGCAACCTCTTCCAGGCGGGACTCGCCGCCCAGCCGTTTCACGTCGGTGATCACGCGGTCTCCCGATCCAGCCTTTTGAACGAGCAAATGATCAGCGCCGCGGGCGGCCACCTGGGGTGAGTGGGTGACGACGAGAAGCTGCGTGCGGTCCGCCAGGCGCCACAACCGTTGTCCGATCGCGTGCGCCGTCGCGCCGCCGACCCCGCTGTCCACCTCGTCGAAGATCAGCGAAGGTTGGTCGCCGCCGGAGATCAGCACCAGTTTCAGGGCGAGCATAAAGCGGGACAGCTCGCCGCCTGACGCGATGCGTCCGATGGGGCCTGCCGGTTCGCCAGGATTGGTGGCGATCATGAAACGTGCGCGGTCGAACCCGTCTTCAGTCCAGCCGTTCTCGTCAAGCCGCTCCATTTCGGTCGTGAAAGCGGCCTTGTCGAGTTTGAGGGGTGGCAACTCTTTGTTCACCGCCTGGTCGAGCGCATTCGCCGCCTTGGTCCGCGCCTTACTGAGGGTCTGTGCCTCGTTTTCGAATGTCGCTCGGGCCTCCCGAACGGCGTTCTCGAGCGATGCGAGCTTGTTGGTTTGATGATCGATCAGCGCGAGCCGATCGCTGAAGCGTTGCCGAAGGCCGGGCAGCCGTTCGACATCGACACGGTGTTTGCGCCCGATTTCGCGCAATGCGAAGAGGCGCTCTTCGATCTGATTGAGGCGGGCATCGTCGGTATCGATTGAGCGTGCGGCTTCGTTCAACACGGTGCTGGCTGCCTCCACCTCCGCCAACGCCCGGTCGAGCGCGGCGATCGCGTCATCCAGCCGTCCTCCCGCGGTCTCTGAGAGCCGTTCTAGCTTGCGCAGCGCCGCGCGCAGGGATTCGCTGACCGGTTTCCTGGCGTCGAATTCGGAGCGGGCCGCTTCGATCGCGTCGACGATCTGCTCCGCCTGCATCAAAAACCGTCGTGTTTCGGTGAGTTCGGCGTCCTCGCCGGTCTGCGGGTCGAGAGCATCGAGTTCTTCGAGCGCATGCCGCAGATAATCTTCGTCGCGGCGCGCTTGTTCCGCTTCTTCAGCGGCGTCGGCAAGGGCCGTTTCGGCATCGCGCCAGGCGCGGTACGCATTGCGCACGGTGCCCGCATGGCCCTGCAGCTTACCGAACATGTCGAGAAGCGAGAGGTGGGTCCCTGAATCCAGTAAGCCGTGCTGTTCGAATTGGCCTTGGATTTCAATCAGCGACTCGCCAACCCGTTTCAGCAGCGCAACGCTGGTCGCCTGATCGTTGATGAACGCCCGCGAGCGGCCGGTTCCGGCCAAGGTCCGCCGCAAGACAAGTGTGTCTTCGGACTCGATACCATGTTCTTCGATAAGTTGATTGGCCGGATGATCGGCAGGAATTTCGAAGCTGGCTGCCACAGAGGCGGTGTCACTGCCCTGTCGTAGCAGGCTGGTTTCCGCTCGCGCGCCCAGCGCCAGGCCCAGCGCGTCGAGCAGAATCGATTTACCCGCTCCGGTTTCGCCGGTCAGGACGCACAGCCCGGCGTGGAAAGTCAGATCGAGTCGCTCGATGAGAACCACATTTCGAATGCTTAGCGCCGTCAACATTGCGGCGTCAGTTAGCCCAATCCCACATCCAGCTCAGCCACGAACTTTGCTTTTGTACGGGCTGAAGGTTGCGCTGCTCGAGCAAGGCGTAGCTGTCCGCGTACCATTTACTGCCCGGGAAGTTGTGGCCCAGGACCGCCGCGGCCATCTGCGCTTCGTCCGTGATACCCAACGAAAGATAGGATTCCGTGAGCCGGAGCAGCGCTTCGGGAACATGGGTCGTGGTTTGATAGTTTTGTAGGACGGAGCGGAAGCGGTTGATCGCCGCGAGGAATTCGCGCCGCTGCTGATAGTATCGGCCGACCGCCATTTCTTTGCCAGCGAGGTGGTCGTTGACCAAATCGAGCTTCGCCCGCGCGTCGCGGCCGTACTTGGTATCCGGATAGCGGCGCATGACGTCGCGCAGCGCAGACAATGCCAGCTCGGTCATTTTCTGGTCGCGGCCGACATCCGAGATCTGTTCGTAGTAGGAGAGGCCTTTTAGATAATAGGCGTAGGCGACGTCAGGGTTGCCCGGATGCAGTTCGATGAAACGGTCCAGCCCGACGATCGCTTCGTCGTAATCGTCTCGCTTGTACGACGCGTAGGCGGACATAAGCTGAGCCTTGGTCGCCCAGACCGAATAGGGATGCTGCCGTTCGACTTCGTCGAACGAAACCACCGCATTCTTGTAATCTTCGCGCTGCAAGGCGTCGACGCCGAGATTGTACAGCCTTTCGACCGTGCGTGCCCGATAGGTTTCCCCTTCATCCTCCGAGCAAGCCGTCACCAGGACGGCCAGGCACAGGCAAATCGCACGCAGTAACGTGCCGTAAAGTCGCTGTTCGGTGAAGTTATGATGCATCGTCAGTGACAACGTTGGCGCAACGGCGTTCAGAATCTCTCCGAGTTGACACCTTTGTATATATCACTGCCGGTGGGCATTTCCCACCGGAACCGACGTTTCGCGTTAGTGTGCCTTACGCGGTAGCAGCGATCGCTTCCGGTGCCCAGGCACCAAGCGGCATGCGCCGGTCCATGGCAATCGTCGTCCAAGCCGCATCCTCGGCGAACAGCGTCTCCAACAGCTTATGGTGCAAGCCGTGACCGGCTCGTACACCGCTGAATTTGCCAATCAGCGGACCGCCGGCGAGATACATGTCGCCGATGCAATCGAGCACCTTGTGGCGCACGAATTCATTGTCGAACCGAAGCCCGTCATGGTTCATGACTTCGTCGCCATCGACGACGACCACATTGTCGAGCGAACCGCCTTGCCCGAGTCCGGCATTGCGCAGGGCCTCGACCTCATGCAGGAAACCGAATGTCCGCGCGCGCGAAATGTCTGTCTTGAACGCATCCGGCGACACTTCCATAACGAAGCTTTGCCGACCGATGGCGGCGCTGTCGAAATCGATGCCGAATTCGATGGAAAAGCTGTCAGCGGGTTCCAGGCGGGCAACACTGTCGCCGTCCCGGACCGTGACAGGGTGTAGAACTTGGATGGCGCGGCGCGGTTCGTCCAATTCGATCGTCCCGGCACACTCGATAAGGAACACGAACGGTTCTGCGCTGCCGTCCATGATCGGCACTTCCGGACCATCAAGGGCAACGATCACATTATCGATTTCGCAACCGGCCAAAGCGGCCATCAGATGCTCGACCGTCGAGACGCTGACACCGTCTGCATTGACCAGCATGGTGCACATATTCGTACTGCCGACATGGTCGTACCGGGCCGGTACGTCACGATTGGTGCTCGCGACGTCGATACGCCGGAACACGACTCCCGTGTCGGCTGCCGCAGGATGCAACTCCATTGAAATCTTATCGCCAGTATGGAGACCAACGCCGCTGCAGCGGATGCTGCTTTTCAGCGTGCGCTGCCACGAAGACGCGGCCAGCTTGCTCAATTCCTCCATCCCCTCGGAACCCTTTACGTTTGCCCTGCGTGTTAACCGGATACGAGCTTGATTAAGTTGATATTTTTTTAAGTCCGTATGACGCGTGTGCAGATGTAACAATAACAGTGTCTAGGCTCAAATCACTCTTTGTTACGAATTGTTACGCGGCCGCACCTCACGGTGCGACCGCATAACTCCCTGATATCGGTATTATATGCAGCCTAGACTAATTTGCTTGCCGGCGCAGGAATGCCGGAATTTCAAGCATCTCCTCCTCGGCCGCGGATGGCGCTGCCGCATCGGTCGAATCGAGACCGCCCAACTGCGGCTGTCCGGTATCTCCAGCGACCGGTTCCGGCTTCGGAGCCGGCTTCGATTCTGCCTTAGCTTCGGGCTTGACCGTTGGCGGTGTAGGCTCGGCCTGCGTCCGCGCACGGCCGGTGCCGGTCATGCGTTCGAACAGGGTCAAACCTTTGCGCCGCGGCTGCGGCGGCTCGCTGCGGGCGTTTTCGATCGCTGCGGCTGCGAACGGCTCTGCCGGTTTGGCTTCTGAGCGGACATCGCCTGGCCGCACTGGGCGTGGCGGAATGAATGCCGGCCGGGGCGGCAGAACCGGTTTCGGCTCTTCCGTCTCCGCAGCGGCAGGCTCGTCGGCCGCCTCGGCTTCAACCGGGCTTTCTGCCACTTCCGGCTCTTCGATCGGCAAGCTGTCTTCCGATTCGGCGGCCGGTTCTTCAACCGGTTCTTGGTCGGCGGCCGGCTCTTCCGGGGTGCTTTCCACGCGGGTGTTCGACACCACTGTTGTCAGGCCGATTGGCATCGGGCGGTGCTCGGCGTTCGCCACGGCCTCGATACCGGTGGCGACGACGGAAACCCGGACCGAGCCTTCGAGTGCTTCCTCGAAGGTTGAACCGAAGATGATGTTGGCCTCCTGGTCGACTTCCTGGCGAATACGGTTGGCCGCCTCATCGACTTCGAACAGGGTCATGTCCGGACCGCCCGTGATGTTGATCAGAACGCCCTTGGCGCCCTGCATCGTGACATCGTCGAGCAGCGGGTTGGAAATCGCCCGTTCCGCGGCCTCTACGGCGCGCTTGTCGCCGTCCGCTTCGCCGGTGCCCATCATCGCCTTACCCATTTCGCTCATCACGGTGCGGATGTCGGCGAAATCGAGATTGATCAGGCCCGGCATCACCATCAGGTCGGTCACACCGCGCACGCCGGAATACAACACGTCGTCCGCCATCTTGAACGCGTCGGCGAAGGTCGTCTTCTCGTTTGCGATGCGGAACAGGTTCTGGTTCGGAATGATGATCAGCGTATCGACGAACTGTTGCAGTTCCTCGATGCCCTCCTCGGCGATATTCATGCGCCGCCCACCTTCGAACTGGAACGGCTTGGTGACGACGCCGACGGTCAGAATGCCTTGCTCGCGCGCGGCGCGGGCGATGACCGGCGCGCCGCCCGTGCCTGTACCACCGCCCATGCCGGCGGCGATGAAGACCATATGGGTGCCATTGAGGTGGTGCTGGATCTCGTCCAGCGCCTCTTCGGCTGCGGCCGCGCCGATTTCCGGTCGCGATCCGGCGCCGAGGCCTTCGGTGGTCCCGAGACCCATCTGAATCTTACGCTCGGACAGCGATTGGTTCAGCGCTTGGGCGTCGGTGTTGCAGACGACAAAGTCGACCCCTTCGAGGTTCGAGCGGATCATGTTGTTGACGGCGTTTCCACCTGCGCCGCCGACACCCACAACGAGAATGCTCGGCCTCAAATCGGATTGCGACTTTGGCATGCTGAGGTTGATTGTCATGTATGCCTCCAGAATACCGTTACAATATCAGGGATTGCCGGCGTGCGCCGGCTTATTCCGGCGCACGGCGCGCGCGGAATCCGGTTTTGGGCGGATGTGTTAGAAATGTTCACGGATCCACCCTCCGATACGGCCGAAGGGGCCGCTCGATGATTTCGTGACGCGGACCGGGCGGACTTCGCCGCGATTGTCCGCTGCATAGGACAGCAAGCCTGCACCTGTCGCGAAGGCCGGACCGCCTGTTGCTTCCGCAAGGCCGGATACGCCCAGCGGCTTGCCGAGCCGAACCTGTTTGTCGAGCAATTGGCTGGCCAGTTCGCGGACGCCTGTCAGCTGGCTGGCGCCGCCGGTGAGCACGACGCGGCGTCCGGCGACTTTGTCCACGCCGCTGGCGTCGAGTTTGGCGCGGACCAACTCGAATGTCTCCTCGAGCCGCGGGGCGATAATGCTGACGATGAAAGATTTCGGCACGCGGTTGACCGTGCCCTCTTCCTCCTCGCCGATTTGCGGTGCGTCGATGATGTCGCGCTCGTCGGTCGGCGAGGGAAGGGCGCTGCCATGCAGCGTCTTCAGCCGCTCTGCGTGGCCGATCGGTGTCGACAGGCCGCGGGCGATATCGTTGGTCACGTGCAGACCGCCGACAGGGATGCTGTCGGTAAAGGCCAGGGCACCGTCGAAAAACACCGCGAAAGAGGTCGTGCCGCCGCCCATATCGATCACGGTGACACCGAGATCGGTTTCATCTTCCACCAGGCAGGCGAGCCCCGACGCGTACGGACTGACCACATGGCCGCTGATGTCCAGATGGCAATGACTGACGCAGGTGTCGAGGTTGCGAATCGCGTTGGCGGCAACAGAGACGGTCCGGATATGCACGCCGAGTGTCTGACCGTTCATGCCGCGTGGATTGCGCACCCCGTTTGAACCGTCGATCTTGTAGCCGATTGGGATCGAATGGATCATTGCCCGGTCCGGCGCCTCGTCACGGAATTTTGTTTCGCCGAACAGTTTGCGCATTTCGTTGTCGCCGATCGTGCCGCTGCCGACGGAGGTTTGCAGGTCGATCTCGCCATTCGTCGGTGTACCGCAACTGACATTGACGAAGACCTCGCGGATCGTCGTGCCGGCCATTTGCTCAGCCGCGTTCACGGCGCCGATGACGGCGTTCTGGGCATCCTCCATGTTGACGATCGCGCCCGATTTGATGCCCTGGCTGGCGTGATGCGCGATACCGATCACGCGTGCGCGGCCGTTCTCGCCCAGCTCTGCGATAAAACAGCAGATCTTGGTCGAGCCGATGTCGAGTGCCGTGATCAAATCGTTACGGGCCAAAACCTAACTTCCCCTCTATCCCATCCTTCGTTTCAGTCGTTTCGCTGCATTACGTGCTGTCCTTTGGCATCGGGTCGTTACGGCGCCGGACAATCAGCCGGTCGCGGATGCGTAAATCGATTGCGATGATGTCCTGGCTCAGCAGCTGACGGTCGCGCTCCAAGGTCGCCAGCCGAGTCCAGGCGGCCTGCGCGTTCTCTTCGGGCAAACGGATGTCGATACCGTCGTCGAGGCGCAGGTTCCATCGCCGCCCGCTGACCCAGATGGCGGCGCGGACCCGCTTCATAAGCGGCGGCGCGGTCGCCAGCATATCCAGCAAGGCAGGCGCGTGACGGGGGGCGTCCTTGCCGACGATGACTTTCAAATGTGTGTAGCGGTCTAGACCCTGGGTGCCGATGACTGCGCCGGTACGATCAACCAGAACGAACGATCCATGGCGCTGCCAGATTGCCATCGCCTGGCGTTCCCACAGGCGCAAATAGACGGTACCGGGCAGACGGCGTTCGACCGAGGCATCGCCAACCCAGCCCAAGGCGATCAGCCGCTCGCGGATTTCATCCGTATCGAGCGCCAGTATCGGGTCGCCGCGGCGGATGCCGACGGTCTTGAGCAACTGCTCTTTGGTCGTTTCGTTGCGGCCTTCAACTAAGACTTCGTGGACCGCGAGACCCGCACCGATCGTGGCGTCCAGCGCCGCTCGCTCGACCCGGTTCCCGGTTCGCTCCACCAGACCGGATGCAAACGACCAATGTATTCCCCACGCCATGCCGCCTAGGTAAGCGGCGGACAGGCTGCCGATAAGCGCTGGGCGCAACCAGCGCCGCTGTGCGGCGCGCCGTTGTTTGCGCGCCTTGGCGTTTTTCTTTTTCTTGCCTTTCTGGGGCTTCCAACCGGGGATCAGGCGTCGCATGTCGCGTTCTCCACCATCCAGGCGACCAAATCGCTCATCGACATGCCCGCATGGGCGGCTTGTTCCGGCACGAGAGACAAGGGCGTCATGCCTGGCTGGGTGTTTACTTCCAGCATGTAGAGTCGGCCTGGCGAAGATTCGGTATCGTCATACCGGAAGTCGGAACGGCTGACACCGCGGCAGCCGAGCGCCTGATGTGCCAGGACGGCGTATTCCATCGCCAACTCAGTGATCTCGTCCGGAATGGGCGCGGGACAAAGATGCTCGGTTTTGCCGTCCGTGTATTTCGCCTCGTAATCGTAGAAGCCGACATTTGGGCGCAGTTCGGTGACTCCCAGAGCCCGGTCGCCGATCACCGCGACGGTCAATTCGCGGCCGTCGATATATTGCTCGACAAGTACGTCGTCGCCGTAGGGCCAGTTGTCGAAAGTGACGCGATTGTCGCCCTGCCTGATTACCATCACACCGACGCTGGAACCTTCGTTGTTCGGTTTGACGACAAAGGGCGGATTCAGGGGCATTGAGTCGCCGATCTCCGCGATGGTCAGGAGTTTGCCTTCCGGGCAGGGGATACCGCGCGCGGCGAACAACGCTTTGGCGGATTGTTTATCCATCGCGAGGGCCGAAGCGAGGACGCCGGAATGGGTGTAGGGCAAGCCGAGAATATCAAGCAGGCTTTGGATACGCCCATCCTCACCGAAACGCCCGTGCAACGCATTGAATACGACATCAGGGGCGGGCTTCAGCGCATCGATCAACGTTTTCAGATTGCGGCTCACGTCGACCCGGGTGACGTCGTAACCGGCGTCGTTCAGCGCGTCGGCGCAAGCGGCACCGCTGGCGAGGGAGACCTCCCGCTCCGCTGACCAGCCACCCATCAACACCGTGACTGATTTGCTCATGACGCACCCCCTGGTGCGGGCTCGCCGATCCGCCTGATCTCCCATTCCAATTCGACTCCGCTCGACTCGCGGACACGATCGCGGACCAATTCACCGAGCCCTTCCAAGTCGGCGGCCGTCGCGTTACCGGTATTGATCAGGAAATTGCAATGCTGGTCCGAAACCTGGGCGCCGCCCAGGCGCAGGCCGCGGCAGCCGGCCTGATCGATCAACTCCCAAGCCTTGGCGCCGGTGGGGTTTTTGAAGGTCGAGCCGCCAGTCTGAGTGCGGATCGGCTGCGTTTCCGAACGTGCGGTGCCAATTTCCGTCATCCTGGCCGCGATCGCATCTGCATCGCCCGGTTCCGTGCGTAGATCGGCGCCAACGAAAATCCAATCTTCCGGTACGGCGCAGTGGCGGTATGTGAATCCAAGTGCCGAGGTCTGCAGGACATTCAATACACCGGCCGGGTCGACGGCACGGGCCCGCAGCACGACGTCCTTCATTTCCCGCTCGTAGGCGCCGGCGTTCATGCGCAAGGCACCGCCGATACCGCCCGGGATGCCGGAGAGAAACTCCAGCCCGGCAAGGCCTACGCGCTGCGCCGCGCGCGCCACGGAGATTGCCAGTGCACCAGCACCCGCGGCGATGCTGTCCTCACCGATCGCAATTTCATCGAACGCCCGGCCAAGCCGGATCACGACGCCAGGGATACCGCCATCGCGGATTAACGCGTTCGAGCCGACCCCGATAACGGTGACCGGAACGTCCCGCGGTCGCTCGGCCAGGAAGTACCGCAGGTCGGCCAGGTCGGCGGGCTCAAAGGCGATTTCGGCGGGGCCGCCGACCTTGAACCACATATGGCGGGCCATGTTGTAGTGTTCCGTATAGGTGCCTTCCACCTTCGGCAGGCGTTCGATCAATCCTTTTTGCAGGGCAACGGCGCTCATGGCTTCGTTCCCGTCTGGTTGACCGACAGCGCCCGTAAACCATCAGGCAATTCATGTGCCCAACCGGTAATCGAGCCGGCGCCAAGGCAAATCACCACGTCGCCCGCAGTGGCGATATCGTGGATCACGCCGGCCAGGTCGCTGGGGTCTTCGAGTGCGGTCACCTGACGATGACCGCGGGTGCGCAGGCCCTGGATCAGCGCGTCGCGGTCAACGCCTTCGATCGGTGCTTCGCCGGCCGGATGAACGTCCGAGACGACCACCATGTCGGCATCGTTGAAACAGGTGCAGAACTCCTCGAACAGGTCGCGCAGCCGCGTATAGCGGTGAGGCTGGACCACGGCGATGACCTTGCCCTGGGCGACGGCGCGTGCGGCGGTCAGCACGGCGGCGATTTCTACCGGATGGTGGCCGTAATCGTCGATTACAGTGATGCCGTCAACTTCGCCCGTCTTGGTGAAACGCCGTTTGACGCCGGCGAAGGCCTTCAAGCCTTTGGCAATCGTCGCGTCGTCGATACCCATCTCGTTGGCGATCGCAACGGCCGCCAGTGCGTTCTGCACATTGTGCGCGCCGAACATCGGCAACAGCAGGGCGTCTAAGGTGCGTTCGGTTTCACCTCTGGTCGCGATCGTGACGTCGAATTCGACACCGCCGGGCCGGTTGCGGAGGTTTTCCGCCCGCACTTCGGCTTGCGGGCTCATGCCGTATGTGATCAGCCGCCGGTCGTTGATCTGGCCGATCATGGCCTGCACTTCCGGATGATCGATGCAAAGGGCCGCGAAACCATAGAACGGTATGTTCTGCACGAAGGTGCGGAACGCCTCTTTCTCGACATCGAACGTGCCGTAGAAGTCGAGATGTTCCGGGTCCATGTTGGTGACCACCGCGATCGTCGCCGGCAGCTTGGTGAAGGTGCCGTCGGATTCGTCGGCCTCGACCACCATCCACTCGCCGTCGCCGAGCCGGGCGTTGGTCCCATAGGCGTTGATGATGCCGCCATTGATCACCGTCGGGTCGAGTCCTGCGGTATCGATCAGCGAGGCGATCATCGATGTCGTTGTCGTCTTGCCGTGCGTGCCGCCTACCGCGATAGCCCATTTCAGGCGCATCAGCTCGCCCAGCATCTCGGCGCGGCGTACGACCGGGATCATCTTCATCTGCGCAGCGGCGACTTCGGGGTTGTCGGCTTTGATCGCCGACGACACGACAACGACCTGCGCTTCGGCGACGTTCGCGGCGTCGTGGCCGATGACGACCGGAATGCCCAAATCGCGCAAGCGTTGAACGTTGGCGCTTTCGGCAACGTCGCTGCCTTGCACCTGATAACCGAGATTGTTCAAGACCTCGGCGATCCCCGACATGCCAATGCCGCCGATCCCGACGAAGTGGATGCGTCCGATGGTAAGCGGCATCGTCCTCATGCGGCCGCCTCCCGCACCGGGCTTTGGCCACCGTTTCCGTTCGCCCCGATGATCCCCGCGATCACGTCGGCCAGTCGTTCGGTCGCTTCCGGCATGCCGATCTGCGCAGCGCACCGCGCCGCCATCGGCACAGTCGTTTCCATCGAGAACAAAGAGGTCAGCCGCCCCGTCAGAAGCATGGGGGTGAAATCTTTGTCCGGCATCATCCAGGCACCGCCGGCATCGCTGAGCCGCGCGGCGTTCGCCGTCTGATGGTCGTCGATCGCATGCGGGTAGGGCACCAGGATCGCCGGGCGCCCGGCGGTCGTCAGCTCGGCCATGGTGGAGGCGCCGGCGCGGCAGATCAGCATATGCGCTGCCGCCAGACGCTCCGGAATGTCCTCGAAGAAGGGCGATAAATCCGCTTCGATGTGTGCCTTCGCATAGGTTTCCCGAACCTGCGCCAGGTCTTCCTTGCGGCATTGCTGTGTAATCCGGACCCGGCTGCGCAGATCGTCCGGCAGGGCCGCGACGGCAGCCGGTACCACACGGCTGAAGATGGAAGCGCCCTGGCTGCCGCCGATAATCAACAATTCGATTGGCGTGTCGGGTCCGAGAGATGGCAGCGCTGCGTCGCGAACCGCCACGATCTCGGGCCGAACCGGGTTTCCGGTCCAGACCGCTTTGGCGCGATCCGCATTGCGCAGGAATGTCGTGGTCTTGAAGGCGGTCGCGACCCGTGTGGCGCGCGGGGCGAGGACCCGATTGGCCCGCCCTAAAACCGCGTTCTGCTCATGGATCGCCGTCTTGATGCCGAGATGCGATGCCGCCAGCAAGGTCGGTACCGTCGCGTAGCCGCCGAAGCCGACGACCACGTCCGGGTTCAGTGCGCGTAACAGCTTGCGGGCCTGAAAGTAACCGGCCGCCAGCCGTCCCATGGCACCGATCTTGGCAATGAAGCCTCGACCGCTGATGCCTGCCCCTTGAATTGCGTGCCGATTGATCTTTTCGAGGGGGCCGCTGTAGGCGTTGCCGCGTCGGTCGGTGATCAACTGTAGTCGGTAGCCACGTGCCAACAAGCTTTCCGCCAGCGCCTGCGCCGGGAAGATGTGGCCGCCGGTACCACCGGTCGACAGGACGATGAGCGGGCCGGTCATTCGGTACCTCCCGATCGCCGTCGCGTCAGCGCCAGTAACATTCCCATCCCGAAGGCCAGCGCCAGCAGGGACGAGCCGCCATAGGAGATAAACGGCAAGGTCATGCCTTTGGTCGGCATCAAAGCGATCGTCGACGCCATGTTGATGATCGCTTGGAGTGCGAACTGGACCAGCAGCCCGGCAGCGGCCAGGACGATAAACAGGTTCTGGTCCTTCAGGACCCGGATCAGGCCGCGCAAGACGATAAACGCGAACAGGGCGACCAGGATCAGGCATGCGATTAGGCCGAATTCTTCGCCGGCAACCGCGAGGATAAAATCCGAATGGGCGTCCGGCAGGTAGGCCTTTGCCGTGCCCTCGCCAGGACCGCGCCCGAACAGGCCCCCATTCATAAAGGCTTCCATCGCGCGGTCGACCTGATAGTTGTCGCCTGAAGCGGGATCGAGAAAACGGTCGATTCGTTTTTCGACATGCGGAAAGGCGAAATAGGCGAGGACCATTGCGGTGATGCCGAGCAGAATGATCAACCCGACCCAGGTTGCCGACAAACCGGCCAGGAACCATTGCGTAAACCAGATTGCCGAGACGACGATGGCTTGACCGACGTCGGGCTGCGCCAGCAGGAGCCCGAGCACCGCCAGATAGAGGAAGCCGGAGATCTGGTATCCGGGGATATCCTCGCCAAGGCGGCGGGCGGAGAACATCCAGGCGGCAACGACGGCGAAGGCCGGTTTAACGAATTCAGACGGCTGCAGGGTCAGCCCGGCGAGCTTGAGCCAGCGCTGCGATCCTTTGATCTCCGGGCCGATCAACAGGGTCGCCACCAACAGTACGATACCGCCGATAAAGACGAAGGCGGCCAGCCGGCGCACCATGCGCGGCTCCAACAGCGAGATCGAGATCAGCAACGCGATCGCGGGCACGATCAGGATGGCGTGCCGGCGCACAAAATAAAGCGAGTCGAGGCCGATGCGCTCGGCCACCGGCGGGCTGGCCGCCGCGGTCAGCATCATGCCGAAGGCGGTCAGCAGGCAAACGCACAGCAGCGTCCAGCGGTCGACCGTCCACCACCAGCGGCCCAGGATCGAACTGTCGTCGCGCGCGATCGGCGTCATCAGACAGCCTCCTCCAGTTCGTAGAACTGGCGGTCGTCGCCGGGCAGGTCTCGCACGCAGCGTTCGAATTCGCGGCCGCGCTCCTCGAAATTGGGATACTGGTCGTAGGATGCGCAGGCCGGCGACAGCAGCACTACGGCACCGTCCGGCGTATCCTGCTGCACCAGCGCGTGGGCGTGTCGCGTCGCAGCTTCCAGCGTGCCGGAAATTCGCGCATCAATCGTTTCGCCCAGCGCGTTGGCGAACGGTTCCGCCGCCTCGCCAATCAGGAAAGCATGCCGGATGCGCGGCAAATAAGGAGTCAGGGAACCGAGGCCGCCCTCCTTCGCCCGGCCGCCGGCAATCCAGTATATGCCGTCATAGCAGGACAGCGCGCGCGAGGCGGCTTCCGGATTGGTTGCCTTGCTGTCATTGACATAGGCGACGCCGTCGATGCGGGCGACGAGCTGCTGGCGGTGCGCGAGCCCCGGATAGGTCTGCAGGCCGGCGACGATTTCGTCCCGTGCGACCCCCGCGGCGCGCGCCGCGGCATAGGCGGCGGCGGCGTTCTGCGCGTTATGGTCGCCGGGCAGGGTGGCGATGTCCGCGATCTCGGCAACCACTTCTTGCGCGCCTTCCGTGTCGTCGATCAGGGCACCGTCTTTGACATAGACGCCGCCGGCGACGGGCGTCGTGGCGGAGATTGGGATGACGGTGTTATGAGGGTGGTTTCGCAAACCGGCACAGATTGCGGCGCAGTCCGGATCGTCGATGCCCACAACCATAGTACCGTTGCTGTTTTCGAAGATAAGCCGCTTGGCGGCGATGTAACCTTCCATGCCGCCATGCCGTTCGAGATGGTCTGGCGTGATGTTCAACAGCACGGCGATGTCGAAGCCACCGCCCGGCGTCAATTCGAGCTGGAAGGAGGACAGCTCCAGCACATAGGTGCCGTCGGCGCCCAGCGGGTCGAGATCGAGCGCCGGCCGGCCGAGATTGCCGCCCACCTGCACCGGCGCCCCCGCGGTTTTCAAGATGTGGCCGAGCAGTGCGGTTGTCGTCGATTTGCCGTTCGTGCCCGTAATGCCGAGCGTGCGTGCGGCCGGCACCGAACGTTTGAGCAGCTCGATATCGCCGATGATCTCCACGCCCTCTGCCCGCGCTGCCGCGGCGACCGGGTGGGGGGCGGGATGGGTATGCGGAATGCCGGGGCTCAGGACCAGCGCGGCGATATCCGTCCAATCTTCCTCAGCCAGTGGGATGAGCGCCACACCGGCGGCTTCGGCGGCCGCGCGGCCAGCCGCACCGTCGTCCCAGGCGCATACCCTGGCGCCGGCCCGCTGCAACGCTTGCGCAGTGCACAGGCCGGAGCGTCCGAGTCCCATCACCGCGATCTTTTTGCCGGAAACGTTTTTGATTGGGATCATCCAGCCTACCTCAACTTCAACGTCGACAGGCCGATGAGGGCGAGGATCATCGCGATGATCCAGAAGCGGATGACGATCGTGGGCTCCGCCCAGCCCTTTTTCTCGAAGTGATGATGCAGCGGCGCCATCGCGAAGACGCGCTTGCCGGTCAGCTTGAAGGAAGCGACCTGGACGATCACCGAAACAGTTTCAAGCACGAACAGCCCGCCAATGATCGCCAGGACCAGCTCGTGCTTGGTGACGACGCTGATGGCGCCCAGCGCGCCGCCCATCGCCAGCGACCCGGTGTCGCCCATGAACACCATCGCCGGCGGGGCGTTGAACCATAGGAAACCGAGGCTGGCGCCGACAAGTGCGCCCGCGAATACCGCGAGTTCGCCCGTACCTGGCACGTAATGGATCTGCAGATAGTTCGCGTAGACGCTGCTGCCGACCAGATAGGCGATCCCGCCGAAACAGGCGGCGGCGATCATGACCGGTACGATCGCCAACCCGTCGAGCCCGTCGGTCAGGTTCACGGCATTGGACGATCCGATCATGACGAAGGCGGCGAAAGGGATGAAAAAATAATGCAAGTCGACCAGCAGGTTCTTGAAGAACGGGAAGACGAGCGCATCGTTGAGGGGGGCCGGGGTCAGCTTGATGACCCAGGCCGCGGCGCCGACCGCAATGATCAACTGGAACAGCAGTTTGAAGCGCCCGCTCAACCCCTTGGAGTTGGCCCGTGACAGTTTCAGGTAGTCGTCCGCGAACCCGACGGCGCCGAAGCCGATCGTGACCAGTAGCACGACCCAGACATAACCGTTGGTGAGATCGGCCCACAGGATTGTGCTGACACCGATCGACAGCAGGATCAGGAATCCGCCCATGGTTGGTGTGCCGGCTTTCTTAAAGTGGGTTTCGGGCACGTCCTCGCGGATGTTGCTCGCGGACCCTTGCTGGCTTTTCAGCCAATTGATGATGGTTGGCCCGAGGATGAAGCTGATGATCAGCGCCGTCATGATTGCGCCGCCGGTGCGGAATGTGAGGTAGCGGAACAGGTTGAAGACCGTGATGTCGTCCGCCAGGGGATAGAGAAGGTTGAACAGCATCGCGCGCCTACCGCCCGTTCGCCGCACGCCGTGGCGCGGTCGTGTCGAGCGCCTTCAAGGCCGCCACGATCGGCGCCATGCGGCTGCCGAGCGACCCTTTGACCATGACTGTATCGCCGGCGCGGACCGCATTGACCACAGCGGGTAGCAATGCCTCGCTGGTTGGGGCGGTCGCGGCGACTTGCGCCGGATCCAATGCAGCGGCCAGCGCGGCCATTTCAGCGCCGGCCAGGAAAACGAGATCGACGCCGTTCCGGGTTACGTCTTCCGCCAAACCGGCATGCAGTGCGCCGGACTGGTTTCCCAACTCCAGCATGTCGCCGAGCACGGCGATGCGTCGGCCCGGGCTGGTCCCCAATACCTCCAGGGCGGCGCGGGTCGAGGCCGGGCTGGCGTTGTAGCTTTCGTCGATCAGCAATAGGTCGCCGCCATCGAGCGCGATCGTGCTCTGCGCGCCGCGGCCGATCGCCGGGGCGATGTCGGCCAGGGCGCGCGCGGCTTCGGTCACATCGGCGCCAAGCGCGTCCACGACGGCGAGCACGCCCAGACTGTTCGCGACCCAGTGTGCGCCAGGCGCGCCGAGAGTATAGGAAACCGGCGCGCCATCGATTTCCGCTTCGACCTGCCAGCCGGGACTGCCCGGTGTGCTATCCGTGAGGCGGATATCGGCCTCCGCATGGGATCCGAAGCTGCGGATGCGGCCGACACCGGCCTGTTCCGCATGATGGCGCAACCGCTCGAAATGGCGGTTGTCCCGGTTCAATACCGCGGTGCCGTTGTTGCCCATGCCGGCGAAGATCTCGCCCTTGGCGTCGGCGATTTGCTCTTCGCTGTCGAAGAATTCGATATGAACGGCGGATACGTTGGTCACGATGGCCACATCCGGCTCCGCCAGCGCCGACAGCGGTGCAATCTCGCCGGGGCTGTTCATGCCCATTTCCAGCACGCCGAACCGGGCGCTTCGCGGCAGACGGGCGAGACTGAGTGGCAGACCCCAGTGATTGTTGAGATTGCCCTGGGTGGCGTGCGTTTCCGCCTGCCGGCCGAGCACCAGTTTGAGCGAATCCTTCGTGCCGGTCTTGCCGGTGCTGCCGGTGACGGCGGCAATCCGCGCAGATCCACGCCGCCGTGCGTGGCGGCCCAGCGCCTGCATGCCCGTCAGCGTGTCGCCGACCAGCAGGGCCGGCGTATCACCCGCGGCGATTTCGCGCGACGCCATCGCCGCGGCGGCACCATTGGCGATGGCGCTGGCGATGTGGTCGTGCCCGTCGTGAGTCGGACCCTGGATCGCGATGAACAGATCGCCTTTCTGGACGGTGCGGCTGTCGATGGAGACGCCGGTCGCGACCCAATCCGAGGTATTGGTGCCGCCGGTTGCCTGCGCTGCCTCTTGCGCTGTCCACAGGGCGGTCATGCCGCGGCTCCGTTCTGCGTCGCGATGGCCGCGCGGGCGACAGTGACGTCATCGAAGGGGAAGGTTTCGTCCCCAATGGTTTGTCCCTGTTCGTGTCCTTTGCCCGCAACCAGAAGAAGGTCGCCATCCTGCAGCATGGCGACACCGGTGCGGATCGCCTCGCCGCGATCGCCGATTTCGACAGCCTCCGGGCAGCCTTCCATCGCCTGCGTCCGGATCGACGCCGGGTCTTCGTTACGCGGATTGTCATCGGTGACGATCACCGAGTCAGCGAAACGGGCCGCCGCGGCACCCATTTCGACGCGTTTCCCCGGATCCCGGTCGCCGCCGCAGCCAAAAATCACGACAAGCCGGTTGGCCGCATAAGGGCGCGCGGCCTGCAATGCGGATGACAGCGCATCTGGCGTGTGCGCGTAATCGACGATGACCGCTGCGCCGTTGCCTCGGCGGCCGGCAAGCTGCATACGGCCGGGCACGCCGGTGAGTCGGGAAAGCAAGGGAACGACCGTATGGGCCGCTGCGCCGCAGGCCACGGCGAGGGCCAATGCGCACAGGGCGTTGTCTATCTGATAAGCGCCGGGAAGCGCGAAGTCGGTTTTGTATTTGGTCTCGAAGGCCTTGATGTTGAGCGACCAGGCATCGCCCGCCGCGACAGCCTGCGTGCAACGGATGTCGCCGCGTTCCCGGCCATAAGTCAGCATGTGCAGGCCGCGGTCGCGGACGATTTCGGCGATCCGGTCGTATTGCTCCGAATCCGCATCGACGACCGCGGTGCCGCCGTCGCGCAACAGTTCGGTGAACAGCCGCAGCTTGCTCTCCAGATAGGCGTCCATCGTTTCGTGATAGTCGAGATGGTCGCGCGACAGGTTGGTAAACGCGGCGGCGGCGATATGCACGCCGTCGAGCCGGTGCTGGTCGAGGCCGTGGCTTGAGGCTTCGATGGCGAGATGGCCGATGCCGTCCTGCTTGAGCTCTGCCAGGCAATCGTGCAGCCGCACCGGATCGGGCGTGGTGAGGCCCGCTCCGGATTCCCGGCCAGGTGCGATGACACCGAGCGTGCCGAGGGCGGCGCTGCGGTGGCCAAGTTGTTGCCAGATTTGATGCACGAAATGGGTGACGGAGGTTTTCCCGTTCGTGCCGGTTACCGCTGCGATCGTATCCGGCTGTCCCTGATGGAATTGTGCAGCGAGCAGGGCCAACCGCCGGCGCGGCGCCGGGTCAGAAACGAGGGCGATCCTGTCGTCCAGATCCTGTGCGCTGACCGTGGGCGGTGCCAAAACGGCGACAGCACCCTTTGCGATCGCCTCGTCGATATAGGCGCACCCGTCCGTCTTCGCGCCCGGCAGGGCTGCGAACAGGAAACCGGGACGTACGTCCCGGCTGTCGGCTGTCAGGCCGGTGATGTCGATATCCGGCACCGTTGTCTGCGCGGCTATGCCGCCTCCTTCGATTAGATCAGAAAGACGCAAGTTGGCGTCCTTCCCGTTTGAACGCGATGTAAAGCTCCTTTTTGACCGCGGGTGACTGTTCGTCGGTCGGATGGACGCGCAGCAGCGGGGCGGCGCGTTCGATGATGCGTTTGACCACGGGCGCGGCGACCCAGCCACCGGTGGCATAGCCATGCGTGCTCTTGTTTCCGCGCGGCTCGTCGAGCGTGACGAGCACCACATAGCGCGGGTCAGTCATGGGGAAAGCGCCGACAAAAGAAGAGATCAGCGCACGGCGTGAATAACCGCCGCGTTTCGGTTTGTCGGCTGTCCCCGTCTTGCCGCCGACGATGTAGCCTTCCGCCGATGCCTTGCGGCCCGTGCCGTTTTCGACGACCAGCCGCATCAGCCGGCGGACTTCGCGTGAAGTCTTTGCCGAGATGATCCGCTTACCCTGCGGCGCTTCTGCATTTTCGCGCCGGATCAGGGTCGGCTTATGGAACACGCCGCCATTGACCATGGCCGCGACGCCGGACGCAAGCTGCAGCGGGCTGACGGCGAGACCATGCCCGTAGCTGATCGTCATCGTGTTCACCGGGCGCCAGGGTGACGGCATCATCGGCGATCCCACTTCCGGCAGTTCGATCGAGGCTGGCCGCAACATGCCGATCCGGCCCAGAAACTCACGTTGCGCCTCGCTTCCGACCGCTTCTGCCATTTTCGCGGAGCCGATGTTCGACGAGTACATGAAGATTTCCGGAACCGACAGCCAGCGCCGTTTGGCGTGGTAGTCGCGGATCGTGAAACGCGAAATCTTGATCGGCTTGGTCGCGTCGTAGCCGTCACGCATGGTGACGATGCCGTAATCGAGCGCCATCGCTGCCGTGAAAATCTTGAACGTCGAGCCCAGTTCGTAGACGCCAAGGGTCGCGCGATTGAATTTCTGATTGTCACCCGCGTTGCCGCCATCGTTCGGGTCGAAATCCGGCAGTGACGTCATGGCGACGACCTCGCCGTTCCGGGCGTCCAGCACAATCCCGGTGGCTCCCAGCGCGCTGAACTCCGTTTTGGCGCGTATCAACGCGCTGCGCAGGATGTGCTGCACACGCATATCGACGGTCAGCCGCAGCGGTTCGGCGCTGTCACGCAAGGTGGCGTCGAAGGTTTTTTCGATACCGGCAATGCCGCGATTGTCGATGTCGGCGAAGCCCAGAATATGGGCGGCCAGCGACCCGTTTGGATAGACTCTTGATTCGGCGCTTTGAAAGTCGATGCCCGGCAGGCCGAGTTCGATCACCCGCCATTGCTGGCGCGGTGTCAGGTTGCGCCGCAGCCAGACGAAGGAGCGGTTGGATTTCAGTTGCCGGGCGACTTCGGCCTCACGCAATTCCGGCAATGCCGTAGCAAGCTGACGCGCCGTTTCGTCCGGATTCATCACCTTGCGGGGGTTGGCGAACAGGGAAGCGGTTTCCAAGTTGGTCGCCAGCAATACGCCGTTGCGGTCGATCACGTCGGCGCGATCCATTCGCAATTCCTGCATGCGCGGCGCGTGGGCCGATTGCGGTTCGCGTGCGGCTTGCAACAGTGAAATATCGACCAGGCGAACGCCAATGGCGCCGAAGGCGAACAGCAGCATCGCGCCCGTCATCAGCAGCCGCGCGTAGCTGACCTCCAGCGCCGCTTGGACGCGTTCATCGGTCGTGCCCGGTGCGCAGGGCCGAATTGCCGTCCGGGCTGCGGGACGCGACCGGCGGCTTTTGCGGGGTCGTTTGAACGGGTTGGCGATCATTGCAGTTCTCTAGCCGATGCGGGCCTGACCGTTGTGGCGGCCGGAATGGTCCGGGGTTTCTGGATTGCGGTCTGGAACTGCTCGATATTGCCGACCTGATGCGCGGCGGCTGGATGCAGATGGGGCAGCAGGCGGTCGGCCAGGGCCTCGATATGCTCGGGCCGGGTCAAATAGCTCCATTCCGCCTGCAGGACGTGAACCGCTTTCTGTTCTTCCAGTATTTCCTTGTTGAGGCCGTTCAGCGCACCCTGCAGCTGCTCCACTTCGAACTTGATGTGGAACATCGCGATACTGGCGACCCCGGCGAGGCCGATCCAAACCAAGGCTGAGACCCCCTTCATGCCGCGTCCTCCAGCGGCCAGGCCGGCGCTTCCGTCCGGACAGCCGCGCGCAGACGGGCGGAGCGCGCGCGCGGGTTGGCGGCGATCTCGGTATCGCCGGGCGTGATCCCGCGGCGATGGATCAGGCTGAAGGACGGGGCCAGGCCGGGTTCGGGCAACGGCATGTGGCGCGAGACTCGCGGCGCCCCGCCGCTGCGGGAACGCAGGAAATTCTTGACCCGGCGATCCTCAAGAGAGTGGAAGCAGATGACGACCAGCCTGCCACCGGGCTGCAGCATCGCTTCGGCTGCGCGTAGGCCGCGCTCCAGTTCGCCGAGCTCGTTATTCACATGGATGCGCAATGCCATGAAGGTGCGGGTCGCCGGATCGATGCCGTCCTTCGCGTGCGGCAGCGCGTCGCGCACGATCTGGGCCAGTTGCAGCGTGCTTTCGATTGGTGAGGTATCCCGGGCTCTGACGATGGCGCGCGCGACCCGGCGGGCGTGCCGCTCTTCGCCCAATTCCCGGATCAGGTCGGCCAATGGCTTTTCATCCAACCCGTTGACGATTTCGGCCGCGGTTTGCCCGTCGCGGGTCATGCGCATGTCGAGCGGGCCGTCCTGGCGAAAGGAAAAGCCGCGTGCCGCGTCGTCGAGTTGCGGCGACGACACGCCGAGGTCGAGCACGACACCGTCGAGCCGCTCGATTCCAGCATCGCGCAGCAGTTCGATCATGGTGCCGAACCGGCCTTGCAGCAGGGTGAGGCGGCCATCGAATGACGCGGCCAGCGTGTTGCCTTGAGCGATGGCGTCGGGATCGCAGTCGACCGCGCAGACCGCGCAATCGGCCGCCTGCAGGATTGCCCGGCTGTAGCCGCCGCGGCCGAAGGTGCCGTCCAGATAGGTTTGACCATCCCGCGGGTCGAGCGCGGCAAGCATCTCAGCCGCCAGGACGGGGATATGCGCCGCAGTCATGAGCTGGGCCTCGTCAACGAGGGTAGCGTGCGTCCGGCGAGCGCCTCTTGCGTTTCGTGCCGGTGCGCGGCATAGGCTTCTGGCTGCCAGATGTGAAATTTTGGACCGCCGCCGACGAACAGTGCCTTTCCGTCCAACTGCGCGCGCTCCATGAACTCACCGGGCAGCACAATTCGCCCGTCACCGTCGATGCCCAGCTTTCGGGCCTCGGCTAGTATTTGCGAAGAAAAATACGCTTCTTCCTGTGAGAACTGATCCAGCGCGTTGATGCGCTCCGCGTGCAGCGCCAACTGTGCCCGGTCGCAGGCCTCCAGGGCGGAGGTATAGAGCGAGGGGAAGATGTAGATGGTGCGGTCGTCTTCCGACGGCAGTTCGGCACGATAATCGGCCGGCAGGGACACCCGTCCCTTACGGTCGATCTTGTTCTCGTGGGTGCCGATGAATAACGCCATCGCGATATCTGGTCCCGATTACCGCTTTCTCCCGGTTTGAATTGGCGCGCGTCGATCCTCGCCGGTGCGGGTGTGTCGCATGCCATAGAATTGGGTATGGCATGCCCCAAAATGGGATTTCATGGAATATCATGGGATAAAATGGGAAGTCAAGCAAAGCACAAGAAATTACAGAGAATAGAAGGATTTATTCTGTTCTTTTCTAGAATCCATGTCTTGCGATATTTGAAACCAAATCCACAAGACTTTGTGGTTAACACGGCATAATTAGCATGTTCCCGAATCGGGTTCAATTTTTGTTCTAAATATGTTCCTATTTAGGCGAATCGTTTGTTTTTAATTTTCATGGGATCGCATGGGATTGCGCCCAAAAACACGTGCCGGCGGCGTTGTCGTCTGTCGTACTCCAATCTTTCGGCGAATACTTGATATCTGTGACGGACTTTCCGTGGTCAGCGGCGATTGCAATAACGAGTGGTATATATATCCGTTGGCTCGCGGCGAAGAGCGCGTGCCAGGCTCGTCATATATGGGTTACCGTCGCAAGAGGGAGCCGTGAGTATTCAAACGACACATCGGCACCAGTCGGTATTTCGTGTTGGCAGTGCCTTGAGAAGAACGATTTCGGTATTGTTCCGCAATATTGTTCCGTTCGGCATCTTGGCGGTGGTTTTCATTCTGCCAATTCACTTCCTGCCCTCAATCCTGGGATTCTTGGCGATTTACACGTTAAATTTGCCGGTCGTGGCGGTCGTTCTCGCGCTCACCGTCTACGTCCTGTTTCCGTTACTGCTGTCGGTAACACTGGTTTATCGGACGATCAGTGAGTTGAGGGGCAGCCGGGCTGGAATTGGGGAATGCATCTCCCG
>CAJWOT010000024.1 GCA_913044215.1 uncultured Rhodospirillaceae bacterium | reverse complement strand
CCGTGATCGCTCAAGTGAAGCGGGACTCTCTGCCGGCCTTGATTTCGACCGCGTTCTGAATCGCGCGAATAACGCACGAAGAGCCGCAGGTATATGTGGAATTTGTGACCGTCAAGGTCGATATCGCGAATGTTCGCGAGGGGCCGTCAACGACGACCCGGACCATTGCGACATTGCCACGCCATACCGAACTCGTTGTGATCGAGCGGCGCGGCAATTGGGTGCTCGTCGAGTTTGCGGTTGAAGGCGTGCAGACCGGTTGAATCTACAACACGCTGCTATCGGAGGGTTGAACGGAAAACCAATCTTCGTCTAGGCGGCCGTTACAGATCCACATCCCCTTTGCGCATCCGCTGGACGATGGTGCGGCGCAGGATCTCGTTCGTGCCGTCCGCGACGTTGACAACCCGCAGCGCATGCCAGGCATCGTGCAGGCCGAGCTCGTTGGTAAAGCCCATCGCGCCGTGGGTCTGCATCGCCCGGTCGACGGCGTGGAATCCCGCCTGCACCGCATAGGCCTTGGTCATCGACAGCTCCTTCACCGCGCGTTCGCCCCGGTCCAGCAATGTCGCGGAATTCAGCCCCATCAGATGCGCCGCATGCAATTCCATGGCGCTGTCTGCGAGCGGAAAGCTGACACCTTGATAATCGCCGATCGGCTGGTCGAACGACTCGCGTGTGTTGGCGTAGTCGAGCGCCAGTTCCAGCGCCCATCTGCCGTAGCCGATGGACCGTGCGGTGTTGTAAATGCGGCCGAGCGAAACGCCGTACAGCGCCGTGGCAAACCCCTCATGCAACTCGCCGACGAGTTGCCAGGGTTCTACCTTGATGTCATCGAAGCTGAGTTCCGCTTCGTCGCCGCCGATATGGCCGAACAGTTTGATGATGCGTTGTATCTCGAAGCCGGGCGCGTCGGTTGGCACCAGGAAGGCGGAGATGCCGCCGCGCCGCGCGGCCGCCCTCTCCGGGTCGGTGATGGCGAAGATGATGCAATAGTCGGCGACCGGCGAATTGGATGTCCAGATCTTGCGTCCGCTGATCCGCCAGCCGTCCCCGTCCGGTTCTGCCCGCGTCTTCAGCGCCGCCGCATCGGACCCCGCGCCCGGTTCTGACAGGCCGAAGCACATGGACTTCTCGCCGGCCATCATGGGGGCCAGGATTTCTTCGCGAGCTCGCGGCGTCGCCATTTCCAGTAACCGGCTGGGGCCGAACGCCCAGTGGCTGACTGCGTACAGCATCAGCCAGTTCTGCGGGCCGCAATGGTGGAACAGAGTCTGCCAGCCGACGAAATAGGCCAGATGCCCCAGCCCACCGCCGCCCAGTTCCTCCGGCACGCACATGGCGTAATAGCCGGCCTGCGCCGCAGCGCGCCGAACCTCGCCGATCAGGCCGATCAGCTCATCCGAAAACCGTCCATCCTCCCGGTACAGACGGCGTGGATCTTCGAAGAAGTCACGGTGGGCTTCGTGGCGTGGGATCACCTCCGCATCGGCGAAGGCGCGCAACCCGTCGGCAACGGCGGTGATTTCCTCAGGAATGTCGAAGGCGATGGCCGGCATGGTCGGTCTTCCGATGTCTCGATCGACCTACAGCCATATCATCCAATCGCGTCTGAGGGGAGACCCGCTATTTCTTGACTGCCTCCAGGACGTCACTGACATCCGGGTGCGACGAATAGTCGAACTCGGAGAACCGGTGGGTGATGACCCCTTTGGCGTCGGTCACGAAAATGATCGGATGCGCGATGCCCGAATGAAAGGTCGATTCATCGTTCAAAACATCGAATGCTTCGATAATTTCGGTATTGGAATCGGACAAAAGCGTGAAAGCGACCTTGCGCCGCTTGGCGAAATGGGCAAGCGAGCCGACATCGTCACTGCTGATCATGGCTACGTTGTAGCCGAGGTCGGTGAAATCTTTCTCACTGTCGCTCCAGACGACCGCCTGGGCTTTACAGTAGGGTCACCAATCGAGCGATCTGGTGAACAGCAAGATCAGTCCGGACCGGCCGACCAGTGATTTCAGGCTGTGCGCGTCGCCGTTCTAATCGTCGGCCGCCATGTCCAACGGGATGGTTTCACCGACCTTGAGGCCTTGGTCCAGGTTATCGTCCGCCTGTGCTGCGAATGCGGTGATGGCGAGCGCGACGAAGAGTGCCAATCCCGCCATGATCCACCGGCCTGCATTGTCTGCGGTCGTTGTCTTGGCCGTTCGTTTCATCAATGTTCCCCCTGTTGCGCGAACGCTAGACAAGATTTGTATCCTGGTCGCAAATTTAAAGGGCTTTCGGGCAAAAATTCACAGGAATGTGTCCGCTGGGGTACCGTATCACCATCGCCGCTTTCCGGAGAAATATCCATGCCGAATTTCGAGAAACGATCCGTCGGACGAACCGGCCTTTTCGTCACGAGCCTGGGGTTCGGTGGTGTGGGTCTGGGTCAGCGGGTTGGGGCAATCAGCGAAGCGCAGGCGGAAGCGACCCTAAACGCCGCCTTGGCCGCCGGCGTTGGCTATTTCGATACCTCGCCCTGGTATGGCCATTGCCTGAGTGAGCACCGTACCGGACACGTGCTGCGGACGCAGCCGCGCGACAGCTATGTGTTGTCGACCAAGGTCGGGCGGTTGTTTTTTCGGCCGGACAATCCGGACAGCTTTAAGACCAAGGTCTGGGTCGACGGGCTGCCGTTCGACTACCGCTTCGACTACACCGCGGCGGGTATCCGGCGTTCCTACGAGGACAGTCTGCTGCGGCTTGGCGTGAATCGGATCGATATGCTGTTCGTGCACGATTTGGACGACCGGCTCGACAAGGGTGACGCCAATGGGATCGAGATCGGCGGCATCGACGGCGCGATCGAACAGCTTGATCGGGGCGGCGGCTGGCGGGAACTGGCGGATATGCGCGCGCGCGGTGAGATCAAGGCGATCGGCTTCGGTATCAACGATACCGGCCTGATTCCGCGCTTTCTCGAACGTTTCGACCCCGACATGTTCCTGGTCGCCATGCCCTATACCCTGATGGATCAAGATGCGTTGGACGAGGAACTGCCGCTCTGCGCGGAGAAGGGTATCAGCGCCGTGATCGGGTCAGTGTTTTCCTCCGGCATCACCGCGACGGGCGGTGGCAGCGATGCGGTCTACGGTTACAAGCCGCCGCCGGCCGACGTTCTGACAAAACTGAACGGTATCGAGGCGGTCTGCGCGCGGCACGGCGTGCCGATGCGGGCGGCCGCGCTGCAGTTTCCGCTGTTCCACCCGGTGGTCGCTTCTATCATACCGGGTGCGATGGCCCCGGAACATGTCATGGAGAACGCGGCGCTGATGGAGCACGCGATTCCGAGCGATTTCTGGGCAGAGCTGAAATCCGAAAGGTTGATGCATCCAGATGCGCCGACGGGTTGAAGGTAGGGAGAAGACCAGATGATCGACTGCAACATCGAAACCGACGGGCTGAAATACTTCGGCAGCGACCTGTCGCGGCCGGAATGTGTTTTGTGCCTGGAGTCGGGCGATACCTACGTCTCCAATTGGGATGGCGGCGTGACGCGGATCGCGCCGGACGGAACACCGACCCATATCCTTGCGGCGGACACACCGCATCCGATCGGCGTCAACGGGTTTGCGATCATGCGGGACGGCGATTTTCTGCTGGCCGATCTGAACCCGCAGGGCGGCGGTGTGTGGCGGATGCGTCCGGATGGAACCGCCGAACCCTTCCTTCTTGAAATCGATGGGCGACCAATTCCACCGACCAATTTCGTCGGCGTCGACCAGACGGGTCGCGTCTGGATTTCGGTCAGCACTTGGCATGAGCCACGCGACACGGCCTACCGCAAGGATGTTGCCGACGGGTTCATCATCATGGTCGATCAAGCCGGCGCGCGCATCGTCGCCGACGGTATCGGCTACACCAACGAGGCAATCGTCGATCCGAATGGCGAATGGCTGGTGGTCAACGAGACGTTTGGGCGGCGGACCAGCCGGTACCGCATCGGTGCGGACGGTAGTCTCGGGCCGCGCGAAACGGTGACCGAATATGGTGCGGGTGTCTATCCGGACGGGTTGGCCTATGACGAGGCGGGCGGTATCTGGATGACCAGCGTCGTCTCTAACCGCTTGATCCATGTTGCGCCCAATGGTGAGCAGACCCTCGTCTACGAGGATTGCGACCAGGACGCGCTCGACATCGTCGAGGCGGCCTACCTGTCCGGCGAACTCGGCCGCTCGCACCTCGATTCCGTGGTGTCACAGGTGGCTAAAAGCATTTCCTCGGTTGCCTTTGGCGGGGCAGACCGCAAGACGGTCTATATGGGTAATCTGTTGGACGACAAGATCTACAGCTTCCGCAGCCCGATTGCCGGCGCGGCGCCGTCGCATTGGAACGTTCGAATCTGATGCCGGCGGTTGAACCGTCCGAACAGTTTTCGGTTCAGCTCACCGGGGTTTGGCCAGCAGCCAATAGGCCAACCCGGCCGCCAAAGCGACCGCCACGACGCCGTGCTGCAGTTCGGCCGAAACGTAGGCTAAAAGGAAGCCGGTTGCCAGCGGACCGCAGGCCGCACCGAGATCGCGCCACGCCTGCATGCGTGCGAGGGGCCCGATCGCTTGCGCGTCCTCGGACAGGCCCTGCACGATAACGGCCGGTCCCAGGGAGGCGAGGGCGCCGCGGAACAGGAGCATGATAAGCGCCCCCGCGACCGTCAGCCCGCCGGCGACGAAGACAAACCCCAGGATGGTCAGAAGGGCGGACCAGATGAAAACGCGGCGCGCGCCGAAACGGTCCGCGATCCATCCGAACAGCGGCGCGGCAATGGCTTCGCCCACATGGCGCATCGCCAGCAAGACGCCGCCGCTCAACACGGCCACGGCTAAGGAGCTTTCCCGTGCGAAGATCAAGGTGATGCTGATTGCGAAGACACCGTCGACGCCGTAGCCCTGCAGAAAAAACAGGAGATCGATCGGTCGGGGCCGTGCCAGCGATGACGGTTTGTCCTTTTGCGCAGCCTCGGAATGCCGTTCGGGCAATGTCAGTGCGATGGGAATGGCCAGTGCGGTGGGTATGGCGAGGATCAAAAAGGCGGTATTGGGACCGACCAGCCCAACTAGCCAGGCGCCGATGATAAGCGCCGCGATAGGACCGAGCCTTTGGACGGCGCGGCTGACACCGACGCGCACGCCGACCTGCGCGCGGTATTCGACCGAATAAACCAGGGTCACCAATAGCAGCGCGGCATAGGTTAGGCCCCACATGATGCGCGCAATGAGAAGCACCACCGGTCCTTGACCGAAGCCGTACAGGGCGGTGGAAATCGTCGCGAGAACGGCACCGGCGACGCACATCCGCCGGACGCCGATCGCGGTCGTCATGCGGGCGATGATGCCATAGGCGAACACGCGGATGAAGCGGTTGGCCGACAGCATCACGCCGACCCAGGGCAGGGTCAGCCCGAATTCTTCGGCGTAAACCGGCAGTACCGCGTAGATCAGCGCATCGCCAATCAGGGCCAGCGACAGGATAGCGGAAGACCCGATGACCGCCTGCCAGCTGCCTTGGTCCGAACCGCTCATCGCGGTCGCCGGCGGGACCGGCCTGGTGGATGCACCCTAGATCTTGAAATAGTCCGGCCTTCCGTTTGGCCAGGGGTCGCCCCAGAGTTGCTGGCCGCCATCCACGGTGATGACCTCGCCGGTCACGAACTTGCCAGAGGATGCGGCGAGATAGACGCAGGCCTCCGCCACGTCCTGTTCGTCTCCGGTACGCCGGAAGGGGTTCGATTCCGGGAAGGTGGCGGCGCCAGCCTCCGGGTAGTTGTTGAAGCCGGTGCTCTCGACGCAGCCCGGCGCCACGCAATTGACCCGGATGCCGAGCGGTGCCCACTCCACCGCGACGCTTTTCGACAGGTAGATCACGCCGGCGCGCGCGGCGCAGGTGTGCGCGATATCCGGCATGCCGCGCCAAACATCGGCGACGATACTGACGATGCTGCCGGGCTGCTCGCGGTCGCGCCAGCGCCGGGCGGCGGCCTGCATCATGTACCAGGTACCATTCAAATTGGTGTCGATGACCGCGTTCCAGCCCTTCACCGAATAGTCGATCGCCGCTTGCGGGAATTGGCCGCCAGCATTGTTGATCAGCACGTCGAGCTTACCGTGTTCCTCGAACACCGCGTCCATCATCTTGTTGACCGCGTCCGGGTCGCGGATGGTCATAGAATGGGCGGAGACCTTGGCGCCGAGGCTCTCGAAGAACGGCACCGCCGCGTCGAGCTTTTCCGGATTGCGGCCGCACACCACAAGGGTCGCGCCCAGCCGGGCGAACAGTACCGCGATCGCCTTGCCCAGGCCACTTCCCGCGCCGGAGACCAGAGCCACCTTGTCCTTGAACAGGTCGGGGGCGAAGACGGTTGGCAGCGCCGCCATCTCCTCGTCGCTGGAACCGAATTTCAGATCGTTGCCCGTCATCTTTCCTCGCCCTTGATCCTGTCCGGACACTAAGATGGCACAAATGAACGATCAATGACGAGGCGGCACGGGGATGGATTTCGGACTGACCGAAGAACAGCAGGCGATCCAGGATACGGCGCGTAAGTTTGCCCGCGAGCAAATCGCGCCGGATTTCCAGAAGCGCGAGACGACAGGCGTGATCGAGCGCGGTCTGGTCAAGGAGATGGGCGCGCTGGGCCTCGTGGCGAGCGACCTGCCGGAGGCTTACGGCGGGCTCGGGATCGACGGGGTCACCGCTGGCCTGATCATGGAGGAGGTCTCCTATGCCGACCTCAACGTCTCCTACATCCAGCTCCTCAACACCTTGAACGGCCGCATTATCGTCGATCACGCCAAGCCGGAAGTCGCGCGGGAATGGGCGCCGAAGATCGTCGCCGGCGACACCTATATTGCGCTGGGGCTGACCGAGCCGCGCGGCGGGTCGGACGCAGCCCATCTGCAGCTCAAGGCGGAACGGTCTGGCAACGCGGAATACGTGCTGAACGGCGAGAAGACCTCGATCTCCCTGTCGGATCAGGCGGACGCGATCGTGCTGTTCGCCCGCACGGACGAGGACGAGCCGGGTGCACGCGGCATCAGCGCCTTCCTCGTGCCCCTCGACGCGCCGGGCGTGAGCCGGTCGCGGTTCTCCGACCTGGGGTCGGAGGCGGTCGGCCGCGGGTCGATCTTTTTCGAATCCGTAAAGGTGCCTGCCGATCACATGCTGGGTGAGGAAGGCCAGGGATTTCGTCAGGTGATGCAGGGCTTCGACTATAGCCGCGCGCTGATCGGGCTGATGTGCCTGGGCGCGGCGCGCGCTTCGCTCGACGAGAGCTGGGAATACATCACCGAGCGCGAGGCGTTCGGTGCGCCGCTGGCGCAGTATCAGGGGGTCAGCTTTCCGCTCGCCGAGGCGGAGACCATGTGGAAGGCGGCCCGCCATATCTGTTACGAGACCCTGTGGCTGCGCGATCAGGGGCTGCCGCATACCAGCGAGGCGGCGATGGCCAAGTGGCTGGCGCCGAAGGCCTCGGTCGACATCATCCACCAATGCCTGCTGAGCCACGGCCATGCGGGCTATTCCAAGGATTTGCCGCACCAGCAGCGGCTGCGCGACGTGATGGGGCTGGAGATCGGCGACGGCACTGCGCAGATCATGAAACTGATCGTCGCCCGCGAAAAGGTCGGACGCGCAGCGGTGCAGTACGGGTAACGAGTTTTATGAGGGAGAGCAGCAAGTGATCAGAGCCGCGATTGTCGGTCTGGGCCGGTGGGGTCAGATCATGGTGGAGTCCGTTCAGGGCAAGAGCGAGACCATCCAGTTCACTGCCGGGGTGACACGCACCGTGTCCAAAGCGGCCGCGTTTATGGAACAGCACGCTATTCCGCTTGGCGGCGATTACGCCGCGGTTCTGGCGGATCCTGACATTGATGCGATCGTCCTTGCGACACCGCATACCCAGCATGCCGAACAGATCGCCCAGGCGGCGGCCGCCGGTAAGCATGTCTTCGTCGAGAAACCTTTTACGCTGACGGCGGCGGATGCGGTGGCGTCGGTCAAGGCGGCGGAAGACGCGAACATCGTTCTTTCGCTGGGCCACAACCGGCGCTTCATGCCGAGCTGGACCGAGCTGAAAAATCGTATCGACAGCGGGTCGCTCGGCACCATCCTGCATGCCGAAACCAATTTCTCCGGCAGCGGCGGGCTGCAGTACCGGCCGGACGGCTGGCGCGCCGACCGCTCGGAGAGCCCGGCCGGCGGCATGGGCGGGATGGGCATCCATATGGTCGACACCTTGATCGGCCTGTTTGGCCGGATTACGGAGGTACATTGCGTCAGCATCCGCCGCGCCGTCGCCATCGATGTGGACGACACGACCTCGATGCTTCTGCGCTTCGAGAATGGCATGACCGGCTATCTCGGCACCTTCAACGCGACCGTGCACACGCAGACGGTGCGCGTCTTCGGCTCGAAAGGTTCGGCGGAAATCCGCCAGGAGCGCAATTTCGAGTTCCGTCCGGTCGAGGGCGAAGACGAGGCGATCGATTTCGGCCCCTTCGACAAGGAGCGCGCCGAACTGGAAGCATTTGCCGCGACCATCACCGATGGGGCACCCTATCCGCTGCCCGCTGCGGAAGCGATCCACGGCATCGAAGTGTTCGAAGCCATTATCCGATCCGCTGAAACGGGCGAGACCGTTTCCGTCGGCTGAGGGAGGAAGCCATGAAATCCGCAGAGGCGATTGCCGAAATTCTGAAGCGCGAGGGCGTTGAGACGCTGATCGCCTATCCGGTCAACCACATCATCGAATACGCCGCGCGGGCTGACATCCGCACTGTCATCGTGCGCCAGGAGCGCATTGGGCTGCACATGGCCGACGCCATGGCGCGCTTGTCGAGCGGCAAGAATGTCGGCGTGTTCTGCATGCAGCACGGGCCCGGCGCGGAGAACGCCTTCGGCGGTGTGGCGCAAGCTTGGGGCGAGAGCGCGCCGGTGCTTGTGATGCCGATGGGGTATGCGCGGCGCATCGCCCATATGCAGCCGAACTTCAACTCGGTGCTGAACTTCCAGCATGTCACCAAATCGGCCGAGCCGATCATGCTGACTCAGGAGATCCCCAACATCATGCGCCGCGCCTTCACCGCGCTGCGCAATGGGCGGCCCGGACCGGCGCTGATCGAGGTGCCGACGGACATCTTCGGCGAGGATTTCGAAGGCGAGCTCGACTACACGCCGGTGATCAGCACCCGCTCCGGTCCCGACCCTGCGGATGTGGACGCGGCTGCGGAGACGCTGGCCAACGCCGAACGCCTCGTGATCTATGTGGGGCAGGGCGTGCATTACGCGGAAGCCTGGTCGCAGCTCAATCAGTTGGCCGAGATGCTGGCCGCACCCGTCGCGACCAGCCTGGGCGGCAAGAGCGCCTTCGACGAGACCCACCCGCTGTCGCTCGGCGCCGGCGGGCGGGGCGTGCCGAAGGCGCTGCACGAATTCCTGCAGAAGTCCGATGTGATTTTTGGCATCGGCTGCAGCTTCACTGAGACCAGCTTCGGCGTCGGCATGCCGAAGGGTAAGACGATCGTGCACGCGACCCTGGACGCGGCCGACATCAACAAGGACGTCATCGCGAGCCATGCGCTGGTCGGCGATGCGGCGTTGACCCTGGACGCGTTGATTCCGGCTGTCGAGGCGAAACTCGGTGCGGCGCGGGATTCCGCCCCCGTGGCAGCCGAAATTAAATCGATCAAGGAACCGTGGCTCGCCGAGTGGGCAGCCAAGCGCGAGTCGGACGAGACGCCGCTATCGCCCTACCGGGTTCTGAATGATCTTTCCAAAACGGTCGACATGGACAACACCATCATCACCCATGATGCGGGCAGCCCGCGCGACCAGCTTTCGCCCTTCTGGGAGTCGACCACGCCACTCTCCTATATCGGCTGGGGCAAGACCACACAGCTTGGCTACGGCCTCGGCCTCGCCATGGGTGCGAAGCTCGCCAAGCCTGACAAACTCTGCATCAATGTCTGGGGCGACGCGGCGATCGGCTTCACCGGCATGGATTTCGAGACCGCGGTGCGCGAGCGCATCCCGATCCTGTCGATATTGCTGAATAATTTCTCCATGGCGATCGAGCTGCACATCATGCAACAATCGACCGAGAAGTACCGGGCGACCGATATCTCCGGCGACTACGCGGCCATGGCGCGCGCCTTCGGCGGCTATGGCGAGCGGGTGACGGAGCCGGACGAGATCATCCCCGCAATTAAGCGCGGCATCGAACAGACCGAGGCCGGCGTGCCGGCGCTGCTGGAGTTCATCACCTGTAAGGAGACCGAGATCTCCAGCTTCAAGTAACGGCCATGGCGGCGAAAGGCGATACCGCGGGCGTCATCGCGCCGCCGCCCTTGATCTTCCTGGCGGGGCTCGTCGCCGGTTACGGGATGGATTATCTGTGGCCGACGCCGCCGCTGCCGTTCAATCGGGAGACTGGGTATATGATCGGTGCGGTATATGGAGCGATTGGCATCGGAGTCGCCGTGGCCGCCCTGCTGAGTTTCCGCCGAGCCGGGACCAGCCCGGAGCCCTGGCATCCCACAAGCGCAATTGTCGTGCAGGGTATCTACCGCCGTACCCGTAACCCGATGTATCTCGGCATGACCCTGATTTATCTCGGGATCACCGCGGCGTTCGGCGGATTATGGATGGCGGCGATGTTACTGCCGGTGCTGGTCATCATGCATTACGGTGTCATCGCGCGCGAGGAACGCTATCTGGAAGCGAAGTTCGGTGACGGCTATCGAGACTATACGGCATCGGTCAGGCGATGGTTTTGATGCCACGTTGACGGGAGCGAATTACTGGAAGGGAGTTGAGCGACATGGCAAACGCGGCATACGAATCGGAGCAGGATGAAGGCCTGCGCGGCGCGGTGAGTGAGGCGGAATGGGAAGCGCGGGTCGAGCTCGCCGCGGCGTTTCGCATCGCTGTGTCGCGCGGCTGGAACAATACGACAGCCAACCACATGACGGCGCGTGTTCCCGACCAACCGGACTATTTCCTGATGAATGGCGGCGATTTCGCGTGGGACGAGGTCACGGCGTCGAACCTGTTGAAGCTCGACATGGGCGGCACCGTGGTAAGTGATACCGACCGAAAACCGCGCCCGGCCGGTCTCAACTTTCACAGCGCCCTGCAGCGGGAGTGCCGGCATCTCGGCTGCACCATACATATCCATGCCACCGCAGGGGTCGTGGTATCGGCCTGGGAGGAAGGGCTGCAATTTTTCGATCAGGGGTCCTGTGGCGTATACGGCCAAGTGGCCTATCACGATTTCGAGGGCATCGCGGAAGTGGAAGATGAAGGTCCGCGGATCATCGCCGACCTGGACGGCAAATATACGTTGATCATGCGCAATCACGGGCTGCTCTCCGTCGGCCGTACCGTGCCGGAGGCGATGGCATATATGGACCGGTTGGTGAATGCCTGTGCGGTACAGGAACGTATTCTAGCCACGAGCCACGCGACGCCGAGGCCGCTGTCACAGGAGATCTGCGAGACCACGGCGGCGCAGTTCGCCAAGCGGGCTGGTAACAAACCGATCGGCGATACGGAGTTCGAAGCCTGCGTCCGGCGCGAACAGCGCAAGGACCCGTCTTTCGCGACCTGACGGCCCGGTTGCGATGGGCCTCGGCTCTCTGGGTAACCGCCTATGTTGTCTTGACAGGTGTCACCCTCGGGCCTGTCCCGAGGGTCCAAGGTGCGGCCGCGAAACCGTCTCCAGAACAAACGCCATGCAGTTTCGCCCTGGATTCTCGGACCAGGTCCGAGAATGACAAGAAAATGCGACTTTAGTCCGTCGCGGCGCCTCGGATCTTCTGTTTCAAACGCGTCATGCCTTCGATCCAGCGTTCCGGGTCGGCGGCCTTCTTGGCCCAATAGGCGCCGGCGGGGTCGTGCGTGTAGATCAAAAACCGGTCGTCGGCGATACCGTCCATGATTCTCAGTGCGGCCTCGTCGGCACTGATCACTCCGTCGCGCACGGTGCCGCTGTCTGGGGTGCCCTCGGTCATCGGTGTGGCGACCCGTAGCGGGCAGACGACCGAGACATCGACGCCTTTCGGTCCCCATTCGACAGCCAGCCACTCCGCGAGGCCGACGGCGGCGTGCTTGGTCGCCGTGTAGACGGCCGAGTTCATCTGCATAAGGATACCCGCCGCCGACGCGACATTGACCAACTTGCCACCGCCGCGCGCGGCCATTCGGGGCGCCGCCGCGCGCGCGGCGTAGAGATGGGCCATCACATGGACGTTCCATTGCTGATGCCAATGCGCGTTGTCGTCGCGCACCGGCTTGGGGCTTATACCGGCATTCGAGACGAACAAATCGACTGGGCCCAACTCCGCTTCCGCCCGGTCGAACAAGGCGCCGATGGCCGATTCGTCGCTTACATCCGTGGGAACGGCCAGCCCGCCGGCCGCTGTTGCCTGTGCCTCCAAAGCATCGGCTTGCAGGTCCGCCATTGCGACGCCCCTCGCGCCCGCCGCCATCAGTGCCTTCGATAGCGCGAAGCCGATACCGCTGGCCGCGCCCGTGACCACGGCGACCTTGCCGTTTACATCCATGATTTCATCTCCACTTTGGTTTTAGTTCGCGAGGAATGCCCTGATCGCCTCTATCTCGTCCGGTGTCGTCAGCCCCGGGCAATGACCCACGCCCGGAACTTCGTGAACGGCCGATTTCGGTCCGGTCGATGCCATGCGTTCGACCACGTCTGCCGGGAGGATCTTCGATTCGGTTCCCCACATCGTCAGCACGGGACAGGCGATGAGCGGCCAGAGACGCCAATTGTCGCTGTTCTGGATCGGCGCGCTCGGCTGCGACAGCCCCGGATCGTAGTGCAAGGTCCACTGCCCATCCTCCAGTTGTCGCAATGAGTCGCGGCCGAATTTTTGCCAGCCGGCCTCGTCGAACGGACCGAACACACCGCGCGTTTCGCGGACATGGGCTATTCCCGCCGCTTCACTCTCGAACCGCGGATCCTTGCCGAAATCGGCCTGGTTATGGCGGCGACCTTCGGCCGGAACGAAAGGACCGATATCGTTCAGAACCAGCTTTGTAATTGGTGTGCCCGGGCGACTGGCAAGGCGCATGCCGATATTGCCGCCCATGGACGTGCCGACCCACGCGATCTCGTCGGCGCCGCTGCGGGCAACGAGGACAGCGCAGACCGTTTCGTAGAGGGGATAGCCGTACAACGACTTGTCCTCCAGCCAATCGCTGGCTCCGCGGCCCGGTATGTCGACGGCGAGCACCCGCCACTCGCTGGCGAGCGAAGCGGCCAAATCGTCAAAGTCCATACAATTGCGTGACAGACCATGCACACAGATCGCGACCTTGCGATTGTCGGCGGCGCCCCATTCCCGATAGCGGATATCCACGAACCGGTCCGCTGCCAAAATTTTAAAGTTTTTGTCTGTGTACCCAGCCATCGCCGCACTCCCCTCCGGCGCGTTTCAGCGCGTTGCCGCGATTATCGGAGAGGAGGCCGCCTTCGCAAAGGGAGAATGCGAGAAGGAGTGACTGGCTGCGCGTGTCTGGCTTACGCCAGCGCTTCCTGCTGCTTTTCGACTTCGTAGGGTTTTTCGACGACCGAGATGTCGAGCCCACGGCCGCGGCCCAATGAGCGCGCCAGTTTCGCGTAATCGAGGTTTCCCGTCGACGCGACGATGATCTTGGCGCCGCAGCCCCGGTCGCGCAGCCATTTGACCAGCTCGAATCCGTCGATGTCGGGCATGACGATATCCAGTACGATCGTCGTCGGGTCGTAGCCGTCGATGCGGTTCATGAAATCCGACGCGTGATGGATGATCTCGACATCGTACCCCAGGCCTTAAGCGACAACGCCTACGACTTCACCCATTTCCGGAACATCGTCGACGACAAGCAAACGTTTTTCCGTCATGTCGCCCTCTCCCTTGGATAATGTTTCATGCCGGTTCCCGGGTTGCCTAGCTGGCCAGTTTGGCCGTGAAAGATTCCCAGGTGGGTGATTTCCGCTGTTCCAGCTTCACGGTCTCTTCGAGCTTACTGATCTTCTCCATACCCTGCATCATGTCGGAGCGGACGAAATCCGCTCGGCGCAACAATCCGCCGTGCGTTTCAACAACGTCGTTCCAGCCATTTATCTTGACGGTCAGGCTGCACAGGATGGTACCCACCAGGACATGGTGGTTGCGGACCATGTTTTTGACCTTCGCGAAGGACTCAGCGGTGATATTGTCCCACCTCGATTCCGACGCCCGATCGAAGCTTTCGAACCGCGACACCACGGAAGTGGTTACGTCGGTCAGGGTGTCGTTGATGAAATAGATTGAGCGCATGAGGTGCTTGTCCTTGCTCAGCTCGTAATTGTTCCGGAATTCCTCCATCGCATCGCCGAAATCGACAATTTTCGGAATGAGTGCGTTCAAACAGTCCCGGCCATAGGCGATCGGCAAATAGATATCGGCATATTCCTCTAGAAACCGCGGAACCTCCTGCAACTGGATCTGCAGTTTGTCGGCCATCATCTTCAGATTTTTCAGAGCCGCTTTCTTGTCCGGCGTCGTGAACTGGTTGATCAACTGATCCATGCTCTCGACGCCCGAATCTGACGTGTCTTAGATCTTGCTGAGCAGGGGGTGCGTGAAATCGTTCATGAACTGCATCAGCTCTTCGTGCTTCTGATCGGAGAGCTTCAGTGCGTCCGCGTCTTCCAATGCGATATTCAGTTTCCGGAGCTGAATGCGCAGGCTGTAGACGTTATAGCTGTGCAGGCTGCTGAGGGCCGACAGCATCATTTCGTCCTTGTGTATCTTTTCTTTCGGCCAGTCGAGAAGGTTCCCGAGTTCCTTGACCTGGATCTGGCCACTACCAGAATCGGCGGAGCTGAAAAGCTCCACGACGGTTTCGAGACGGATATTTTTGATCAGGCGCGCCCGTTTCAGGCTCGGTGTTTCCAACGGGATGATGTTCAAGGGCAGGATATGCATCGAATCCATGTCGGATTCATGCTGTTCGACGGCGTCGAGGCCTTCGCCGGCCGATGGATTTGTGCTTTGCCCCATTGATACTCCCTCAGCGACACCCGGAAAGCTTGACAATCATTCGGTGCCGACGCGTGTTAACTATGTGAGTATGAACACCAATAGATTGCTGTTTCGTTAAGGGAACACTACGAGATTGCAGGGCGATGCGCGTCCCCCAAATGCGGTATGTTGACGCGCGTCCCTACCGTCCGTGTACAGGTGCGCGGCGATGGATTTTAAAGATCGTAAGCGCCTGGACGCAGCGAGTTACGCTGTGAACGCGGTGATGGCCTTTTCGTCGAATTTCAGGCCGAGGCCGGGTTTGTCCGGTAACACCAATTCGCCGTTCTCGATTGCCGGTGTTTCTTCATAGAGCGCCAGCATCCAGGGCATGTACTCGACGGTCAGCCCATTAGGACAAGCAGCGACCAGATGCACCAGGATTTCCGGCATGACATGGCTGACGATCGGCAGGTTGAAGGCCTCCGCCATGGCCGCGATCTTCATCCAGGGGGTGACGCCGCCGGCGCGCACGATATCGACCATGACGATATCGACCGAGCGCGCCTCGATCATCTGGCGAAACGGCCTGATGCCGTAGAGGTACTCGCCGCCGGCGATCGGTGTGTTGAGCGCTGCAGTGACGCGGGCAAGTCCTTGATAATCGTCCGCCGTGGTCACGTCTTCCAGCCAGAACAGTCCCACATCTTCGACTCGGCTGCCGATATCGATCGCCTGTTCCGGTCGCCAGCGCTGATTGATATCGCACATCAGGGTGATGTCGGGGCCAACCGCTTCGCGCACCGTGCGCACGCGGCGGATTTCGTCCGCAGGCGTGGGGTTGCCGGGTAACGCCATCTGGGTCTTCATTTGCGTGAAACCCTTTTCGACCAGCGTGCGCGCGGCCTGAGCCGCCTGGTCGTCGGTCAGCCCGCGGCGTAGCGCGCCCGACGCATAGGTCGGCACTCGGTCGCGGTGACCGCCGAGCAGCTTCCAGAGCGGCTGCTCGAGTGCCTTGCCTTTGATATCCCATAGCGCCGTGTCGATGGCGGATAGCGCCAAGGAGAAGATGCCACCGGGACCGGCGGAGTCGCCCGTTGCCCGCAGCGATTCGATGACCGCTTCGACACGCATCGGGTCGGCACCGACTGACAGTTCGGCTAGCTCGTCCACCGCTTTGCACAGGCTGCCGGTCATGGCGCCGCCATAGAAGGTGAGACCGATCCCTTCGAGCCCATTGTCAGTGCGCAGCCGCAAGATGACCACGGGCCGGAAGCGGCCTTCCGCTTCCGGCATGTTCGCTAGCGGCTCGTCTTCCGGGACTTTCAGGATTGTCGTTTCGAAACCGGTAATCTTCATGTCGCGTTCTTTCTCTGCACCTTCTACGTTCGATAAACCGTAGCACAACTCACCTCCGGTCGACGGCGCGGCTGCCACAAGGCTAGACTTTCGGCGCTGCGGAGGAGAAGCGCTATGGATGCGGACTATATCGTCATCGGTGCGGGGTCGGCGGGATGCGTGCTGGCCAGCCGTCTGAGCGAGGATGGCGCCAGGGTCGTTCTGCTGGAAGCGGGTCCGAAGGATCGCAACCCGATGATCCATATCCCCGCTGGTGTCCGGTCGTTGCTCTACCACCCGACCGTCAATTGGAATTACAGCACGGAAGGTGAGACCGGCACCGGGGGCCGACGGATCCATTGGCCGCGCGGCAAGGTGCTGGGCGGGTCCAGTTCGATCAACGGCATGCAATATGTTCGCGGCAACGCCGCCGACTATGACGGTTGGGCGCAACGAGGCTGCATCGGCTGGTCCTACGATGATGTTCTGCCCTATTTCCGTAAGTCGGAGACCTACACCGGCGGCGGCGACCACGATTTTCGCGGCGACAGCGGTGTGCTGGAGGTGCAGGACGCCCGCACAACGTTGCCGATATCGCAAAAATTCTTCGAAGCGGCACAACAGGCCGGTCACCGGCCGAACCCGGATTTCAACGGCGCCGAGCAGGAAGGGGTCAGCTATTCGCAGATGACCCGAAAGGGCCGATTTCGCGGCTCGACGGCGGCGACCTATCTGGCGGCGGCAAAGGGCCGAGCAAACCTGAAAATCGAGACCGATGCCCTGGCGACCAAACTGCTGTTCGAAGGCAAGCGCTGCGTTGGCGTCGCGTTTCACCAGGGCGGACAGGTCCGGCAGCTGCGCGCGGCGTGCGAGGTGCTACTGAGCGGCGGATCGATCAATTCACCCCATCTTCTGCAAATTTCTGGCGTCGGGCCCGGCGCGCATCTGCAATCCATTGGCGTCGACACGGTGCACGACCTTCCTGGTGTCGGCGGCAACCTGTCCGACCATTACGTTGTACGGATCAATCATCGGGTTAAGGGCGCGGTGACGATCAATCAGCTGGCGCGTGTACCCCGTGTCATCCCTGAGATCGCGAAATGGGTGTTGCGCGGCGACGGTGCGCTGACCTTTGGTGCGGCGACGGTCATGGTGTTCAGCCGCAGCCGGGAAGGCCTTGAAAGTCCGGACCTGCAATTCCTATTCGCTCCGGTCAGTTTCGATCCGGTGTTGAAGAACCAGCTCGAACGTGCGCCCGGCATGTCGCTGGTGATATGTCCGGGCCGGCCGGACAGCCGCGGAACGATCATGGCGGCCAGTCCCGATCCCGCGGAAGCACCGCGCATTCAACCCAACTACCTTTCCGCCGAGAGCGATTTGCAGGTGTTGCTATCCGGGGTGAAACAGGGACGCGCGATCTTCGATGCGCCGGCCATCGCCGCTTTCACGGAAGGGGAGACCCGTCCTGGTGTACCGATCGAAACCATAGACGACATGCGCGCCTACGCGCAGGAAAACGGCACGACGATCTATCATCCCGTGGGCACCTGTAAGATGGGCGAAGATCCGATGGCGGTCGTCGATTCGCGCCTCAAAGTGCATGGGCTTGACGGGTTGCGGGTAATCGATGCCTCGGTGATGCCCGTCGTGACCACGGGTAACACAAACGCGCCGACGATAATGACCGCCGAGAAAGGCGCCGACATGATCCGACAGGATAACGCGGCATGAAGCTCTGGTTGCAAAGTGGCAGCGGTCTGACCGCCGATAGCGCAACGGCCTATGGCAAGCGTTATGAGGAATCCGTCGCCCGGCATATGGCGTTCGTGGCGCGGCCGGGAACCGAGCTGGCGACGTTTGGTATCGACGGGACACCGTATGGCAAGGACCGCTATCGTGCGTCATTGCAGATCGTCACTACGGGGATCATCAAGAGCGTTTTGCGGGCGGAAGAACGCGGATTCGACGCGGTGGTGGTGATCAACACGCTAGATCATGGCTACTACGAATTGCGCGAGCTGCTCGATATCCCGGTCGTCTTCATCTCCGAAAGTTCGATGCATCTGGCCTGTCAGCTTGCGCCCAATTTCAGCTTCATCACGCACAATGCCGCGATGCAGTTGCATGTCAGCGAGTTAGCCAAGCGGTATGGCTTGACGGACCGGTTTGTGCCGGGTGCCGACCTTGGGCTTACCTATGAGGATTTTCCCAAGGCCTATGCCGATCCAGGGCGTTACGTCGATCGCTTCGTCGAAGCGGCCCGACAGGCGATCGCGCGCGGGGCAACGATGCTGATGGTCGCCGGCAACCCCTTCAACATGTTCCTGATCGACCAAGGGGTGCGGGAAGTCGAGGGGGTGCCGATTCTCGATTGCCTGACCGCGTCGATCAAGACCGCGGAAATGCTGGTCAACTTGAATGCGCTCGGTGTGTGCCGCAGCGCAAAAGGCCTGTTCGAAGCGCCACCGCCCGACGCAAAGACCGAGATTCGAAAACTCTTCCGTTGAGCGCGCGGTGATCTTTAACGTCTCAATCCGCTACCGCAGCAGCGCGGACGCGATGTCGGCCCATTCTTCCGCCAATGGCGCCGTGCATTCCGGCTTGTTCGCGTTGCGGTACCAATAGCCGGCATTGCGCAAGTCGCCCTCGACCCTGTGGAGGTAGGCGTGCACCCAGGCGCCGGTCTCGTCTTTCTGCGCCTGCGCCAGCTTGTGGGCTTCGTCCCAGTTTCCCTTGGCGTCCTGCCATAGGGCTTGTAACGCCAGGCTGAGCCCGTCCGGCGGCGCGTCGCCCGCGATCGTGCTCTTGAATGTGTCGATATCCATTCAATCCTCCAATCTTGTTGCCAATTAAACTACAGCAGAGTTGATGTCTTTGTCGCATTGACCTCAACCAACGAGGGAAATTTAATTCGTTGGTTAACGAGGACTGGGAGATTTTCAGATGGACGATGATGCCAAGAAGACCTCGCTTCGGATGGTTCCCTACGGAATTTACGTCATGACCGCGAAGGATGGCGATGGCTCGATCGCCGCGGCGACCGTTAACTGGGTCACGCAGACATCCTTCAGCCCGCCGCTGATCGTTGTCGGGGTCAAGGCTGATTCCGGTGCGTTGAATGCCGTCAGTGAGACACGCGCCTTCGCCCTGAACATGCTGGGTAAAGGCCAGCAAGGACAGGCCTTCGCGTTCTTCAAACCGGCGGAAGTCGATGGCAACAAGGTCAGCGGCGAGCCGTTCGTGGCGGGCTCGGCTACCGGGTCGCCGATCCTGGATTACGCGTAGGCGAGCGTCGAATGCAAGGTGACCGAGATCGTCGCGCAGGGTGACCACCACATCGTCATCGGCGAGGTGGTAGGTGCCTAGGTGGCAAAGGCGCCGGATGGCCGCCCGGATGAGGCGATCCTAGAGATGAAGGAACTCGGCGATAACGTCTTCTACGGTGGCTGAGCCGGTTTAGCGCACGTCACTCCGGGTTCGCCGGACCGCATCGCGCCAGCCGTCGTAGCGGCGCGTGCGTTCTGGCGCCTCCATTGCCGGGTCGAAGCGCGAGTCGCGCTGCCAGCGTTGGGCCAGATCCGATGGGCCTCCCATGAGCCCGGCTTGTATGCCGGCCAGCATCGCCGCGCCCAGTGCCGTGGTCTCCGCCTGCGTCGGCCGTTCCACAGGTAGATCGAGGATGTCGGCCAGAAACTGCATCGCCCAGTCATTGCCGATCATGCCGCCATCGACGCGCAAGGCGGCCGGAGCCGCGGCACCGTCGCCCCCCATCGCTTCGAACAGGTCGCGGGTCTGATAGCAGACGGATTCCAGGGTCGCCCGCGCCAGTTCCTCGCGGCCCGTGTCGCGGGTCAGCCCAAAAATTGCACCGCGCGCTTCCGGATCCCAATAGGGTGCGCCCAGCCCTGTGAAGGCGGGTACGAGATAGACCGCACTGTCCGGGTTGGCCGCGCGGGCCAGGGCTTCGGTATCCGCTGCGTGTTCGACGATTCCGGCACCATCGCGCAGCCATTGCACCGCCGCCCCGGCGATGAAGATACTGCCTTCCAACGCGTAGGTGGTCTGGCCGCCAAGCCTGTATGCGATGGTCGTCAGCAGTTTGTTTGTGGATTGGACCGGCTGGTTCCCCGTATTGATCAGGGCAAAACAGCCGGTGCCGTAGGTCGCCTTGACCATGCCCGGCTCGAAGCAAGCCTGACCGACCGTCGCCGCTTGCTGGTCGCCTGCCACGCCGGCAATCGGGACCGCCGCACCCAGGAGGTCCGCCTCGGTCACGCCGAAATCTGCTGTGTTGTCGAAAACCGCCGGCATTAGGGCTCGCGGCACCTTGAACGCTGACAGCAGTTCGTCATCCCAGTCCTGGGTCCGGATATCGAACAAGGAGGTACGGGCAGCGTTGGTCGCGTCCGTCGCGTGCACCTTGCCGCCGGTCAGCCGCCACAGCAGAAAACAATCGACGGTCCCGAAGGCGAGCTCGCCGGCTTCGGCCTGCGACCGCGCGCTATCGACATGATCCAAAATCCAGGCGATCTTGGTCGCCGAGAAATACGGGTCGAGCAGCAGGCCCGTCTTCGATTGCACCGCCGGCTCCAACCCGTCGGCGCGCAGTGCGGTGCAGGCCTCCGCCGTGCGCCGGTCCTGCCAGACGATGGCGTTGTGGATGGGCTGGCCGGTGGACCGGTCCCACACAATCGTGGTCTCACGCTGGTTGGTGATGCCGATCGCGGCGACGTCGGTTGGTTCGCGTCCGCCCGCTGCAATCGCGTCCCGGCTGACGGATACTGTCGCCTGCCAGATCTCTTCTGGATCATGCTCGACCCAGCCGGGCTGGGGAAATATCTGCGGCAACTCCCGCTGCGCCTGGCCCAACACTGCTCCGTCCGCGGTATAGAGGATCGCTCGCGTGCTCGTGGTTCCCTGGTCGATGGCGAGTATGGTCATGCGCTGCTCCCTTTTCAGCGCGTATGGTCGCAAAGGGAAGCACGATTGTCATGCGGGATGGGGAACGGGTGGGGCTGATCAGCAAAGGAAGATGGTTCAGAACTGCGCCTTGACGAGCAAGACCAGCCGGGTTCAGGCGGTTTTGCGCCCGGTCTGTATTTTTGCCCCTTCAGTGCCCGGCCACGAGCTATGTACCACCCTCGACTTCACCTTAAAGGATTCACCGGCATGCGCTGTCGTTGTGCCGGTGGCCGATTTGACTGTGAACTCTCCTGCCACCAAATAGGCAAACGAGGAAAACTCATGCGAATGGTTGTCAAAGAACGTATCGGGGGCTAGGTCCAGTACAACCGGGTCCGGGTAGCCTTGTTCACGCAATGTCATTCGGAAAGTTTTTCGTCCACGGCCTTATCCTAAATTTCGAGGTTGTTCGCATCAAAAAGTGCCGTTTCCGAACGTTCGTCAACTCAACAATTCGCTATTCGCCGACTTCTATCGTCTCAAGTGACTGGATGCCACAGATTGTGCGCGTTCCTTCAATCAAGTTCTCCTTGCTCAGTATGAGATTACATCGCAGAAATATCCGCACGATGCAAAGCAAGCAGGCAGGGGTATGGCTGGAAATCTCGATCTGGAATCGCTGACGGCACAGATTGAAAGCGGCGAAATAGATACGGTGCTGGTCTGCTTCCCTGACATGCAGGGACGGTTGGTCGGCAAACGGATTACAGGCAGTTTTTTTCTCGATCACGCCGTGCACGAGATGCATGTCTGCGATTATCTGTTGACCGTCGATATGGAGATGGAGCCGGTGCCGGGCTATCAGGCGGCGAGCTGGGACACAGGCTATGGCGATTTCGGCGTTCGGCCGGACATGGCAACCCTGCGGCGGATTCCCTGGCTCGAAGGCACGGCGATGGTGCTGGGTGATTGTGTCGACCATGAGGGCAATGAGTTGGCGCACAGTCCGCGCGCGATTCTGAAGCGGCAGATCGACCGGGCGCGCGAGGCCGGTCTTGCGGTTAAGATGGGCTCGGAGCTGGAATTCTACATTTTCGACGAGAGCTACGAGTCGGCGTCGGAAAAGGGCTACCGGGACCTGCAGACCGCGGGCCGCTACATTGAGGACTATCACATCTTCCAGACCACCAAGGAGGAGTCGCTGGTCCGCGCGATCCGCAATGGCCTGGAAGGGGCCGCGGTGCCGGTCGAGTTTTCCAAGGGTGAGTGGGGTCCAGGGCAGGCGGAGATCAATCTGCGTTACGCGGATGCGCTGGAAATGGCCGACCGCCACGTCATCTACAAGAACGGTGTCAAAGAGATCGCCTGGCAGCAGGACAAAGCGGTCACCTTCATGGCCAAATATCGCGACGATCTGGCAGGCAACTCCTGCCATATCCACGCCTCGATTTGGGATGCGACCGCCGGCACGCCGCTATGCGCGGACACGGCGGGAGAAGAGGGTCTGTCGGACAGCTTCCGCCACTGGATTGCGGGGCAATTGGCGCTCACCGATGCGATGACGCTTTTCTTCGCGCCTTCGATCAATGCCTATAAGCGCTTCCAGGCCGGTTCTTTCGCACCGACCCGGATCGCCTGGAGCCGCGACAACCGCACAGCCGGGTATCGTCTGGTCGGGCACGGCGACAGCCTTCGCGGCGAGTGCCGTATTCCGGGTGCGGACTGTAATCCCTACCTGGCCTTTGCGGCGCTGATCGCCGCCGGTCTGCACGGTATCGAGCACAGTCTCGATCCCGGCCCGTTGATGGCGGGAAATGTCTACGACCGCGACGATCTTGAGAATGTTCCGATGAACTTGCGCGACGCGATTGCGGCGTTAGAGGAAAGCGACGCGATGCGCGCGGCGTTCGGCGACGCAGTGATCGAGCATTATCTGCATGCTGCGCGCTGGGAGCAATCGGAGCATGACCGGCAAGTCACCGACCTGGAGCGGCACCGTATGTTCGAGCGCGGCTGATGGTCGACAAACTGCAATGTATTTCGCCGGTCGATGGCAGCGTATTCGTCGAACGGCCGCTCGCGGACGATCAGGAAATCGCGGCGGCGATCACGCGCGCTGAGGAAGCCGCTCCGGCCTGGCGTGCGCTGACGATCCTGGATCGCCAGGCAATCTTGTCCTCGGCCACCGAGTTCCTCGAATCGGAAACCGATGAGATCGCCAGCGAACTGACCTGGCAGATGGGGCGGCCGACGCATCAAGCTCGTGGAGAACTGCACGGCTTCGGCGAACGCGCCCGTCATATGACTTATATCGCGAGCGAGGCGCTGGCTGATATCGAGACGGACTATCTGCCCGGCTTTAACCGCTTCATCCGCCGCGAACCGGTCGGGCTGGTTTTCGTCGTCGCGCCCTGGAACTACCCCTACCTCACGGCGGTCAACGCGGTTTGGCCGGCGCTGCTGGCCGGTAACACGGTGATCTTGAAACACTCACACCAGACGCCGCTTTGCGCGGAACGGTTCGCGTCTGCCATGGCGCGCGCCGGCGTGCCGGACGGGGTGTTCCAGCCGCTCCATTTGTCCCATGAGGGAACGGCTGCCCTGATGCAGCATGACGAAGTGGGTTTCGTCGCCTTTACCGGATCGGTTGCGGGTGGGTTGGCGGTGCAGAAAGCACTGAATGGCCGCTTCATCGGCATGGGGCTTGAGCTGGGAGGTAAGGACCCCGCCTATGTGCGGCACGACGCTGATATCGAGCATGCGGTCGAGAATTTGTCATCCGGCGCGTTTTTCAATGCGGGACAATCCTGTTGCGGGATCGAGCGGATCTATGTGCACGAGAATGTTTATGAGGATTTCACCGCCGGCCTGATTTTGAGCGCGCGCAATCTAGAACTGGGCGACCCGCGACGGGAGTCTACGACGTTGGGGCCCATGGTGCGGCCAGCGGCCGCGGATTTCGTCCGCGGTCAAATCGTCGAAGCCGTTCGCGCCGGCGCGCGGCCGATGGTCGATCCGAAAACCTTCCGGACCGACCGGCAAGGCTCCGCCTACAAATCGCCACAAGTCTTGGTCAATGTGACGCACGAGATGCGGGTGATGACCGAGGAGAGCTTTGGGCCGGTCGTCGGTATCATGAAGGTACGCAGCGACGAAGAGGCGATCGCGCTGATGAACGACAGTGATTATGGGCTGACGGCAGCGATATGGACCGGCGACCAGGAGGCGGCGATTTCCATCGGCGAGCGAGTTGAGACTGGTACCTGGTTTATGAACCGGTGCGACTATCTCGATCCGGAACTGGCCTGGTCGGGCGTGAAGAATTCCGGCCGAGGCTGCAGCCTGTCGGCGGTCGGTTATGAGCAGCTTACGCGGCCGAAATCCTTTCATCTAAGGCTCACAACGTGATCGATCCCACGTCCCTGCGGGGCGATTGGAACTATCCGACGTCGGTACGGTTCGGGCCTGGCCGGATTGCGGACCTGGCGGAGGCGTGCTCAGCGCTGGGAATGAATCGTCCGCTGCTAGTGACTGATCCGGGATTGGCGTCGTTGCAGATGATCTCTCAAGCGATCGCTTGTACCGAGGCGGCAGGGCTGCCCACAGCATTGTTTACGGATGTTCAGAGCAATCCGATTGGTCGCAACGTGGCGGACGGCGTCGCCGCCTATCGAGATGGAAACTATGACGGGGTAATCGCGTTCGGTGGCGGCAGTGCCATCGATGCGGCCAAGAGTATCGCCCTGATGGCGGGGCAGAGCCGGCCGCTCTGGGATTTCGAGGATGTCGGCGACAATTGGCGTCGTGTCGATCCCGCGGGCATAGCGCCTTTGGTTGCGGTGCCAACCACGGCCGGCACTGGGTCGGAAGTCGGCCGCGCTTCGGTGATCATCGACGAAGCCACGGCTACCAAGAAGATTATTTTCCATCCCGGGATGCTGCCGCAGAACGTCATCGCCGACCCCGAACTCACCGTCGGCTTGCCGCCGGATGTGACCGCGGCGACGGGCATGGACGCGCTGGCGCATTGCCTCGAAGCGCTATGTGCGCCGGGTTTCCATCCGATGGCCGACGGAATCGCGCTGGAAGGCGCGCGTCTGGTGCATGACTGGCTGCCGCGCGCTTATGCTGACGGTGCCGACCTGGCGGCACGCGCGCATATGCTCGTGGCGGCGTCGATGGGGGCGACGGCGTTTCAAAAGGGTCTGGGCGCGGTCCATTCGATTAGTCATCCGGTCGGTGCCCTTTACGGTGTCCATCATGGGCTCGCAAACGCGATCATTCTGCCCTACGTACTGCGCTTTAATAGAGATGCGATCAAGGCGCCAATGGAAAGACTGGCACGTCTTCTTGGGTTGGGAAGCCAATCTTTCGACGGGGTGATGGGTTGGTTGCTCGAACTGCGACGGACGCTTGGGATACCGGAAACACTCGGCGCAGCCGGCGTCCCGGTAGAAGGCGCAGCACGCGTTTCAGCGGCGGCCGCCAATGATCCTACGGCGGCAACCAATCCGGTGTCGCTCGATGTGGCGAGCCTCGAAATCCTGTTTCTGGATTGTGTCCGAGGGAATTTGTAAAGGAAAGCTCATGACCATTGTGCTGGAACCGGTCGCCCATGTCGTCGGCGGGCGTGCGGAACCGACCGACGATGATTGGGACAAGGAACGCGCGGTCATCCAACTAGACGGATCGCGGTTCAACGCGGAGGCGATCGCCGGGCTCGACAGTTTTTCCCACATCGAGGTGGTGTTTCATTTCAATCAGGTGCCGGAAGGCAAGGTGCAGTGCGGCGCACGCCATCCGCGGGGCAACACCGACTGGCCGAAGCTTGGCATATTCGCGCAACGTGGAAAGAACCGGCCGAACCGAATCGGCGTAACGGTCTGCCGCCTGTTGAAGCTCGACGGGACGCGGCTCGAAGTCGCGGGGCTCGACGCCATCGACGGTACGCCGGTGCTCGACATCAAGCCCTATATGCGTGATTTCGCACCGCGCGGCGAGGTGCGCGAACCGTCATGGACCGGCGAGCTGATGGCCGTATACTGGTGATCGGCGGCGCATAATTGTACTGAGGGCGCAGGAGAAAGAAGGGGTAGGGCATGCTCGTGGATGGCGTTCCGCATCGAACGATCTGGTTGGCGGATGACCGCGAGACGGTCGAGATTATCGACCAGACAAAGCTGCCGCACCGTTTTGAAATCGT
>CAJWOT010000023.1 GCA_913044215.1 uncultured Rhodospirillaceae bacterium | reverse complement strand
CCGTGGCAGATCCACCGTGTTCATCGAAATCAACGTCTCGGACACAGACAGCAGAAACATCGCCCAGGGGTTGGTAACCTATAAACTCAGTGCAGGCAGGTGACGGTTCTGCAGGGCGCTGTCGGAAGGAAATTGACGCAAACTCGGCGCTGCATAGCGTTCGAGAATATCGAAAAAGCGGTTACTTACCAGGCGGACGTAAGGACCGCTGCAGCAATCCTGCCCCATGATAGTAGGCCAAGGCAAAAAACAAATACCAATGCCCAAAGGGGAGACAAGCGAGGTCCTCGCGCGGAAATCGCGTCCGACGGCCCCGGATTAGGGGCATCCGGCGTTTCGCCAAGAGGCATTCGGCCCGCAAGAATGGAGATGTCACCTTCCACGATCAAAAGTCGCTCCCGCTAAGAAGCGGAAAATATTGGAATCGAAGTATCAAGTACAAATCAAGACAATTCGTCACGCGGATGAAAAAACTTGAATTACTACGCACACCCAACCTTTCTCATATCTTCTAATCTCGAACGCCTCACGGCATGAATAAACGCAAAACCTGGTAGTCCGTGATGCTCTCCGCCCTGGATATTGGTGGCGTGGGCGAGAAAACGAAGCAACGATAACGCTGCCGATGATCCTGCGACCAAAGATGTTGTTCCCAACACAACGGCTCAATTGCACGCAAACCAGCCCAATTGGTGTAGCTGATTGTTTTCATGGCTTTGATTGGCCATTATGAGTTGCGGTCCAATTTTCTGACGCAGATGCACCCGGAAGGTGAGAATGTCTCACGCGACAATGCAGCCGATCGATCATCCAGCCTGCTGGAAAGCGACGGATTTCAGCTCCAAAGACGATTTTTCTATCGACCTTTCAGCGCGCCAGGTCGACGCTTTGGAAGCGCAAACTGCAGCATTCAAAAAAACCGGCGGCGATCATAAAGAGCTGAATCCCCAAACCTTTCCGCTGACCGCGATTCAAGATGACGTGTCAGCCTGGAGCCAGGAAATTCAGCACGGCCGTGGGCTTCTAATGCTTCGGGGATTTCCGACAGACCGATTGCCGTTGGAAGATCTCAGGCTGCTTTTCTTGGGATTGGGCACGCATTTCGGACGGCCAGTGTCGCAAAGCGCCAACGGTGAATTGATCGCAGATGTGGTCAATGTCGGCGGAGAAGACCGGAACGAACGGGCCTACCGAAGCAGCCGAGAGTTAAAACTTCACACAGATCGCTGCGATCACATTGGTATGCTGTGTCTCCGCAAGGCGGTTAAAGGCGGCATCAGCGGCTATGCCAGCGCGCTCGCCGTACATAATGAGATGCTCGCAACAAAGCCGGATCTCGTAGGACCGCTGTACAGCGGGTTCCATCATCATCGATTTGGCGAGCAGCCGCCGGGAGAACCGATCGTCACGCCGGAGCGAATTCCAACCATTTCGATCACTGATGGCGTGCCAAGCGTCATTTGTATTCGGGGATATATCGATCTGGCCGTTGAAGAAGGGCATGTGTCCTTAAGCGACAGGGAGGTCGAAGCTCTGGATACGTTTGAAAGTTTGGCAAACCGAGAAGACTTCAGACTGGATCTGACCATCGAGGCCGGTGAAGCGAGTTTCACAAACAATTGCTGCGTCCTGCACACGAGGACAGCATTTGAAGATTCGCCGGACCCGGCACTAAGGCGGCATATACTCAGGCTTTGGCTGCGAGAAGACCAACGCCCTGCAGCCCCTGGTGTGATCGTACATAAGGGGGAAGGAATACTGCCCCAGCAGGGCAAAGGAACGTATTACAATTCCGCTTAAGAACGTGTGCCGGTTTGCGCCTCACGTCACGCCTATCTTTGACTCGAATTTGCCGTAGACGTAGAAGCTGCAAGCACCGATCGTAAAATTAGCCGCAATTCCGGCAAGCCAAACTCCGATTGAGGCTTCCCACACCCCTAGGAAGCCCGCAAACAACAGTCGTTGTGCAATGCCCTATTAAAACGAGACTTCCAGGGGCGCACACGCACGCATCCTCTCAACGAGGCGGGCCAATCTTTTTATCAACCCAATCTAGGTCGATACGGTCACGTGCGGCAGCCCCTCCTGCATATCTCCGATTGCCGCAGCATCCGCAAACCCGTTACTTCCAAAGATTGCAAGAACCTCGTCGGCAATTTCTGGCTTGCAGCTCAACATAAGGCCGCCGCTCGTTTGCGGGTCAGTCAGCAAATTCTTTTGCCATTCCGGCAATCCGTTCGGCAGCGTCGCATCTTGCCCAAAACTCTGCCAATTACGGCCGGCCGCGCCGGTGTTGTATCCCCGCTCAGCATATTGGGTTGCTGCCGGCAAAATCGGCAAGGCGTTCCAATCGACGGTCGCGGCCAAATTCGACCCGCGGCAGATTTCCAGCAAATGACCAATCAAACCGAACCCGGTTACGTCTGTGAGGGCATGGACACCGGGCAACTTCGAGAGCTCAGCACCAACGGCATTGAGCTTAGTCGCCGTTTCAACCATCTGGCGGTAGCCCTCCGGATCGAGTTCATCCTTGTTCATAGCCGCACCGAGGATGCCAACGCCAAGAGCTTTCCCGAGGATGAGCTTGTCACCATTTTGCGCTTCACAATTCCGCTTTATTCGATCTGGATGGACCAGACCGACAACTGCAAGGCCGTAGATGGGTTCAACGGCATCTATTGTATGCCCGCCCGCAACCGGGACGCCCGCATCCGCGCATACCTGTGCGCCACCTGACAGGATTTTTTGAACCATATCAGGCGGCATCTGGTTCATCGGCATCGCGGCGATAGCCAACGCCATTATCGGAGTCCCGCCGACAGCGTAGACATCGGAAAGCGCATTGGTGGCCGCTATGCGACCATAGTCATAGGGATCGTCGACAATTGGCATAAAAAAGTCGGTTGTGGCAACGACCGCTTGTTCGTCGTTGATCTTGTATACCGCAGCATCATCGCCGGTTTCATGACCGATCAATAAAGCCGGGTTGGCCGCTTGAGGCGGCAATTTCGAAAGGATGTCGTTAAGCACCGACGGTGCTACTTTACACCCTCAACCACCGCCATGGGATAGTGTGGTCAGGCGCGGGATTTCCATATCCATCTTAGCTACTTCCTGGGTTACACCGGTCAGACGAATGAGCAACATGCGGCCTGGGAATGGGCGTCGTTCAGGTTTCCGAATGGCCCTACCAATCCGCCGCATATGCACTGTAACATGTATGCGTGCACTGCAAGTAAATCGTACGGAGGATAATTGGTTTCAAGAATTGGCGCTAAATAATTCCCGGGGTAGCTATGCCAGTCTATATCAATCTCATAAATTAAACTGACCAAGGTCTGCGAAACAGCAAGAAGTCCGCCAATCGCGCAGACGGTGCGCGGCAGATGGCCGAGGAGTTAGGCGGCGAAGTCAGACAATTCTACTTCACAATGGGAAACTACGACATCGTCGCGATCACGGAATTCCCCGACGATGCGACAGCTGCCACATTCGTGCTCCGCATCAGCTCGCTTGGAAACGTCAAAGCGACAACGCTTAAGGCATTCCAAGAGGACGCATTTCGGATGATTTTCGACGCCGTGTAGTCGGACTGGTAACGGTTGACCGGTTCTCAAAGGTACGTCCTATAGCTACTCACCGCATCCCTTGACAGCAATGGTCTCCACTTCGACCAGGAACTCCGGCCGAACGAGCTCCGAACAGGCGACCGTCGCGCTCGCCATGCCCGCATCAGGGAAGAATTCGGACCTAACGGCACTGAATTCTGAATATCTTTCCATATCAGTGATGTAGGTCGTAATCTTTACGACATCTTTTAGCGTCGCCCCGGCCTCTGCCAGAACTTCCTGGATACTCAAGAAAACATGGCGCGTTTGCGCCGCCATATCATCCTTGCCGACAACGTTCCCATCCTTGTCCTGCGCGACATGGCCAGAGACATAGATCGTGTCACCGACATGCACCCCCATTGCAAACGGCGGTTTCTTGGCACGCGGACTATGTGGATCAAGCAGCGTTTTCCCGGTCATCTAGTTTTCCTTTTCCGTGTTTACCCCGCCTTCCCTCCGCCAGAGCCTATTCATTGGCCAAATTGTGAGGATCGGCATTGGCTGGTGTTTCGATTATTGAATTGTTTAGGATACGCAAGGCAAGGATGGACCATGGCTGTTTGCATGTCCTCAGAAATCGGCGGCGGGAACAATTCTGCGGTACAAACACTGTTAATCCATAATCGGTTATCGGAAATAGCGACCATAACAGATGCGCTGGAAGCCTTTGCCGCTGCCAACAGAATATCGGAAACCATCACGTGGCGGTTCCAACTCGCGCTGGAAGAATTAATCCGCAACGTTATTGCGCACGGGTACACAGATGACGGCGCACACGAGATTGAAGTTAGTTTCCTATGCCAGAGTGAAACGCTTACGGCCGTCGTGAGAGATGACGGCATTCCATTCAATCCCGTGCATATCGACGCGCCGGATCTATCGGAAGCGCTCGACGATCGTGAAATCGGCGGGCTTGGAATCCATTTAGCAAGGAACGTCGTCGAAGAACTCGATTACTCATGACAGGATGGACGAAACGTCGTAACGCTCCGGTCTGAGATTTCCCCCGCTTAACGCATCAATCGGCAACGCTTCGACCAGCCGGCGTACTGCACGGACAGGGTCTTGGTGCCGAGCGCCTCCAGCAATTCGCGGTCGAAGGCATACGCGCGCTGAAAGGTCATGTCGTGGGCTTTCGCCAACGCATTGTCGAAGGGATCGAAGGGGCCACGGTTGGTCTTCTCGACAGCGCCGACAATTGTGAGCACGACCTGGCCCTGCGGCATCTCTGCGGCAGCGAGGACCGCAAGGGGTGCCATGAAGAAGCTCAGCAGGATGAGGATGTGGCGCATGATCCGCACCCCCATGATTAGAACGAATCCGAGGCGTCGCCGCCAAGCTGCTGCTTGACGCTATCAACGTCACCAAGCACCCACAGTTCGGCGATGCGGTCCTCGGCCATGCGGAAGAAGGACGCGCCGGCCCAACGCACGGTCTTGCCAGCGGGCGCCATGCCGAAGAAGTCGCCACGATGGCGGCCCTCGAAGGTCATCCGGGCGGCGACGCTGTCGCCGGTCACGACGAAATCGTCGATGGTGCAGGTGTACGCGCCCAGCGCCGCGTGGATCGTGCGCATATAGTCGATGAAGCCGTCCTACCCACGCCGCTCCGGACCAAGCGAGCCGCGGAAGCTGAAATCCTCTGCAAGGATTTCACGCGCAACCGTTTCGTCCGCCTGGTTCCAGGCCTCGTCGTAGAACCGCGCGACCAAGGTGGCGGAGTCCGCTGCCATGCTGCCGCCTAGATCTGCGCCGCCATGCCGTCGCCGGCGGGATCGGCGCCGCCATCGAGGACACCGTCGCGCATCCGGATCGCGTGCACCAGTGGGGTGGCGTAACTGACCGCGTAGCGCATGGTCGGGTAGCCGCGCGCCTGCAGGTCCCGTTCCGTCGATCGCAGGATGCGGTTGGTTAGCTCGATCGTGTCCGACAGGGCGCAGAAGCGCGGCGCCGAGACGGCTTCCTGCGCGCTCATGCCAAAATCGACCACGTTGAGGATGGTCTGCAGCACGCCCATCGTGATCGTCGTGCCGCCAGGCGCCCCCAGCGCCAGATAGGGCTTGCCGTCGCGCATCAGCATCGTCGGGCACAGCGCGGTGAAGCGAGCCTTGCCGGGCGCCAGGGATCCCGGCTGCCCCGGCCGCGGATCAAACACCATCGCACAATTGTTGAACATGAAGCCGAGACCCTCCGTCACCACGCCGGAACTCGACCCCAGGGAGTGGGTCATATTGACGACGTTACCTTGATCGTCGGCGACGCAGATATGCGTCGTGTCCTTGCTTTCCGGCGCCCCGGCATTGACGCGCGGCACAGGCGTTTTCTCACCGCTGCGAATACGCGCCGCCATGGTCGCCGCATAATCTTTCGACATCAGCTCATACATCGGGATGTCGACGAAGCGCGGATCACCCATACGCGTATCCTTGTCGACGGTGGCGATCTTCATCGCCTCCGCCACCGTGGCCACATAATTCGCCGTGTTGAACCCCATCGCCGCGAGGTCGAAATTTTCGAGAATGTTCAGCATCTCAAGAACCATCAGCCCGCCCCCGGGCGGCGGGTTAGTCACGACATCGAAGCCGCGATAAGTGCCGCGTAGCGGTTCATTGGTCTCCGTTTCGCACTGCGCCAAATCGTCCAGCGTGATGTGCCCGCCATTGGCACGCATGTCCGCGTCGATCGCCGCGGCAATCTCACCGGTGTAGAAATCCTCCGCCCCCACCTCGGCGATCCGGCGATAAGTGCGTCCCATGTCCGGATTTTTCAGCGTTTCGCCGACATTGTGGAGACTGCCGTCCGCCTTGCGGTAGATTTTGGCAGACGCCGGATACTCATTGGTGACCCGTATCCGCTCGATGCGGCCATTCTGCGCCGGCTGCAGCCAGAAGCCGTGGACCTTGGGACGAACCGTGAAGCCCTCCTCACAATAGGCGATCGCCGGCTGTATCAGTTCGGCAAGCGGTCTTGTCCCGAACCGCTCGAGGCCTTCCGCAAACGCCTTAAGGGTCATGGGTGTGGTCATCGAGGTGTAGCCGATCTCGTTGACCTGGCCCTCAAGGACGAAACCGAAGCCGTCATCGCATTCACGAACGATCAGATGTTCCCACTGGTCCGGCTGTACCGACAACGGCGCGCGACCGTGAAAATCGATATAGGTGTGTTCGCCGGTTTCCGCGTCATAGACCTGCATCGATCCGAACCCCGCGATCCCGCACATTTGCGGGTCGACAACCGTTTGCACGAATGCCGCCGCAATCGCGGCGTCCATGACGTTGCCGCCGTCGCGTAATACATCGAGCCCCGCATCAACCGTTTCCGGCTGCGGCGCGCACACCATCCCATGCGTCATGTCGCGTCCTTTTCCCACTATGAAGCGGCACAATACCCGATGCTAGACATAGAGCGGGACAACTTTTGTGCCGCCTGACCGGTTCGTTCAATCGATCAGATTTCCGTCTTGATCGCGCTGCTCCGGCCCGTGTACGCGCGCGCGCCCGTCGCCGAAGCCTTGGTCGCGGTCCGCCAACGCGGCCTTCAATCCCTTGTCCTTCGCGACCTGACGAAAAGAGCGCGTGCCGGGGGCAAGGTGGGCGCGGCCGTCATTTTCCGCGGCCATCCTTTGCAAGGTTCTGGCGCCCATCAGCTCCAGCCCCATATTAACGATGCGCTTGTTTGCGGAAAGCAGATCGGCATCGATCATCGCCAAGCGATCCGCCAGCGTTTCGACCTCGGCTTCCAGAAGCTCGGCCGGCACCGATTTCATCGCCAGACCGATCGATGCCGCCTCCTGACCGGTGACCGTATCCCCCGTCAGAAGCAGGCGCTTCGCCCATTGCGGTCCGCAGTGATAGACCCACATCTGGTTCGGCAGAGAACCAAGATCGCGTGCTGGCGGAAAGCCGACGGTTGCATCGTCGGCCGCGATCACCATGTCGCAAAGCAGTGCGATGTCGGTGCCGCCGGCAAGGCAATAGCCATGAACCTGGGCGATCGAGGGTTTGTGCATATCGAAAAGAACCATGCGCAAACGCTGGCTGTATTCCAGTCGCCAGATATCATCATCGATCGTCGGCTCGGCATAAATCCCGCCGTCCCGATAGGTTCGTCCGGGACGTCCACCGCTTGGCGGATTGTTGAGGCCCGGCGTCAAGTCATATCCAGCGGAGAAGCAGGAACCGGCACCACGCAAAATCACGCAGTGTACATCCTTGTCGTTGTCCGCTTCCCAGAGGGCGACGTTCAATTCTTCCAACAAAGGCACGGAAAGCGCATTCCGTTTCTCCGGCCTGTTCAAGGTAATCCGCGCACGACCGGCGTCGGCCTCGTAAATTATGTGCTGAAAATCGTCCATGCTTATAATCGTCCTCTTCGGTGACGGTTAGCGTACCTCTAAACAAGCGGAGCAACGCGCTTCGCATTCGAGCTTACGCGACAGCAAGGGAAAAGGGCATGTCTAGTCTCCAAGGAAAAGTCGCGCTCATCACAGGCGCCGGCGGGCGCAAAGGAATAGGCCGCTCCACCGCACTCAAGCTCGCGGCACTCGGCGCCGACATCGCGATCACCGATGTCGCGCGGCCGCAGTCGGATTTGCCGCCGCAGGAGCGCGGTGACCAATGGCGCGGGATCGAAAGCGTCGCCGATGAGGTTCGCGCCACTGGCCGGGAATGCCGGACCTTTGTCTGCGACTTGTCCATCAGCGCGGAAATCAGCGACCTCATCGACGCCGTCGTCGAACAGTTCGGTAAAATCGATATCCTGGTCAACAATGCGCGCGCGATTATCGGCAAGGACCGCGTTCCAATCTGGAAGCTGGACGAGGCCGAATGGCAACACTTCCTCGATATCAATCTCACAGCCGTCTACCTGGCAACAAAATTCGCCGCGCCGCACATGATCGAACACGGCCAGGGCGGACGTATTGTCAACACCGCGTCGGACGCCTCAAAGCGCGGCAAGGCAACCGGCGGCGCCTATTCCGCCACAAAGTTCGGACTACTCGGCTTGACGCAATGCGCTGCCCTCGACCTGGCGCCGCACCAAATCACGGTCAACGCCGTGTGCCCCGGCAGCGTCAATACGGACCGGATGAGCTATCAGGAACAGGCGGCGGCCGAAGAGCAAGGGGTCCCGCTGGAGACCTACAGGGCTCAGCTCGTCGAGCAACTTGGACAGGCGAATCCGCTCGGCCGCATCATCGAATCCGAAGACGTGGCAAACCTGATCGCCTTCTTGTCATCCGACGAGGCAGCGATGATTACCGGGCAGGCGTATAACGTGAATGGCGGCACGCTGTTTCATTGAACACTCAAATCGAACACTTCAGGGGAGACGGGCCATGGCGCTCATCGCTATCGGGGGCATCCAGCACGAAACAAATACTTTCGCGCCGACCAAGGCGGGGTTAGAGGCTTTCACGACGGGCGGCAGCCGCCCTCCCTTGACGACCGGGCCGGATCTGTTCCCGCGGGTGAAAGGCAAAAACCTGCCGATCGCCGGGTTCGTCGAACAAATCGAGGCGCTGGAGCACCATGTCACAGCACTCACCTGGGGGGCCGCCGCGCCGTCGGACGTGGTAACCGAGCAGGCGTTCGAACACATTGCCGGGTTAATTCTCGATGGCCTTAAAAGCGCGCCACCGTTCGACGCAGTCTATCTGTGCCTGCATGGCGCGATGGTAACCGAGCATCTGCAGGACGGTGAAGGCGAATTGCTCCGGCGCGTACGCGACTATATCGGCCCAGATATGCCCCTGGTCGCCAGCCTCGACCTGCACTGCAACACGACGCCGGAGATGATGGCCCACGCCGACCTCATGGTCGCCTATCGTACCTATCCCCATGTCGACATGGCCGACACAGGCGCGCGAACCGCCCGTCTCATCGATGAGATGATTAGACGCGGCCGAAAACCCGCCAAAGCGTTCCAGCAGATCCCATTCCTGATCCCGCTGAACTGGCAGTGCACCATGATGCAGCCCGCCCAAGGCCTCTATCAGCGTTTGGCGGAGATGGAGCAAGGCGATGTCATGCATGCCTCCTTCACGCCCGGCTTTCCCGCCGCGGACATCCATCACTGCGGCCCTTCAGTCTTTACCTATGGCTGGACGGAAGAAGCGGCGCGCGCGTCCTGCCAGCGTCTGGCCGATGACGTGAATGCCTTGGAAGCGGCATTCGCCGGGACGATTTTCGATCCTGATAGTGGCGTTAAAGAAGCGATGCGGCTTGCCACAACCGCGACGCGCCCGATCGTCATCGCCGACACCCAGGACAATCCCGGAGCCGGCGGCGACAGCAATACCGCCGGTATGTTGCGGGCTCTGGTCGAAAATCGTGCGGAAAAGGCATCGCTTGGTCTCATGGTCGACCCGACCGCGGCGGAGATCGTGCACCGGGCCGGTGTCGGCGCAGAAGTCAACTTGACCTTCGGCGGCCATTCCGGGTTCGACGGCGACGACCCGTTCGAAGCGCTGTACAGCGTGGAGACCCTGCATGACGGCCGTTTTGACGCAACGGGGCCCTTCTACAAAGGCGCCGAATTCAATCTCGGTCCTTCCGCTTGCGTAAAAGTGGGTGGCACTCGCGTGGTTCTGGCCTGCAACAAGGTACAGCTGGCCGACCAGGCAATGTACCGCTTCGTCGGCATCGAACCCACGGAAGAGAACATTCTGGTCAATAAAAGTTCGGTCCACTTTCGCGCGGACTTCGCGCCAATTGCAGAAGAAATTCTCGTCTGCGCAGCTCCCGGGCCCATGATTGCAGACCCGGCGAATTTGCCATGGCAGCGACTACGTGCTGGCATTCGCCTCAATCCACTCGGCGAAACGTGGAATGGCCGTCCGTAACCAAAAACATTCCGTCGAAACGCCGTCCCCATAACCGACATCTCGTGTGAGGAGCAACCGAATGAATCTCAAAGGTAAGTCCGCCATCGTTACCGGCGCCGGCCGGGGCATTGGAAAAGAAGTTGCACTGTTGCTGGCGAAGGAAGGCGCCAGCGTCATCGTCAACGACCCCGGTGTTGGCCGCGGTGGCGAGGCGGAGGAAGGCGCGCCTGCGGACGACGTCGTTTCGGAGATCAAGGCGGCAGGCGGTAATGCGATCGCCAATTACGACTCTGTAGCCGACTACGCCAATGCCGGGCGGATGGTGAAGAGCTGCGTCGATACGTTCGGCAAGATCGACATCCTGGTGAACGTCGCCGGAATGCTACGTGAACGCATGATCTGGAACATGACCGAAGACGATTTCGACGCGGTCATCTCAGTTCATCTCAAGGGCCATTGGAATATGTGCCATCACGCCACCAAGGTGATGCGCACGGCACGGCATGGCCGGATCATCAACTTCTCTTCCGATGCGTTCAAAGGCTCCGTGGGACAGTGCAACTATTCCGCGGCCAAGGCTGGAATTATCGGGCTGACACGATCCATCGCCCGTGAATGCGGCCGCTACGGCATCACCGCAAATGCCATGTGTCCGATGGCGGCGACGCGAATGACCGTGAACGATGCGGTCATCGCCGGTTGGAAGCGACGCCTGGATGCCGGATTGCTGACCCAGGCGCAGTACGATGCTCGTATGGCAATGCCTGGGCCCGAATTTGTCGCGCCGATGGTCGCCTACCTGGCGACGGACGCGGCGGAAGATGTTAACGGCCAGCTTTTCCACGCCGAGCGGTCACGAATACATACCTACTATTTCGGGGAAGAAGCGCGATCGATCTTCAAGCAGGACGATGAGGGTATGTTCACGGTCGATGAACTTATCAGCATGGTGCCCGAAGGACTAATGCAGGGAATTCCCAATATCGCGCCGAAAGAGGACCCCAAATAGTGCGCAGCCTCAGCGACGCCGAGCACGTCGCCTTCAAGGCGGGATGGCGTCGTGCACGTACCCCGGGCTTTCGACGGCTCCTGGGTCGACCGCATACTCCCGGTCCCCGAGCGTCAGCTTTCCGCCCCGAGCCGCTGGGCTAATGATGGCAACACGGGCACGGCGCGATCCCGCAATTTTACGGATCGTAATCTGTGGAAGGACGATCCCGAGATCAATGCTTTCATCCGCGAGCGGGCTGCGCGCAGCTCGCGGCGGAAGCCCTGGGCAGCGCCAGCTCGCGCTTCTATTTCGATCACCTACGCATCAAGGAACCCGAAACAGCGGCGCCGACACCGTGGCATCAGGACGTCCCTTATTGGCCCTTCATGGGGCAGCAGATCTGTTCGGCGTGGTTCGCACTGACTGATTGTTCGGTCAAGAACTCGTCATTAGAATTCGTACGCGGCTCGCACCGCGATGGCAAATACTACGCGCACCGGGGTCGTTCAACGGGCCGAATGACAGCAGTGCTGCCTGGATGCGCGCAGCGACAGGCGAAGAATGTACCGATATCGAGGCCAACCGGGAGGATTTCGATATCGTTGGATTCGATCTGGAGGCGGACGACGCGTAAATTTTCTCGGTATGGATCGTGCTTGGCGCGCGTGGCAACGCATCTACCAAAACACGCCGCGCTGCCAGTGTCGACCCGCTGGCTCGGCGACGAATTTGTATGGTTTCCACACGACGGTACAGATCCAACCGTCAAAGCAGAGGATGTCTCGGGCGCACCGGGAGATGCGCCAACAAACGACACGTTCTTCCCCTAATTATGGCGGGCGTAATCGCCAAAACCGCCTACTCCCCAACCGTTAGCCATCACCGTCGGAGGTTCTACCATGGGCAAGCGCCCCAACATTTTACTTTTAATGACCGACCAGCACCGTCCGGACTTCACGGGTTTCGGCGGCAACCCGGTGGTGCAGACACCGAACCTCGACGCCTTGGCCACGCAATCGATGCGCTTCGAGCGCGCATATGTCGCCAACCCGATCTGCATGCCGAATCGCTCGACAATCTTCACCGGGCGTATGCCTTCCCTCCATGGTACGCGCTACAACGGCATTCCTCTCGACCCCCGAGCACGGACTTTTCCGCGCAGCCTGCGAGAAGCCGGATACCACACGGCTCATATAGGGAAATGTCATCTTCAGAACATGGGAAGCTCGCCTGAACAGCTTGCCCGCGCTCTGCCTGATTTGCCACCGAATGATTCCAGAATAGAGGATTTGCCGAAGGGCTGGGATCTCTACGAAGACGTAAACCGGCATATGGCTGAACAGGTCAAAATGCCGGACGACTATTACGGCTTTGCCCAGGTTGACCTGTCGGTCGGACATTCCGACAGCTGTACCGGCCACTATTTTCATTGGGCGCGGGAGCGCGGATTCGACCTGGCCACATTGCGCGGCGCCGCGAATGCCATCGAAATCTCGCACCCATCACACCATGTGTGGCGCACATCTGTTCCGGAAGAAATCTATCCAACGACCTATATCACCGAGCGCACCCAGGCCTTCCTTCGCCACCATGCGGCACACCGAGACGACGCGCCCTTCTTCGCCGTGTGCTCCTACCCGGACCCGCATCATCCCTTCACGCCGCCGGGAGAGTACTACGATATGTACGACCCGGCAGACGTGCCCCTGCCCTCAAGCTTCGACGATCCGCACGAGAGTTCGACGCCGCAATACAAGCGGATGCAGCGCAAGCGCGGCCAACCATTGAGGGCACACGTCAACCCGTTCTCGCCCACCGAAGCGGAGTATCGGGAGATGGCGGCAAAGGCATACGGCATGGTTTCCATGGTTGATGGCGCGATCGGCCGTATTTTTCAAACATTGGACGAGACCGGATTGGCGGACGATACCGTCGTGATATTCACCTCGGACCACGGCGATATGTTCGGCGACCACGGCATGATGCTAAAAGGCGCGATGCATTACGAAGGCTGCATCCGCGTCCCGCTTCTCGTCAAAACCCCGGGGCGCAACGCCGGCGTCTGCAACAGTTTGGTCGGTTCGATCGACCTGGCCGCAACGATCCTATCGCTGGCAGGCGTGGAAGCGCATCATGGCATGCAGAGTCACGACCTGACGCCGTTGCTGGACGATCGGGACGCGACCCTGCGCGAGACCGTTTTAATCGAAGAGGACCAGGTCCACGACATGGTTCATACCGGTCGGTCGCTCCGCATGCGGACGTTACTTACCAAGACGGCCCGCCTGACGATTTACGACGGGCTCGACCATGGCGAGCTCTTCGACCGTGCCGACGACCCGGATGAAATGCAAAACCTCTTCGGACGACCCGAAGCCGCGGCGCTCCAGGCGGAACTCATGGGGTGCCTGGCGCGGGAGATGATGTCGCTAGCCGATATCAGCCCGAGGCCCACCGCGTTCGCATAGGCGCATCCGGTTTCTCACACTAGTCTGCCGCGTCCTGCATCGCCTCCGCACGCAGCCAGATGGCCGTATCGTGGAAAGCGGAGCCACCCGCCGGCGGGACCGGGGTGGCGTCGATCAGCAGATTGATGCCGATACCGCGGTCGAACTTGTCATCCGGCCAGACCCCTTCCGCGATGACAACGCCCTGCTTGGCCGTATCGGATATCTTCGCGTGCATCACGACATCGCCGAGCGCGTTGCCGAGCCGCACCATGTCGCCGTCCGATACGCCGTGGCGCTGAGCGTCCGCAGGATGAATCATAGCGGTCGGACGGCGTTCGCGCTTCTGCGATCCCGGTGTCTCCGTGAAGGAGCTATTGAGATAGGTCCGCGGCGGCGGCGTAACCAGACGCAGGGGCCGGTCCGGCCCGACCGTATCGACCACATCCCAGTGATCGACGATTGCAGGCATGCCTTCGTGATAGGGACCGATCGCTGCCCAATCGGGTTTGAAATGGTAACGGCCATCGGCATGGCGAAAGCCGCTCAGGAAATGCGCATCCGCGAAGGATGGTGCACGATCGACCCAGCCACGCTCCTTGATCTCCGACAATTCGCCCAGCTCGGACGCCTCGAGCGTCGCATCGACGAGCTCTTCCGAAGACATCTCCAGGCTTGCATGGTCGGACCCCAGCCGTTTCGCCAAACCGTTAACGACTTCCAGGTTGCTGCGGCATTCTGCATAACGGTCCAGCACGCGTGGTCCGATCGTGAGCGCGGTATGGCCCCAGCCTTTATAGATGTCGTCCACTTCCAGAAACATCGACGCCGGCAACAGAATATCGGCATAGCGCGCCGTGGCCGTCATGAAGTGCTCGTGGACACAGACGAACAAATCCTCGCGCGATAAACCGCGCCGGACGGCGGCACTGTCGGCCGCGACCAAAGCGGTGTTGGAATTCTGGATCAGCATCGCCGCGATCGGCGGTCCTCCTTTCAACGCATCTTCCTGACCGTTCAGGATCGCCCCGATCCGCGACTGATCAAGCATCCGCGTCACATTGCCGACCTTGTCGTCGGCATTGACCAATGTGGTATCCAGGTTCCAGATGTCGAAGCTGCCCCAGAACGCGCCACCGCCGCGATGTCCCCACGCGCCGGTAACAGCCGGCAACGCACTGGCGGCATGCATGCTCGTCGCGCCGTTGCGACTGCGCGTGAAACCGACACCGAACTTGATGTAGCTCCTCTGTGTCGTACCGTACAGCCGCGCGAACGCGGTAATCTCATCGACCGTGAGCCCCGTGATCGCCGCTGCCCATTCCGGCGTCTTTTGCCCGAGATGATTGCGAACCTCCTCATCGAAATCGGTGTATTCCGCCAGATAGGCTTCGTCCGCGATACCTTCGGAGAGGATCACCTGCATCATGGCACAGGCCAGCGCCGCATCGGTGCCCGGCCGCAGCACCAGACCGATATCGGCCGCCGCCATGGTCGATGTCCGGTAGACGTCGACGACCACAAGCTTCGCCCCGCGGGTCTTGCGTGCTTTCTGAATATGGTTCATCAGATTGACGTTGGTGTGCACCGGATTGCCGCCCCACACCACGATCAAATCCGACTCGGCGATTTCAACCGGGTCGACACCGCGTTGGCCGCCAACACCGGCCGCCCAACCGGACATCGCGGGTGTCACGCAGATCGTTCCGATCATCCCGGAATAGCCAAACAAGCGGCTCAACCGTTCGATGCCATAGCGCTGCACGATCCCCAGCGTACCGCCGGAATGATAGGGCCAGACAGACTCCGGACCGTATTCAGCCTCGGCCGCCTTGAAGGCCGCGGCAACCGTGTCGAGCGCCTCGTCCCAATCGATCCGCTCAAACTTGCCTTCCCCTTTTGCGCCTACACGCTTCATTGGATGGGTCAGGCGGTCCGGATGATGCACGCGCTCGGCGTAGCGCCCCACCTTTTCGCAGACAACGCCCGCGGTAAACGGCAGCTCTGCGTTGCCACGAACGCGGCCGATGCGTGTCGGCGACAGGCGCTCGACCTCCAGCGCACAGGCACTGGGGCAATCGTGTGGGCATGCTGTACGAACGATTTCGGCAGTCATCCTCGCATCTCCTTATACGCGCAACGGACCGTGATTATAGGCCAATTTACAGGCTTTACCGTCAGTGAATTTTACTAGCTGTGAAACAACTCGCCCGCCCTCGCAATCGCTCCTCTGTTTGAAAACATCCGCTCTTGCACATCACGCGCCGACAGACCAATCAGACACATTCATCCCTGCAGGGACGCTCACGCGTCGGCCTTCTAACCAACGGCAACATCGATCCTTACCGGCCCGCACTCGGCCATCATTTCGACAAACATCATTCGCTACAAAAGTGAATTTGCAAAACCCGACCCATGGTTCTTCGAAGAGTTTTTGATGCGAGGAAAATGCACGGCTGTAAAAGCACTTCATGTGGGCACCTATCTCACTAACGATGTCGATGCGGCACAGAAAGCAGGCCAGTACGCAGTTTGGTTGCATCGATCGAATCGCGTTAACAACACCAACATTCGCACTGCCGCCGTGATCAGCAGACTGGATGCGCTCCCCAGCCCTCTGAATTGATGCAGGGCCTTTATCCCTAAAAGTCTCACTTCGCAGTTTTCAGGTGAGGCAAATTGAAACCACATTTGACCTACCAAGGCGATGTTGAGGAAGATTGATCCTGGAATGACGGAAATGTGGAGTTGAGATGCCCGAAACGCAAAGTGCGACGGAAAGTTTGGCGGCGTTCGTCGCCGGCACCGATTTCGGTGCCTTGCCACCAACAGTAATCGCATCCACCAAACAGCGCGTCCTGGACACTATTGGCGTCGCACTCGCCGGCTCGACCGCACCGGGCTGTGATGCTGCGCGCACGACGATCTTGACGGAAGGAGCAACGGGCACAAGCACCATTTGGGCCAGCGGTGAACGCGCTGGCAGCCGTGGCGCGGCCTTTGTAAACGGGATGCACGCAGCCGCACTGGACTACGACTCCGTCTACGAACGCGGCTCCGTCCACCCGGACATTGTTACGGTCCCGGCCGCTTGGTCGGTCGCGGAACAAGTAGGTGCGGACGGCAAATCCTTCCTCGCTGCTGTGGCTCTCGGCAACGAAGTCGCCTGCCGCTTCGGCGCGGCCAACCTTGAGAACAAAGGCTGGTTCTACACTGCCGCGCATGGCGTTTTCGGAGCAGCGGCCGCCGCCGCAAAGCTGCTCGGCCTCGACTCGGACGGAATCACCAATACGCTCGGTCTCGCCTTAAGCCGAGCCGGCGGCTCGCAGCAGGCGCTTTTGGAGAAAAGCCTTGCCAAGCGTGCGCAATCAGGTTTCGCGGCGGAGGCTGGTGTATTTGCCGCCCAACTCGCTGCTGCCGGCATCAGCGGTCCCAAACAAGCGGTCGAGGGTAAGTTCGGCTACCACACTCTCTATAGCGAAGGTGATCCAACCGTCCTGGTCCAGGATTTGGGGACACACTATGAGTCGCTGGCAACAGCGATCAAAAAGTATCCCAGCTGCACCGCCAACCATGTTCCGATCGACTTGCTAATCGATCTGGCAAACAGCAACGATTGGGTGAACAGGGATATCGAGCGCGTCGAAGTTGCTCTTTCTCCTTTTGCAAACCAGCTTGTCGGCGGCACCTTCAATCCGATGGAAAATCCGCAGGTCTCTGCACAGTTCAGTATCCATTACTCCGCAGCAAGCGCCCTGCTCCGACGACGCCTTGGGATCGCCGAAATCCAGGACGATGCGGTCCTCGAATCCAGGATCGCCGAATTCATCGGAAAGGTGGACGTTAAGGTCGACGATTTGAACAGTGGTAAGTTCGCCCCCGCAAGTGTCTCTGTGACGACAACCGCGGGAACCACTCTGGAGGCGCAGCTGGAGAATGTCCCAGGAACGCTGGCAAACCCGCTGTCGGATGAACAAATCGCCGCCAAGTTCCGCGATTGCGCCGCATTCGGTCTGCAGCCCCGCGAGCCGGCGGAAGCGGATGCGCTAGCAGCGACGCTAAGCGCAATGGAAAAACGTGACGACCTCGACGGTCTATTAAAACGGAGCTGAAACCATGACTCTACAAGTCCAACATTTCGACGGAGCCATCGGCGCCGAAATCCTGGGCGCCGACCTGTCTCAAACGTTTGATGAGGCGGATCAGAAAGCGATGATCGATGCCTGGAACACCCATTCTGTCCTGGTATTCCGGGACCAGACCGTAACGCCGGAGCAATTTCTGCGCTTCAGCCGGTATTTCGGCCAGTTGGAAGTCCACGTGCTGGAGCAGTACCTGCACCGGGAGCATCCGGAAATTCTCGTCGTTTCGAATATTCTGGAAGATGGTAAGAATATCGGCATCCCGGACGCCGGCCGGTACTGGCATACGGACCTGTCCTATCTGGCAGAGCCCAGTCGCGGATCGATCCTTTACGCCATTGAAATTCCCGAAGAACAGGGGAAGACGCTGGGCAACACGATTTGGGCCAGTACGGCGGCAGCGTATGAGGCGCTCCCCGTCTCGCAACGCACCCTGATCGATGGCCTTAAAGCCGAATACAGTTTGGGAAATCGCTTCACTAAGCTTGCCGAGGACGGCACAAAGCACATTGAAATGACCGAGGAGCAAAAGGCGAAAACACCGTCGGTCGTCCATCCGGTGGTTCGCACGCACCCCGTAACCGGACGCCGCGGCATCTTGGTCAACGAGGGACACACGACACACATCCAGGACTTGCCCGCGAAAGAAAGCCAGTTGCTCCTGGAGAAGCTGTGGGCACAATGCACAAAACCCGAATTTACCTATCGACACGAGTGGCGTGTCGGCGATGTGGTCATGTGGGACAACACGCTGACCCAACATTTAGCGATTTGCGATTACGCGTTGCCGCAGCGCCGACTGTTGCACCGCACAACCATCACCGGCGACCGTCCCTACTGACACAGACAGGAGCCCTACGATGACCGCCCTCGCCGTACCGGACCGACAGTATAAACGCATTAGCTTAACCCCCACCAGCGGGGCGCTTGGCATGGAAGTCACCGGCGTCGATTTGTCTGAGCCACTTGACGACGGCCTCTTCGCTGAAATCGAACAAGCGTTCCATGACAATCTTGTGCTGGTTTTCCGGGATCAGAAGATTGAGCCAAAACACCAGCTTACCTTCACCCATCGGTTCGGACCCAGCGAAGAGCATCCTCTCGGCTCGCGCCGCGGCCTCGACGATTATCCCGACGTCATGGTGCTGGAGAATAGGCCCGGCAAGCTTGGCCCCCGCAACGACTTCTGGCACTCCGATATTTCGTTTGGCGAGGTCCCGCCGGCCCTGTCAATGCTGCACGCCATCGAAGTCTCGCCGGGCGTCGCCGACACCATGTTTTGCAACATGTACAAGGCCTATGAAGAACTATCCGACACGTTGCGCAACTTTCTGGATGGGCTGGATGCGGAGCACAATGCGGAAACCCTGGTCACCGAAGTGCCGTCCCGCGTGCGAGTGAGTGAGGTGCCGCCGGGTGTCGTTCACCCCGTGGTTCGGACCCATCCGAAGACAGGACGCAAGGCGCTTTACGTTAATCCCTACTACACCTCGCATTTTATCGGTATGACCAAGGCTGAAAGTGCGCCTATCCTGGAATATCTCTACGCGCAGGCGACCCGGCACGAGAACATATACCGACACAAATGGCGCGTCGGCGATGTGCTGCTGTGGGACAACCGGGCCAATATGCATTACGCGGTGCGCGACTACGACGAGTCACAGCCGCGCTTCATGCACCGCACCACCGCCGCCGGGGAACGTCCCTACTAGTGGTTTTCAGACGTAAGCCTTTCCGCTTCGATCGTGCTCCCGTCAATCCCGCCAAGAACAGGCCCTTAGTATGTTTGAATTCCTTCAGGCTCTTTTGGGACCGGTCTCCAGTACCGGTTTGGCTATAGTTGCGGGTACCGTACTGCTGGCAGGATTTATCCGAGGGTTCGTCGGCTTCGGTGCAGCACTGATTATTGTCATGGTGCTGAGCGCGGTGTTCGGTCCGGTGATAGCCGTGCCCGCCGCCAATCTCTCCGGCCTGCCGGCGACGTTACAGTTGCTTCCCGCCGCGGTTCGCGACAGTGAGCGTGGCTTTGTTCTCCCATTCGGACTGGCGAGTTTTGCCGTTGCCCCGTTTGGCGTCATGGTGCTTATCACGCTTGACCCCGCCATCATGCGCATGGCGATCTCCGTTTTCGTGCTGCTCATGTTCGTGATCTTGGTGCGCGGCTGGCAACTGACCCGGCGTCCCGGCATGGCGATGCTGACGGGCACGGGCGCAACGGCCGGGTTTATTCAGGGGGCGGCAAGCGTCAGCGGACCGCTCGCGGTAATCCTGGCGCTCTCTCAGCCGGGCTCCGCCGTGCAGCAGCGCGCAAACGTCATCGGTGCGGTCACGTCGCTCAATCTCTGTGCCATGATCCCCTTCTGGTATCAGGGACTGTTCACGCGCGAATCGCTGCTCCTCGCGCTCATAATCGCGCCGCTCTATTCGCTCGCGATCTGGTTGGGTGCCCGGTTCTTCGGCGGCGAAGGGCAGCGTCATTTCCGCAACGCCGCGCTCCTGGCCTTGGCGGTGATCGGAATCGTTACGCTATATCTCGCGGTGCAAGATTATTTGGCTGCCTAGAAAGGCACGGCCCGGTCTTCCGGCAGATAGAACCCCGCGCGCTTAAGATACCGCGGCACCTCCGGCGGGAACGGCGTTCGGCGATGCATCACCGAGGTATTGTCCCACATGATCAAATCGCCCACGGTCCATGTGTGGCGGTAGACATGCGCGGGCTGCGTCGCGTGGGCCGTCAGCTCATGGATCAAATCTAGACTGTCATTTTCCGACAGGCCGCCGATCGTTTTCATGTGCAACGGGCTGAGATAAAGCGCCTTGCGATCGAGATATGGGTGCGTCCTCACCAAAGGATGGGTGCAGTCCGGAATGCGCTGCTTTTCGCCCTCGTTGAGCGGCGTCTCGCGCACCTTGGGCCGCGGTTCCGCGGAATAAACCGCGGTGACACCCTCGACCCGGTCGCGCAGCGCAGCCGGCAGGCTGGCATAGGCGCCGGCTAGATCCGCGATCAATGTCTGACCGCCTTCGGTCGGCGCCACCAGCCCGTACAGCATGGTCCCGAAAACCGGCTGCGGCGTGTAGGTTTGGTCGGTGTGCCAGTCAAGCTCGTGCGTGGTCTTGCGCTCCGCCTCCGGCAGGTTCGACAGTTCCATGACCTCTTTGCGCTTCTTCGACAGCAGCGAGGTCTGCGCGTGCACGAACAGGCGGCCGAAGCGTCCCGCGAAGGCGACGAGCGTATCGTCATCTAGTTTCTGGCCGGGAAACAAGACGACCCGGCGTTTCATCCACAGTGACTTGATTTCCGCGAACTGACCGTCATCGAGTGGCCGCGATAGATCAACCCCGGTAATACGGGCGGCGAAACCATCTGCAATTGGCGTAACCTGCATGACGTGATTGCCTCATTCTATTCCCATCGCAATATACAGCGTCGTCAGATAATCAGAAAACGAGGCGGAGGCGTGGCAGCTTGGACCAGGAGATATAGGCTCACTCAATAGCAGGAGACCATGCCCTCAATTCGGTTAACGGCTGCGCGGTAAAGGATGATCCACGGCGATGTTGGCGCCTCGCACGTTCTCTCGCCAAAATGCATAGAGGCCGCTACTGAAGATCAACCCTATCCCAATGAAGGCAACGGTGTCCGGCCATTCATCAAAAATGATAACGCCCCAGAATATAGCCATGGGAAGCGCAATGTATTCGAAGGGTGCAACCGTCGTCGCCTCCGCCATTCGGTATCCCTGCGAAATCAGATATGCGCCAAACGCGCTGAGAATGCCGATCACAATCATGACAGCACTGTCGGATTGCGCGGGTACGATCCACGCGCGCAACAGAAAAAGCAGCGTTGGGTTATCGACGCCCTCGGCGAACCGCCCATCACCAGCGACCAGACCGCTGGCGGTACAAACCAGAAAGAACGTGATCTGGACGTAGAAGGCCATCGTCGATGCCCGTTCTGTCACCCCAAGTTTTCGTGCCGTGATTTGCATGGCGGCGTAGGCAAAGGCTGCCAAAACCGGCGCCATTGCGGCGTAGCGAAATGCCTCGGTCCCCGGGCGCATGATTACAACAACGCCTACCAGGCCGGCCGCGACTGAAATCCAGCGCCGAATGCCGACCCGCTCTCCCAAGAACGGTACCGACAGCGCTGTGATAAAGAGCGGCGCAACAAAGAAGATTGCGGTCGCCTCTCCAAGGGGCATCGCGGCGATTCCGACAAAAAAGGCCATGTTTGCAACGACGACACACAACCCGCGAAACAAGTGTAACCGCCAACGCTGGGAGCGGAGGTTTTTGTATCCGCCCTCCAACGGCATGAAGATGCCGAGGATGATCACGAGAGCGACGACGGCCCGGATAAGTACGATTTGGTGAAGCGGATAGACGCCGCTCAACGTCTTGATCAGCATATCTGAGGTGGAGAAAGTAGCGCCTGCGCCAAGCACACAGAGTATGCCAAGGAGTCCCGGGCGCCCCAGAAACTGGTTCGGCATTGCCTTCGCTTTCACACCTTTGCCGGCTCAATTCCCTTTGAACGCTCCCTTTCGCTTCTCCCGGTAGGAAGTAATCGCCTCCGCCGTATCCTCCATGCTGCTCGCCAGCAAATGTTGGTCGAAATCCATATGCATGATCGACCGGTCTAGCGCGGTTGAAATCGCATTGACGCTGCGCTTGATCATCTGCGCCGCCACGGGCGCTTGCACCGCATACCGTTCGGCCCATTCCATCGCCCGACCCTCGACCTGATCCGTCGGCACCATATCGTCGAGCACTCCCCAATCCAGCAAGGTGGGGCCGCGTACATGCTCACCGCTGATCACCATACGCTTGGCCCGCGATGCGCCCATCAAGCGTACGCAAAGCGGCAAAGCCTGCCACATCAGGGGTACGCCTATGAGGATTTCCGGAAAGGACATGAAGCAATCCTCCGCGCCGATGCGGAAATCCATCGCCGCGGCGATACAGGCGCCACCGCCCATGGCAGCGCCCGTCCAAGCGCCGATGGTGATCTGATCCATCTCTAGGATCGCTTGGATACAGCGCTGCCCGGCGCGCCGGCGCTGCCGACGAATCATCAGAGGTTCGGGATTCTCTCCAGGCTGGCGTTCGTTGAGATCGGCGCCTGACGTGAAATGTTTACCCGCCCCCCTGAAGAGAACGACGCGCGTCACGGCGTCTTCGCGAAAGCTCAGGGCAGCATGCTCGATCTCCTCGATATGCCGTTGGTTCAAAGCATTTGCCCGCTCCGGTCGGTTAAAGGTCACGACAGCGATCTCACCGCCGCGCTCCACTGAGATGTGCTGGTAGTCCATCGCCATGCCCCCGCGCTTACAGACCGTATTTTTTGGCCATTTCCTCGAATTTCGGTAGTTCGAGCAATTCGTTGTGCTCCTGGAAGCTATTCATCCGGTCCATGTAGGCTTCCGTCGTGCCGGTATCCTTCAGGTTCTGCAGGAAACCCTGTGCCTGCCGCGCGAGAAACCGGGCGAGCCCGCCAGCGAAAATTACGACGCCGTAGCCAAGTTCCTGCAGTTCCGGCGCAGACAGAAGTGGCGTCAGACCCGTCTCAACCATGTTGGCCAACACCGGCTTGTCGATCGCTTTCGGAACTTCGGTCAATTCCTCCACCGACCGCGGGCTCTCGAAGAAAATGACATCCGCCCCCGCCTCGGCATAAGCCTGCGCCCGGTCCAGCGCCTCTTCGAAACTCACGGCGGTCCGGGCGTCGGTGCGGGCGATGATCATGAAGTCTTCGTCCTGTCGTGCGTCAAGCGCCGCCTTCAGCTTGCCGACCATTTCCTCTTTGTCGATCAGAGATTTTCCAAAGAAATGACCGCAGCGCTTTGGCATCTCTTGATCTTCGATATGGATTCCGGCGACGCCAGCGCGCTCGTACTCACGCACCGTGCGCATGACGTTAAGCGCATTGCCGTAGCCCGTATCCGCATCGCAGATCAGCGGCAGTTCCGATGCATCCGCAAGCAGGGTGGCGCGATGCACCATCTCCGTCATTGTCGTCAGTCCGAGATCCGGCATCGCCAGCGTCGAATGAGAAATCCCGGCGCCGGTCATATACATCGCTTCGAAGCCAAGCTGCTTGATCAGCTTCGCCATCAACGGGTCGTAGGTCCCGGGACAGACCAGGATGTCGTCCCCTTCGATCAGTTTGCGGAGCTTTGTCGTATGTTTCATCATTCTGTCCTTCAGACCGCCATGGCTTTTCTCTTCGAAGCATGGTGGCACGTGGCAACTCATTTGAAAAATCCCGCACGGCGGAAGGAAAACGGTAATGGGCCAGACGATGGTGGAGAAGATCCTGGCGAGAGCAGCGGGTCGCGAGACCGTGACACCAGGCGATATTGTCACGGTGGATGTCGGCACGGCAGTGGTCATCGATCAGAACTTCATGCACAACCGCATGCGGGAACCGAAACAGGTTTTCGATCCAGATAAGATCGTCATCATGCTCGACCATATCGCTCCGGCAGACAGTCCGATGCGGGCCAGCATGCACAAAGCGGCACGTCGTTTCGCCGATAAGCACGGCATTACCCGATTCCATGACGTAAATAACGGCCTCGGGATTTGCCATCAGCTTGTGGCCGATTTCGGCTATGCCCTGCCCGGAACCCTGCTCGCCTGCGTCGACTCGCACACCTGCAGCGCCGGGGCGTTCAACTGCGCCGCACGGGGCATTGGCCACCCTGAAATGAGCTATGTCTGCGCAACCGGCCAGACCTGGTTCCCGGTTTGCGAGACGATCCGCTATACGCTGACGGGGACTCTGCCGCCAGTCCTGAACGGAAAGGACATCATCCTTCATATCGGCAACGAATATGGCGAGCATGCGATGCACAATGTCGAGTTTATCGGCGACGGCGTGGCCGGCATGAGCATGAATGCGCGCCGCACCCTTGCTACTATGTGTGCCGAAATCAGTGCCGAATTCGCGGTTTTCGAAGCCGATCAGAAATGCATAGACCACGTCCGCTCCCGCAACCCCGACGCCGAATTCGAACCGCAATTCGCCGACCCCGACGCGACCTACGCGGCCGAGCGGACGATCGACCTGAGTGTGCTCGAACCGCTGGTCGCGTATCCGGGAACGGTCGTTGAAAATGCGCGCCCCGTGAAGGACGCAGACCAACACCACCTCGATCAGGCCTTTATCGGTTCTTGCGCCAACGGCACGTTGGACGACTTCGAAATTGCCGCAAAGGTGGTCGACGGGCACAAGATCGCCAAGGGCACCCGCTTCATCGTGACCCCGGGATCGCAGGCGATCTTCTTGGAAGCCATGCGCCGCGGCTACGTTCAGACCCTAATGGAAGCCGGCGCGGTCGTGACGAATTCGACCTGCGGTGCTTGTTGCGGGTACAGCAACGGAATTTTAGCGCCGGACGAAAAATGCGTCACTGCATCGACCCGCAACTTCAAGGGCCGCATGGGCAGTCCCGAGGCCGATATCTACCTCGCCTCACCGGCGACGGTCGCGGCGTCCGCGATCCGCGGGTCTCTCACCGATCCACGCGAATTCCTGTAGGGGGTATCTGATGCGCATCCAAGGCAAGACCTGGAAGTTCGGCGATCATATCAACACGGACTTGATCCTGCCCGGTCCCGTCATGTTGCTGCCATTCGACGAGCAGCCGAAATATGCGTTCCAGGCTAACCGGCAAGGCTAGGTGGATGAAGTGCAACAGGGTGACGTGATCGTCGGCGGCCAGAATTTCGGACCGGTTCCGGCCGACCGGCGGCGCGGTCGCTTAAAGAGTTGGGCGTAACCTGCATCATCGCCGAGTCGATTAACGGGCTTTTCTTTCGGAACTGTGCCAATTATGGCGTTTTCGCGCTGGAATGCCCCGGAATCTCAAAATTCATCGAAGAAGGCGATGAAATCGAAGTCGAGTTTGGGCAATTCACCGTGCGCAACAAACGAACCGGCGAAATCCTTCAGGGCACTCGTTTTCCCGAAATGGTACTCGAGGTCATGGAGGCCGGGGGTATCTACCCCATGATGGAGGCGAAGGATCTGCTGGAGGACCCCAATCCCGAAACGGCGTGACTCACGCTGATTTGATTGCCCTTATCATCACCCAGCGGTGAAAGAAGACGAGCCGGTCGTCCTCGATCGACAAGCCCATGCCTGCGTGCCGGCTCTCTTCCGCCAAGGCGCGCGCGACGGTGCGCAGCGGGTTCAAGCGCTGCGGATCGTTGACGATGCCCATCCATTCCTCGAATTCTCGATCCTTGTCCCACACCGTGCCGGACTCGATTTTGAAACCGCTGCCCTCCACCGCAGCGTTCAGCTCCGTTAGCGGCAGCATGCGGATGTGCGACGGATCGCGAAGTATTTCGATCGCATTCTGCAGGTCCGCTTCCGCCGCATCCTCGGAGACGACCACGTCCGCAATCACCAGCACACCGCCCGGTCGGAGCACCCGCTGAACTTCCTTTAAGACCACCATCGGATCGACGAAGTGGTGCAGCGCCAGACGCGTCACGGCACCGTCGAACGCACCATCCGCAAAGGGCATCTTCTCGGCCGCGCCCTGCTCAAACTTCACATTCACCAGCCCGGCCGCTTCGCAGCGCTCGCGCGCTTTGTCCAGCATCGCAGAAGTCGCATCGAATG
>CAJWOT010000022.1 GCA_913044215.1 uncultured Rhodospirillaceae bacterium | reverse complement strand
ATTCGGCGCGCGCTGAACCAGACACGCAGCGTTCCGAGGAATGGAACCGCGGCGCCTATATTGTTCGCGCCTTGGGCCACTGCGGTGAATGCCACACACCGCGCAATCTGCTCGGTGGGCTGGACAAGGACCGAGAACTCGCAGGCAACAAGAATGCGCCAGACGGTAAGCGCGTTTCCAACATCACACCGCACAAGAAGAAGGGCATCGGCAGTTGGAGCGAGCAGGATATCGTCGGACTGCTCGAGGACGGTAGCCTGCCCGATGGCGATTTCGTCGGCGGCTCGATGACCGAAGTTGTCGAGAACAGCACCAGTCAGCTCACCAAATCGGATCTTAAGGCCATCGCGGTGTTCTTGCGGGCGCTCCCTGCCGACGAGGGCCCATGATCCAAGCGGTCGCATAAACCCTGATTTTCATATCGCTGGTCGCCAGGACCGTTTTCGGTGTAGGTTAACGGGCCGAAAGGCGCACGCCGCAAGGGTCATGGGAAGCGTAAAGCGGATTGAGACAGTTCCTTATCATCGGCGTTCTTGGGTTGGTGGTGATTTGTGTCGCCATCGCCCTTAACTTTTGGCTGAACGACGAGCCAACGACCGTTGCGGAGACGTCTTCCGCCAAACCGGCGGCGCCCGCGCCACCCAACCAATCCGCACGAGGCTCAGGCATTCCGGTTCCCGCACCACCGCCGGTCGCCGCGTATCGGCCTGGACAGACCGATACGCTGCAGAAATCCCCTGAAAATCGGCAGTTGGAGGCGACGCAGCCGCAGAAACCCGAATTCGACGTGGTGCGAATCAATCCCGATGGTGATGCTGTAATTGCCGGCCGCGCTGCTCCGGGCGCGACCGTCAAAATTCTGGACGGCGGCGAATCGATTGGCACTGTGACGGCAGACGACCGCGGAGAGTGGGTGTTTCTGCCGAAAGAACCGCTCCCGTCCGGCAAGCGTGAGTTGGGATTGTCCGTCACAATGCCCGACGGTCAGGCGTTGGAATCGGACTCGGTTGTCGTATTGGCGGTGCCAAAGCGATCGGATGAGATGCGGCAAAAGGGCAACGCTGCGGATAATGTCGGTCCTTTGGCGGTTCTGGTACCGAAGGATGGGAAGGGGCCAAGCCGGGTTTTACAGAAACCGACGGAAGGGGACGGGGTTCGCGAAGGGAACCTTTCGATCGGTGTCGTTGATTACGATGAGGCGGGGAAAGTCAGTATCGGCGGGAAAGCGAAATCCGGTGAACGTGTTCAGGTTTATTTGGACAACAAGATCGTCGGTCAGGCGAAGACCTCTCCCGAAGGGGAATGGCGCGTTGAGCCGAAGGACAAGGTGTCACCGGGAATCTACAAATTGCGCGCCGACTCGGTGGCGTCCGGCCGAGTGACGGCACGCGTCGAAATACCCTTCTCCCGTGCGGATCGCGTTGAGGGCTTGGCCGGCGAAGCGCTGGTCATCGTCCAACCTGGCAATAGCTTGTGGCGAATCGCGCGGAGGACGCTTGGGAGTGGCGTAAAGTACACAACGATCTATGCGGCGAATCGGGGGCAAATTCTCGATCCCGATCTAATTTATCCGGGACAGGTATTTTCGTTACCGCGCACCAACTGATCCGGCTGGTAGGTGTCGCGGCGGCATAAGGATTCGCACGGAACCTGCTCGCGCTTAGTCAAAATTCAATAATTTTGCAGCTAAGACCGCAGCGTGCGGATTGTTCCCCGTTTGGCGGTTGGGCGCACGGAAGGAACAGTGTACAACGGACAGAAATCATCCATCGGCTGACGATACGACTTAATGATTTTCATATTTGGCGCGCCGCGTTCGGGGACTTCCTGGCTCGGCAAGATATTCGACAGTAATCCCGATACCCTATATAGCGCCGAACCGGACAAAGAATTACGCAATACCGATATTCCCTTCCTGTGTTCGGATCAGGGCATTCCGGTATTTCAGGAAGCGACTGCGCGCTACACCGAAGAGCTGATGGACGTGCACAACTCGAACGCGCTGGGGTCTCCGCCGTTCCTGCGTAAAGCCTATCACTCCGACATTCAAAACGCGGTGCGCAAGTCGACGATCTGCACGGTAAAATCTTTAGCTCGTATCAAGGGGTTGTCTGGGCCCTTCGGCAATATCAACGTACCGGATTTTGCGGATTACAGCGGCAATACGGGGATCGTGCCGGTTATAAAATCAGTTGGTTCGATGGGGCGGGTCGGTCTCTATCTCGCCGGGGTGCCCGACGCGAAAGCCATCATAATCGTGCGTCATCCTTGCGGTCATATCGCCTCTGTAATCTCAGGACGGCGGACGCGAAACCTGCCCCTCACCGTCGCCGTCGCGCTGGGAGGGATTGGGGAGACCAAGCCTGCCAAAGACCGGGGTATGGACCAGAAAACATTGGAAAACCTCCCTTTACTTGATCAACTCGCTTGGCGCTGGCTGGTTTTGAACGAGATGGCGATCCACCAGGCCGCTGCGAGTGAAAACTCCTTGGTTTTGAAATATGAAGACCTTTGCGCGGTGCCCGCTGCGCGCCGGCTCTTTGAGTTTTCGAAATTGTCCTGGGCACAGCAGACTGAAAATTTCGTTGCCGAAAGTACTGCGAGCCGAAATCGGGATGGCACCGGCTATTTCTCGGTTAATCGCGCCCCTCTGGTGGCTGCGATGAAGTGGAAAGAGCAACTTTCAAAGGATGAGGTTGCCACCATCCGTGATATCGTAATGGAGTCGCAGCCCGGCCAACTGTTTGCGGATGCATTCGATTGATACGGCTGCCAAATTTGCGTTTAAACCGCGCGAACGTCGGCTCTTTGATCGGTTGAGGCGGTCATGCACGATACGTTGTTAGGCGTCATTGTTCCCATCCACCGAGAGGGACGGCCATTTATCGCCATCTTTCTGGTGACGACGCTCCTGTTATGGTGGTTGTGGACGCCGCTCGTGGTACTAGGCTTGGTCCTGACCTGTTGGTGCATCTATTTTTTCCGAGATCCTGAGCGTGTGACACCAACGCGCAAAGGCCTTGTGATCAGCCCGGCTGATGGTGTGGTTCAGATGATTGAGGAAGCGGTGCCGCCGTCTGAACTGGACATGGGGGAGACGCCCTTGACGCGCGTCAGCGTGTTCATGAACGTATTCAACGTGCACGTAAATCGGATACCGACCGATGGAAAGATCACACGGTTGGCCTATCGGCCAGGCAAGTTCGTCAATGCGTCGCTCGACAAGGCGAGCATAGATAACGAACGCCAGGCAGTCCGCATGGAAACGGAAGACGGTCAGGAGATTGCGTTCGTACAGATCGCCGGATTGGTGGCGCGGCGCATCTTGTGCAGTCTGGCAAACGATCAATCCGTCCGCGCGGGCGAACGGTTTGGGATGATACGGTTTGGCAGCCGCGTCGATGTTTTCCTGCCCGAGGGCGTAACGCCTATGGTATGCGTAGGGCAGACGACCATCGCGGGGGAAACCGTATTGGCCGACCTGACAGCGAGTTCGCAAGCTTCCCTGGGCGAGGTGCGCTGATGTTGCGATCCCGCCGTCGACGCCGGCTTCGTGGCACACGAAGAATTCCGCGCCTGAAAGGGCTGACGGTCGGAAAGCTCATCCCAAACCTTATAACGGTTTCAGCGGCTTGTGCCGGCTTAACCGGTATTCGGTTCGCCGTCGAAGGGCGGTGGGAACATGCGGTGGCCGCAATCATTGTCGCGGCGATCCTTGATGCGCTCGACGGTCGTATGGCGCGCATATTGAACGCTTCCAGCGAATTCGGGGCGCAGTTGGACTCCCTTTCCGACATCGTAAGTTTCGGCGTCGCACCGGCCATGGTTCTCTATTTTTGGTCCTTGCAGACCGCCGGAGGGATCGGCTGGGCCGTTACGTTGTTCTTCATCGTCTGCTGCGGTTTGCGCCTGGCGCGTTTCAACAGCATGCTGGGAAAACTCCCGCCATACGCCTACAACTACTTCACCGGCGTTCCGGCGCCGGCCGGGGCGCTTATGTCACTGGTCCCGATCGTCATTCATCTGTCGTTCGGGTTGGACATGGTGATGGAACCGGTCTTTGTCGGTACCTGGTCCGTCATTATGGCGTGCCTCATGGTGAGCCAGGTTCCCACTTACTCGTTCAAGCGTTTCAAGGTTCCTCAGCCTTACGTGCTGCCGTTTTTCGTCGTTGTCGGGCTCATGCTCGCCGGCCTCGCCGGGCGGCCCTGGCATGTCCTGACATTGGTGGCCGTCATGTATCTCATGACGTTTCCCTTTTCGATCCGGTCGTTTCACCGGTTGAAAGCGGAAGCGGAGCGGCTGCACGATGAAGGCGACGACGATGACCCGGCGTCAGGTTCTGAAGATCAGGATCAGCCGAACCTCCGGTCAGTTTGAGATAGATCAATGCAGCGGCACTCGCGCCGCGGTTACGGTTGCTCAACCTTAAAAAAAGAGCAACCGATGTCCGATGGTGAAGTGCTGTATCTTGCACTGTGCGGTGGTGCCGCGTTGGCTTTTATTCTGTCTCTGGTCTATGTCACCAGCGTCGCGAGCGGGGGCCCGCGATAGAATATACGCCGCTGGATTTCAGTGTCTTACTTGCCGTTAGATGTTCGGATTCCAAGAATCTAAAACACAATTTATTGTTATATATCAATAATTTGTGTTCCTTTCTTGATGTCCGTTGCCGATAACGCGGTGGCCACAATCCACGCAGGTTGGGTCAAACCCTCTGGGTGAGGGTTTGACTAGCTTGTGGCGGAAAATGGCGTCGGAAATCGTGTCGCAGATATTCCGGCGCGATGCCGCATCGGCGGCGGGCACTCGTAATTAGGCGGTCTTCAAAGATTAAGCCTCAATGATCTTTGCACAGTGACAGACCGGGTTACTCTGCGGCAACGCCATTGATCGACTCGTTGAGAACCTCCTCGGTATGCTCGCCATGGCGCGGGGCCGGGCGGCGGATACTGCCCGGCGTATCCGACAGCTTGATTGGCACGCCGACCAGTCGCGTGTTACCCGCGGTTGGGTGATCGACTTCGGCGATCATATCGCGTGCGAGCGTTTGCGGATCAGAGAACATCTGTTCGTGATTCATGACGGGCCCGGCAGGAATCCCTTCCGCATCCAGCAATTCGAACCATTCCTGCGTCGTTTTCTTGAGCAGTTCCTGCTCCATAATCTCGACGAGGACCTTGTTATTCTTGACCCGGTCCGCTTTCTGCACGAAACGCGGGTCGTCGACCAGGTCTTCCCGGTCGATGACCTTGCATGTCAGGCTCCAGAAGCGCTGCGCCGCACCGCCGATGGCAACGTGCCCGTCGGCTGTGGCAAAGATTTGGTAAGGGGCACTGCCACGATGCCGTTGACCGAGTCGTTCCGGCGTCTCGCCGGTGGCGAAGAAGGACGCGCCTTCATAGAAGCCGAGCGCGATGCCGGTTTCGAACAGTGAGACGTCGACCTGCTGTCCGCGGCCGGATTTTTCCCGCGCCGCCAACGCTGTCAGGATCCCTATAGCGCCATTCATCCCGGCGCAGATATCCGTTACCGGAATAGGCAGGCGGTGAGGCGGCCCGTCTTCGTCACCGCAGATGGCCGCCAGACCCGTCATGGCTTGACTGATCAGGTCGAAGCCGCCGCGCGAAGCGTAAGGGCCGGTCTGTCCGAAACCGGAAATGGAGCAGTAAATCAATCGCGGATTCAGGGTTCGCATCGCGTCGTAGCCAATACCTATACGATCAGCGGTACCGGGCTTGAAGTTTTCGATCAAGATGTCGGCATCAGCCACAAGCCGTTTAAAGTCGGCCAGTCCTTCCTCCGTTTTCAGATCCAGGATCACGCTACGCTTGTTACGGTTGGCCGACATGAAGGGCGCGCTCTCACCGTTGATGAAGGGTGGGGTGAGACGCATGTCGTCGCCGACATTCGGGCGTTCGATTTTGATCACGTCGGCGCCCTGATCTGCCAAAATCATCGCGCAGTAGGGGCCGGATAAGTTCGAAGTGAGGTCGAGAACCTTCAAATGCGAGAGTGCCATAGCCATATTCAATTTCGCGTCATGCGTGCGACGTGTCCTTGAACCCTTTTGTTGTTTTCAGTAGGTAACGCCGTTACTGAGGGACGTAACAGTATAATGACACCGAACACCGACCGCGCAATACAGGCTCCCGCAGAGAGCCTGCCGAAAACGACTCAATTCCGCCGCTTACTCCACCCCAGTTCGTTGTCGTTCATCATGGAAGCGCATAATGGGCTTTTGGCACGAATCGTCGAAGAAGCCGGGTTTCAAGGCATTTGGGCGTCCGGCCTGTCCATTTCGGCCGCCACGACGGTCCCGAATATGGTCGATGGGGATACGGGTTATGGCAATTTCAACAAAATGCGCCGCCTGGTGTCGAAATTGACCCAGCGCGGCATCGCGGCTGTCTCGCGGAAGCTTGATTTGATGGCGCAAGAGGGCAGCCTCCGCGACGGCGACGTTCCAGTCCTGTTGACTCGGCTGATCGCCAAGAACCACGAGGTCCGTCTGCAGTATATCACCGGGCAGTGGCTCGATATCGACGACGCGCTGGATCTGGCGCGTGCGAGGAACCTGCTGTGATCAAGGCCGACGCGTTTCTCGATGCGGCCGCGGCCGCGGGGTACGATTTCTATACTGGCGTTCCCTGTTCCTTCCTGACGCCGATGATCAATCGCGTCATCACGCGTGACGATTTGACCTATGTGCCGGCGGCGAGCGAGGGCGAGGCCGTGGCGATTGCGGCAGGGGCCTGGCTGGCCGGGCGCAAGACCGTCGTGATTTGCCAGAACTCCGGTCTCGGCAACGCGGTCAATCCGCTGACCTCGCTTAATTACCCGTTCAAGATACCGACCCTGTTGATCGTCACCTGGCGCGGCCAGCCGGGCTTGAAAGACGAACCGCAACACGATCTGATGGGCCAGATTACCGACACGCTGCTCGACGACATTCGGGTGCCGAGCGAGCCTTTTCCCGATAACTTGGAGCAGATCGCACCCGCGTTGAAGCGGGCCGTCGGCTACTTGGGCCAATGCGATCTGCCTTATGCCTTCATCATGGCGAAAGGCGCGGTTGAACCCGAGGGGCTGGAGGAAACGTCGTCCTTGGCGACGCCGAGCGACACGCTGCGCGATTTCCTGACGGGCGGTGCCCGGCCCACTCGCTACGGGACGCTCGAGACGTTGCTGTCGGTTACACCGCATAATGCCGGCATCGTGGCGACGACGGGTAAGAGCGGCCGCGAACTCTTCACCATCGCCGACCGTGAACAGCACATCTATCAGGTTGGCTCCATGGGCGGCGCGAGCGCGATGGGACTTGGCGTGGCCCTGAACACCGAACGGCCTGTCGTGGTCATCGATGGGGACGGTGCGGCCCTGATGAAAATGGGCAACATGGCGACCATCGGCGCGCAAGCACCGAAGAATCTGGTCCATGTTTTGGTCGATAACGGCGTGCACGACTCGACCGGCGGCCAGGCGACCGTCTCCGGCGTCGTGGACTTCGCCCGAGTCGCGCTCGCTTGCGGCTACTTCAGTGCCGCGACGGCGGATGATCTCGATGGCTTCGCAAAGGCACTTGATGCGGCCTTCGCCAGCGACGGCCCGCACATGATCCACATCCGTATCCGGCCAGGCAGTCTGGAAACGCTTGGCCGGCCCACCGTGTCGCCGGAAGATGTAGCGCGTCGATTTAGGGCGTTTCTGGCGAGTTAGATGATCTTCTTGGTGCGCAGTGTTGCGATCGCCGCGTCGTCGTAGCCCAGTGCCTGCAACACTGAATCGGTGTCTTCGCCCAATTCTGGGCCCGGACGCGCCGGGGTCGGCTCGCCCGTGTCGAACGGCGCATCGAGGACCCGGAACTCGGTGCCGTTTTGGTGCCGCAAGGTCTGGATCTTGCCGTTCTCGGTGACGAAGGGGTTCTCCATCGCTTGGCCCACGTCGAGAATTGGGGCGGCAGGGACGATACCGGCGAATTCTTCGAGCCATTCTTTGGTGGTCTTTGCCGAAAGCGCTTCATCGAGCAGATCCTGAATTTCCGTGCGATGTGCAAGGCGGTCCTTGAATGTCGCATAGCGCGGGTCTGCGCCCCAAGCCGGCCGCCCCACGGCATCGCACAAGGCGGGCCAGAATTTCTCCTTGTTGCACATGATGAAGATCCAGCCGTCCTTGGTCTTGTACTGGGCGCATGGGGTGAGGGACGGGTGGCCGGAGCGCGCTTCGCGGCCCTGGTTATGGCCGGTATTGAGATACCAGGTGGCGGGGTAGGAGACGTTCGACAGCGCGAGATCGAACAAATTGACGTCGATGTCGCGGCCCTTTCCGGTCGCCCGCGCGCTCAGGATCGCCGACACGGCCGCGTAGGCCATGCACAGGCCGGTCATCAGGTCGACGATCGATAGTCCCATACGCGTCGGATTGCCGTCCGGCTCGCCGGTGACGCCGAAATAACCGGCCTCCGCCTGCATCAGGTAGTCGTAGCCCGGCCACTTCTGCCGCGGCCCCTCGCGGCCATAGGCGCTGAGGAACGCGCAGACGATGCGCGGGTTGATTGCTCCCAAAGTCTCGTACGTCAGTCCCAGCTTGGCCGGCACGTCGCCGCGCAGATTGCAGGTAATCGCATCGGCCGATTTGATCAACTCGTGCAGGATCGCTTGCCCTTCTGGCTGGCCGAGATCGAGTGTCAGGCTGCGCTTGTTACGGTTGATGCTTTGAAAGAATAAACTGGAAGAAGTGCTTGATCCGTCGTCGATAAAATAGGGTCCAACGGAGCGGCCCATATCGCCGCCATCGTTCGGGTTCTCGATCTTTATGACCTCGGCGCCCAGATCGGCGAGGTACTGCGTCCCCCACGGCCCGGCGCCGTATTGTTCGACCGAAAGAACGCGGATACCGTCTAAGGGTAGCATCGCTTAGATAGGGTTCCGTGCGAAGAGCTGGCGAGCGATGATGATGCGCTGCAGCTCGTTGGTGCCTTCACCGATGGTGAGCAGAGGGGCGTCGCGATAGAAGCGCTCCACCGGGAACTCCTTGGAATAGCCGTAGCCGCCATGCACGCGCATGGAATCCATGGAGTTCTTCAAGGCTGCCTCCGTGGCGAACAGTTTGGCCATGCCGGCCTCCATGTCGCAGCGTTCGCCCTTGTCGTAGGAGTCTGCGGCGCGGTAGGTCAGCAGGCGGGCGGCCTCCGTGCGGGTCACCATATCGGCGACATTCAACTGGATCGCCTGATGCTCCGCGATCGGCTTGCCGAAGGTCTGGCGCTGCTGGGCATATTTCACCGCCTCGTCGAGCGACGCCTGCGCGACCCCGACGCCACGCGCGGCGACATTGATGCGCCCCAGTTCCAGCCCGCCCATGATCTGCTTGAAACCCTGACCTTCGATGCCGCCGATGATGTTCTCTTTCGGCACGTAGCAATCCTCGAACAACAGTTCGGCGGAATCGATGCCCTTGTAGCCGAGCTTCTCGAGCTTGCGGCTATGCTTGAACCCGTCGCCCTTCTCGACCAGGAACAGGGTAATGCCGCGATGGCGAGGATCCGCCTCCGGGTCGGTTTTGGTCAGCACCGCGAAAGTATGGCCGTAGATGCCGTTGGAGATCCAGGTCTTGGTGCCGTTGATGCGGTAGCCATCGCCGTCCTTGGTCGCGCGCGTGCGGATCGCCTGCAGGTCGGTGCCGCAATTTGGCTCGGTCAAGGCGATGCCGCCCCGCATCTCGCCCGATGCGAATTTTGGCAGCCATTTGCGCTTCTGTTCTTCCGTGCCGTAGCGTTGGACGCAGGACGACATGATCAGGTGCGAGTTGAAGATGCCCGACAGGGACATCCAGACCCGTGACACCGTCTCGACGATCTTGGCGTATGTGCTGCAGGACAGGCCGAGTCCGCCATACTCCGTCTGGATGATCGAGCCAAACAGGCCAAGCTCGCTCATCTTGGCGACAATCTCCTCCGGCCAGGTGTCGTTGTGCTCCAGCTCCATGGCGTGCGGTACGACGTCCCGCTCCAGGAATTGTTCGACACTGGCCAGGATCAGTTTTTCGTCTTCGCTCGAGGTCTGCATAGCCGTCCTTCCGGTCACTAGTGTGATGGTTCTGAAAATCGTCGCACTGCATGCGACGATTTTCGGGAGCTGAATCACACTAGATTCAAAAAGTTAGTGTGCTGATTCACGCAAAATTCGGCAACCCGAATTTCCCGATCAGGATACTAGTCGTCGACGCCGTGGCCGCGCTTCGGCACCAGCATGGTTCGCTCATAGGTCATGAACACGGTGCCATCCGCCTTTGTACCGGTCGTCTTGATCTTGACGACGCCTTGGGTCGGGCGCGATTGCGACTCGCGTTTGTCGAGCACTTCGCTCTCGGCATAGATCGTATCGCCTTGAAAGACCGGTGCGGTGAGTTTGATATCGGTCCAGCCGAGGTTGGCGATGGCCTTCTGACTGGTGTCGCTGACGCTCATCCCGGCGACGATCGAGAGGGTCAGGGTGCTGTTGACCAGCGGCTTGCCGAACTCGCTCTTCGACGCGTACTCCGCATCGAAATGTAAGGGGTGGGTATTCATCGTCAGGAGCGTGAACCACTGATTGTCGGCCTCGGAAATCGTCCGCCCGGGACGATGCTCATAGACGTCGCCGACGATGAAATCCTCAAAATAGCGGCCGATATCCTCGCGATAGCGTTGCGGCCCCGTTTCTTTCGCCTGATACACCATGGTTTCTGTCCGTGTGGCTCCTGTCTAGCCCGACTAACTATAAGCGCATACCGGCCCGGTCAATGGGGGGCGCTGCGTTGGCGATGGCGGACGGTTTGGTCTACCCTTAGCGAATCCGATTTCTAGGAATGTAGGAACAGAATGGATGACGTCGCCTTGTCGTCTGTTGAGACCGTAACTCAGGCGGAGCATGCCGATGGCTTGCGCGCATACCAGGAAGCGGGCCTCCGCTTGGCGCAGGAGATTGGCAACCGAGGGCCGCTACTCCTCACCGATTACGGGAAACTGCATCCCGACATCCTGGCCCGTTTCCGGAAACATGGGTATTACGTCTTCGAAGGCGTTGTGGATCGCGACGAGATTGAGGAACTGCGGCGCGACGCCAATGAGATGATCGAGCGCGCGCCGGTCAACCGTGACGCCACTGTCGACAAACAGGGCCGGCCCGCGCTCGGCATCGATTACGCCCGCTCGCCCTATCGTTTCTCCAAACCGCTGGGCGACCCGTGGGGCGGCACGCAGCTCCTCGGCGGCCGGCACCCGACGCAGATGACGCAGCCCAAACCGGCGGCCGATGCACCGGAAGATGTGGTGTTTCTGATGTCTTCGATGTGCCAGTCCATGCCGTCCGGGCTGCTCTTATACGGGCATCCGAGCCTCTTGGCCGTCGCGGAGTCCATCAATGGCGAGGATTTCGTGCCCTTCAACGATGCGATCTTCGTCAAACAACCGGGGCTTGGCGGATCGGTTTCCTGGCACCAGGACGGGGTCACCCATTGGGACGCACCGGACTGGGATCCGTTCATCCATGGCTTCAATTTCCAGGTCCAGCTCTACCCGGCCACGGTCGGGAACTGCCTTTGGGTTGTGCCCGGCACGCATAAGGAAGGGCGGATTGATATCAAAGCGCGCAAGGCCGCGAATGGCGGCAGCGAGCAGTTGCCGGGAGCCGCGCCGCTGATTTGCGAAGCCGGTGACGTCACCATCGTCAACCGGCAGATGCTGCATGGCTCTTTCGCCAACTCGTCGCCCGACCTCCGGATCTCGCTGACCTTTGGATTCCATCGCCGCAAGTCCGTCCTGGGCGCCAAGGCGGCATTGTCCGTAGCCGGCGACGATGTGCACTATGACGAGCAGCGCGTGTTGGAACGATCGGCTGTCATTCAGGTGGCGATCGACGCGCGACAGCAAAGATACCCGGAAGAAACGCGCTTCTTTTATCAGCCTTTTGACGGTCGCGAAGATGAGTTCCGCTTCAACGACCAGACTTTCGACACCGTCATCAAGGACTATTTCACCAAGGACTTGGCGATCTAACAGGCCGCCAACAAGGAGAGAACATCATGCCGAGAGTGTCTGATACATTCGATCTCGACTCCGTCGAATGGCGTCATATCGCCGACCCGAAGGAAACGGATTTCCTGATCGATTTTGAGTACAGCTTGCTGGGCTACGACCTTCCAAGCGGGCGTCTCGACATGCTGCTGCGCTTCAAGGGCAATGGCGGTCATTGCCGCCGGCACCGCCATATCGCCGCAACCGTGACGATGGTGCTGCAGGGGGAGCAGCATGTGACCGAGCACGGGCCCGATGGCGCGGTGACCAAATCGACCGTGCGGAAGAAGGGCGAATACGCGCTGGCCGAGGCGGATGCCGACCCGCATATGGAACGGGGCGGCCCCGAGGGCGGCACGATCCTGCTATCCATGTCGGCGCCGGATGGCCGGTTGTTCGAATATTTCGATCGCGACGGCAACAGCATCAAAGTGCTGACCATCGCGGAATATGTCGAGAGTTGGAACCGTGGCGCCGTGCCCGGCGGTGTCGAAGGGCCGGAAGCCTCGGCTGCTTAACCGGGGGATTACCTTCCGACGAATGCCGGTTTGCGCTTCTCCATGAAGGCGCGGCGGCCTTCCGCCAGATCCTGACTGTTGGCGCAATCCTCGACGAGCTGTTTGCACAGATCGAGATTCTGTTCCGATTCGGGCTTCACCAACTCATTGACGGTGAGGTTGGTCGTCCTTAACGAAAGCGGCGCGTTGCTCACCATTGCATCCACATAACCGCCGACGTAGTCGTCGAGTTCCTCGTTCTGCACCACCCGGTTCACCAATCCCATGTCCTTGGCCTCTTCGGAACTGAAGCGGCGGCCGGTGTAGAAAATTTCCTTGGCGAAGGAGGGGCCGACCAGGTCGACGAGGACTTTGGTGTTCTCGTGCCCGTAACCGACACCCAGTTTTGCCGCCGGAATGCAGAAGCTCGACTTTTCCGAACAGATACGCAGATCGGCGCAAACAGCGATGCCCATGCCGCCGCCATAACAATAGCCGTCGATCTTGGCGATCGTCGGTTTCAGGGCGTGTTGGACGGCGCCATAGCCCCGGTTAACGGACTGGCTGTATTCCTTAACGCGGTCGACATTGGCGTGCTCGGTCTCGAATTGAGAGATATCCGCGCCGGAGACAAAGGACTTCTCGCCTGCGCCTTCCAGGATGGTCAAGCGAACGTCGTCATCGGCATCGAACGCCTCGATCGCGTCTGCCAGCTGATCCCACATCGCCTTCGACATGGCATTGTGTTTCTTCACATTGTCGAAAATGACGTGGCCCACATGGCCTTCCTTCTTGGCGACGACTTTGCCTTCGGACATGACGGAAACTCCGGATATCTGGTTTTCGAACGGGGCGCACGATGACCGATGGCGGGGCGCATCGCAAGGGTGGCGCATTTTACGGGTGCGTAAGAAAGTACGCCGACGGATTGATTGTGTCCCGCCCGAAAGCCTAAGCTTGCACCCGACAGCAATTTTTTGCCCCGCAAAAGGAGCCTTGAATCGCCATGGAATACAATCGAGTTTCCGCCGATTGCCATTTGGATATGCCGTGGATGCCGCCGGAGCTCTTTGTCTCCGAAGCGTCCAACGAAATGAAGGACCGTATGCCCTATGTCGAGGACGGGCCCGACGGTCCGCAATGGGTGACCAAGAGGGGCGCCAATTTCGGTCTGCTGAACGGCGTTGGACCGGGCGGCCAGAAACTCGTTCCGGGCCAGAACAAGCGCGTCGACATCATGGCCGAAACCGGCATGTTCGAAGACGGCCAGAAGGGCATTCAGCGGGTGTCGGACCCGCATATGCGGCTCAAGGAAATGGAGCGCGATGGCGTGGATGCCGAAGTCATCTACGGTATCCTCGGATCCGCCTCGAAAATGCAGGACCCGGAAGCCGCTATTGAGGTTTTCCGTATCTACAACGACTGGCTGGTGGATTTTTGCAGCCACTATCCGGACCGCCATATCGGCCTCGCCTGCCTGCCCTATGGCGACGTCGACGCCGCGGTGAAGGAAGTCCATCGCTGCGCCAAGATGGGGCTGCGCGGGCTTGAACTGTCCTGTTCCTGGGACATGGACCCGATGTGGCACCCGAGCTGGGATCCGTTCTGGGAGGCAGTGAACGAAGTTCAGTTGCCGCTGCATTTCCACACCTTCCCGACGACCTCGCCGATTGCGCGTGAGATGGCGTCCGGCCAGGTTCGCCGTGCGGCCATGTTTACCGGTGTCTCGGCGTTCCAGATGGGCCTCATCCATATCGTTGCGGCGATCATCGGGGCGGGCGTCTTCGACCGCTATCCGAACCTCAAGATCGCGCTTGGCGAAAGCGGTGTCGGTTGGCTGCCCTACGCGCTCGACCGCATGGATTTCGAGTTCGAGGACCGCTTTCGCGATCTCATGAAGCACAAGCCGTCGGAATATTGGCAGATGCACTGCAAGGCGACGTTCCAGTATGACGTCATCGGGCCGATGCTCGTGAACACCAACAATCTGATGACGGAAGATACGCTGATGTGGGGATCGGATTACCCGCACACCGACGGTATCTGGCCGGAATCGAGCAAATATATCGACGAGCAGTTTCCCGGCCTGAGTGCGGCGCAAGTCAAGAAGATCACCTGCGACAATGCGGTGGAATTCTACGGCCTGAAAAAGTCCAACTGACATTGTTCGGTGCATTCCCCCTTCGCGACGATTGTCGCGCGAGGGGGGCAAGGAGGGCCGATGGGCGGCCAGGCTCTAGCGCATGCGCTGTCGCCGATGGAACGTGACCGGTTCGAGCGTGACGGCTTTCTGATCGTTGAGAACGCACTCACCGCTGACATGGTCGCGGACCTGCTGCCGTTGGTCGATGAAATTGACCGCGATGAGCGCAAGCGGTCCAACGCGGACCCCGACGCCCGAATGAACCATTACGATGTGATCGGCAGGGATCCGCGTTTGCTGGAGCTGATCGATCTGCCCTCGACCTTTGCTAAAGTCTGGGGGCTTCTGGGTTGGAACATACAGCTCTATCACACCCATTTGACCGTCAACCCGACCGCGCCGCCGGGCAAGACGCTTGAAGCCGACGGGCTTGAGCTCGGTTGGCATCAGGATAGCGGTCAGATCAATTTCGATCTGGAAACGACGCCGCGTCCTCGCGTATCGCTGAAAGTCGGTTATTTCCTGAGCGATACGAGCGAACCGGGTCGCGGCAACTTTTACGTCCTGCCGGGCAGCCACTTGCGCAATGACTTTCCGGGAACGAAGCGCGACGGACTGCCCTACGGGGCGGAACCGGTTTGCGTCGCGCCGGGCAGCGCGGTCTTTTTCGATCGGCGCTTATGGCATTCCGGCAGCGCCAATTACTGGCATGAGCCGCGCCGCGTGCTGTTCTACGGCTATGCCTATCGCTGGCTACGGCCACGCGACGACATGCAGGTGGCGCACTATCTGCCCAACTGCGGACCGATCCGCCAGCAGTTGCTGGGCGCCAGTCCGACCGGTGGGCGTGGTTATACGTCGCCGACCGCCAAGGATGTGCCGCTGAAAGCCTGGATCGAGAGCATCTAGACCAGCGCTTGTTATTGCCGCTTACCGTTTTCTTGCGTCCAGCATCCGGTCGACCATTTCTCCCGCCAATCCCGTATAGTTCGCCGGGTCGCACATCGCGCGGATTTCTTCATCGGGCAGCGCATCGGTGATCTGCGCCATCTTGGACAGTATCTCGTATAGGGACTTGTTCTGCTGTACTGCATCGCGGCACGCGTCGTACACGACATCATGCGCCACCTGCCGGCCCATATGCGGCGCGAGCCCCATCATCACCGCCTCGGAAACGATCATGCCGCTTGTGATATCCAGATTGGCGCGCATGCGGTCGGTATCGACCTCCAGCCCGTCCAGCAACTCACGCGCCTGGGACAGCGAACCCGCCGTCGTGATGAAAGCCTGCGGCATGGTCAGCCATTCCAGATGCCAGGCGCCCGATGCGCGTTCATGATCCTGCAACATGCCGTCCAGCATTTGCGCCACATGCTGGCGCATGGCGCGGGCGGCGACGACCATCAGTTCGCAGGAGACCGGGTTGCGCTTTTGCGGCATGGTGCTGCTGGCGCCGCGGCCGTGTTTGAACGCTTCGAAGACTTCGCCGACCTCGGTCTGCATCATCAGAACGTCGGTGCCGATCTTTCCCAGCGTGCCGGTCAGCAGGCCCATCCAGCTCACGATCTCCGCCACATTGTCGCGCATGGTGTGCCAGGTGATTTCCGGTCGACCGAGGCCAAGCTCGTCGGCGAGTGCGTCCTGGATCTTGAGGCCATCTTCTCCCAGGGAGGCGAGCGTGCCGGCAGCGCCGCTGAACTGCACCAAAGTGGCGCGCGGTTTGAGTTCGGCCAACCGCGCGCGGTGGCGTTCTATACCGGAAAGCCAGACCGCGGCCTTGTATCCGAACGTGACCGGCAGCGCATGCTGCAGGTGGCTGCGCCCGGCGACCGGCGCATCGCGGTATTCCCGTGCGAGTCCGGCCAGCAAGTCCGCGACGGCGTCAAGGTCGGCTTCGATGATTGCCACCGCATCGCGAATTTGCAGCGATAGGGCGCTGTCCATGATATCTTGTGTCGTCGTGCCCCAGTGGCTGTATTCGCCGAGCCCGTCCTTGCACATCGCGACGATGCCTTCGACCAGCGGTAGGATCGGGTAGGAAACGCGCGCGACGCCGCGCTTGTATTCTTCGAAGTCGAAATGTTCGAAGCTGGCTTTGGCGGTGATCTCCGCGGCGGCGGCCTCCGGGATGATGCCCATTCGCGCCTGCACCCGCGCCAGAGCCGCTTCAACATCAAGATAGCGCTGAATCAAGGTTTCGTCCGCGAAGACATGGCGCATTGCTGGCGTACCGAAGAGGTCGCCGAAAATTTCCGAGTCGATTGCCGAAGACGCCATACCATCCTCCCTAGTGCTGGTCCGTTCATAATCATGGTTACATTGACAATGCGGGACCGGCAAACCTAGTCTCCTGCGCCTTGCTGCGAAGCAGCCAACACGAAGCGGCACAATGAAGAAACTGCTCCTCGCGGCGGTCTTTCTGCTCCTCGCGGTATCATCTGCCGAGGCGCAAACCGTCCTGAACTTCTCCTTGCCGACGCCGGAGACCCATCCCCGGAACCAGGCGCTGGCGCGATGGGCGGATGTCGTAAAATCGCGATCGGGCGGGCAACTTACGGTCTCTTTCCGTCACGGTGTGACGGAATATCCCGGTGCGCGCATCCCGGCGGCCGTGGCAGAGGGCGTATACGACCTCGGTGCGCCCGGCTGGTGGCATCTGGCACGATACGCACCGGACTATGCCCTCCCATCGCTGCCGATGTTTTACGGGTGGGATATCCAGACGCTCAGACCACTCTTCGACGGCAGGCTGGGTGAGGCGCTGCGGGACAAGCTCGAACAGGCGCTTCGTGTTCGTGTGCTGGGCAATCCATTGGATCTTGGTTTCGGCCAGATTTTCACCGCCAACAAACCGGTTAAAACCTATGCCGATCTGCAGGGTTTGAACATCCGGGTGCCGGGTGGTGGGGCCGATCTGGCACGGTACCTGGTATTCGAGGCGACCCCGCGGCGTGTTGCCGTGCGCGATCTCGCCGATGCGCTGCGACGCCAGCTCGTCGGCGGGCTGCTGGCGACAGACAACTTCGTTGCCGATTCAGCATTGTGGGACGTCGGGGTGAGGCACGGCTTTATCGACAACCAGGTCTTCTACCACTACACGCCGATCATCAACCGGGCGCGTTGGGAGGCCTTGTTCGACGATGAGCGGATTTGGCTGATGGAGAGTTGGGCCGCAGCGCTTTCAGAGATGCGGCTGCTTATGGCAAGCCGTCAGGAACGTTCGCGCACTCTTGCGGCCCGCAACGGCGTTCAATTTGTCGAAGTGCCGGCGGCGGAACGGCGGACCATGCGCGGCACCTTGCTCGAGGAACAAAAGGCGGTGGCCAAAGCGCTAGAGATCGACCCGCAGATTGTCGAACTGGCACGCTCACTGCTCGATGCGAAGCCGCGATAGCCTCTCTCTCAGGACCGGCCAGACCAACACGAAAAACAAACCGGTTATGACCAGTGTCAAAGCGCTGACCTCCCGCCAACCGACCTGTTCGCCGAGTACGAGCGCGCTCATATAGACGCCGCTGATTGGGATTGCCAGGGTCGAGGCTGCGGCCACCGCGGCGGGCACCAGACGCAGCAGCGAATACCAAGTCCAATGGCAGATCACCATCGCAATGATCGCCGTGTAGAGCATACCGCCGATCGCGGGCAAGCTCGCGGTCCGGATATCAGTCGGATCTTCCATCACGGCCATGCCGATGATCATCGGCACTGTTCCAACGGCAACCTGCCAGGCGGTCAGCATGATGGTCGAAAGGCGCCAGCGGTGCATCTTGATGGCCACCGTACCGCCGGCCCAGCACAGCGCGGCTGCCAGGACGAGCAGTACGCCGCGCACCGACAACATGGAACCGTCCAGTTTTCCGATATTCAATACGAGGACACCGCTGATCCCGAACACGATCCCGAGGAGGCGCACCACGGACAGTTTTTCCTTAAGGAAAAAGCGGGCGAGAAACGCTGCCCAAAGCGGCATCGTATAGGCGATGATGACCGCTTTCGCGGCGTCAATCTCCAACAGGCCGAACGTGAGGAACAATTGCCAGCCGGCGATGTTCAACATGCCCGCGGCGACCACAGGCCAGAAATCTTGACGCGGGATCGCGAACGGCTCCCGCATGATCAAGACGCCGATGCATAAGAGGCCGATGGCGGCGATGGCGTTACTGATGGTGCGAAAGGTAAAGGGCGCGATTTCGGAAAGACCCAGCTTCATCGCTGGGAAATTCGATCCCCATAGCAGGACGAGGACAGCCACGAGAACGAGGCCGAAAAGCGGCATCGCCTCGGTATTGTGGTCGGAGGTATTGCGGGACACGTTCGGCTAGCAGCGGCCCTTACGTCGCGCGCCGAAACAGTCGCGGTCGTCGCGGCGTTGCGGGAACAACTCCATGGTCGTCCGTGTGATCATGTTGCGGAAGCGCGGGTCGTTTGGCGCCGTTTCCCCTTCCAAGGTGGCATGGGCCAGAGAAAGCAGCGTCTGGTCCCGGCAAAACACCATGCGGACCGTGTAGTCGTCCTTCGGGCCATTGGTCGCTGGCACCATATTGTTTGCGCACGGCGCTGCCGCCCATTCATCCTTCGTGTCGTAGGGATTGAGCGCAACAACGACATGGTATTCCGTATTGTGCTCGCCTTTCGGTTTGTCGGTGAAATAGGCGTCCGGTGTGAAGGGCAGGGGCTGGTACCAATTGACCGGTTGCATCGCAGCAAGCACAGCATCATGCGTCGCACGATCGGTTGCCTTCGGGAAGGGGTTCCCCGCAATTACCGTCCGAACCGCCTTGTTTGCCGCAGCATGCCGGAACTCAGAAGGCGAGTAGGCGTGATCCTGCATCAGCGAATATACAGCCGCGTCCGTCGTACAACCGCCGAGCGCGAGACCGCAAAGCAGTAAGATGCTGGTGAAGCGTCGCATAACAGCAATATAAATAGGTTGAATTCAAAAAGCGAAAAGAGTGTGCCATGGAAATTCGCGCCTTGACCGATGCCGTACGGTCGGAACTTCCCGTAAGTGGCGAGGAACTCAATCTGGACGCGAAAGGTTGGGGTTTGGTCATCGTCGATATCGTGAACGGTTTTGCGACCGTGGGCGCGGGAAACCTGGCGCCGCCTGCCGAGAACCCGCAAGTCACACAAATGGTCGCAGAGAGCGACCGGTTAGCGCGGGGATTTGCCGATCAGGGCTGGCCGATTCTGGCCTTCCTCGATACGCATGAACCGGGCAAGCTGGAACCGCCCTATCCGCCACACTGCGAAGCCGGGACGGGAGAGGAAGAATTGGTGCCGGCCCTGAAATGGCTGGAGGCGGCGCCGCAGGCCACCCTGGTCCGCAAGGATTGCATCAACGGATTTGTGGGCGCGATCGGCGCCAGCGGCGAAAATGCGGTGGTGGATTGGGCCAACGCCAACGAGATCGAAAATCTGCTCGTCGTCGGTATCTGCACTGATATCTGCGTGATGGATTTCGTGCTGACGATGTTGTCCGCCCGCAACCATGGTCTCACACAGCGATGCGAGGAGATCTACGTCTATGACGATGGCTGTGCGACCTATGATTTACCGAAAACGGTTGCGTCGTCGTTGGGCCTTCCGGAAACGGCTAGTCATCCGCAGGATTTGACGCACCACATGGGCCTCTACTTCATGGCGGCGCGCGGTGCCCGTATCGCCAACACCGTGGAAATTGCCTAGGACTAAGTCCACCGTGCGTAAGGTCTGGATCGCTGCCGTCATTTTGCTTGGAGTCGTTACGGTAGGGGCGGGCGGCGGTTATTTGTGGCTGCGCACGTCGCTGCCGATGGTCGACGGGACGGTTGCCCTGGCCGGGCTCGGCAAGCCCGTCTCCGTCTATCGCGACGTCGAATCGATCCCGCATATCTTTGCCGAGTCAGAGCGCGATGCCTATTTCTCCCTGGGATACGTTCATGCGCAGGACCGGCTTTGGCAGATGGAGTTTCTGCGCCGGTTGGGGGCGGGCCGGCTCGCCGAAATTCTCGGCGAGCGGTTGGTCGGGACCGACAAATACATTCGAACCCTCGGGCTGCAGCAGGTCGCCGAGGCGGTTTTCGAGAATTCTTCGCAACCCGTTAGGGCGGCGCTGAGCGCCTATGCCGATGGTGTTAATGCGTGGCTGTCGGCACGGCGTTTTGCCCTGCCGCTGGAATTTTTGCTTCTGCGCCATGAGCCCGAGACCTGGCGACCGACCGACCCGCTGCTCTGGAGCCGCCTGATGGCATTGCGTCTCGGCCGCAATAGCGGCACCGAACGGATGCGTTTGCATGTGGCCGAGGCCCTGGCGGAGAATGGTCTGCCTGCCGCTATGATCCACGATCTGTGGCCTGCCTCCGGGCCGGATGCGGTGACCTCTGTCGCCAGAGTCGCCGATTTGCCGGTCCCGTTTCCCGCGAAAGACAGTGGCTCCAACGGCTGGATCGTGCATGGCAGCCGCACCAAGTCCGGCAAGCCGATTCTTGCCAACGATCCGCATCTGCGCTTCGGCGCACCCATCCTGTGGTATCTGGCCCATATGGAAGCGCCCGGGCTGCGTCTGACCGGCGCGACGGTGCCGGGCGTGCCCTTCATGGTCCTCGGCCACAACGGGTCTATCGCCTGGGGCATGACCAACGGCGGCGGCGATGTTGAGGACTATTTCCTCGAGGAAGCCGTGCCGGGTGAACCGGCGCGATATCGCACGCCGGATGGGTCGCAGCCTTTCGAGGCTCGGCGGGAGGTAATCCGGGTCAAGGAAAGCGACCCGGTCCCGTTCACGGCACGGCGGACCCGCCACGGACCGGTGATGTCGGACCTGCGGCCGGGGGCCAGGGAGCTTGCGGCCCTGGCGACGCCGGCGTTGCGTGGCGACGACCGCACGGTCGAAGCGTTGTACGCCATTCACCGGGCTCGGGGCTGGCGGGAATTCGAGGCCGCGGCACAGGATTTTCATACCCCGCACACCAATCTGTTCTTCGCCGCAGCCGACGGCGACATCGGCTTCGTATCGTCCGGACGGTTCCCGCTGCGCCGGGCGGGCGACGGGTTTATCCCGGTGCCGGGCGCGTCGGGCGCGTTCGACTGGTCCGGCTTCGTTCCGATGGCGGCGGTGCCGCGTCTCCATAACCCACCGTCAGGCTTTATCGTCAACGCCAACAACCGGGTTGTCGCAGAGGACTATCCGTACATGATCGCGCGCAATTGGGGTGCACCGTACAGAGCGCAGCGTATCGTCGAAGTACTGGCGGGGCAGACAGCGCACGATATCGCCGCGAGCCAGGCCCTGTTGCGCGACACTGTGTCGGCCGCCGCGCGGCAACTGCTGCCGTTGATGCTCGACTTTCGCGTGCGCGATCCGCGGGCGCGCAAGGCGGTGGCTTTGCTGACGGCGTGGAACCACGAGATGAACCGCGATCGGACGGAACCGCTGCTCTACGCAGTTTGGCTGCGTCATCTGGGATTGGCCCTTGTCACCGACGAGCTGGGCGGCGCCAAGGCGCGGGATTTTCACGCGCTGGTGCAGCGTCCAGGCGCGGCTTTCATCGCGGCGGTACTATCCGATAAACGGTACTGGTGCGACGATGTCGGCACGGCGAGAACGGAAACCTGCGGCGAGGTGCTGGAGCTGTCCCTGGTCAAGGCGATCGAGGAACTCACCCAGGCGCTGGGACCGGGAATGACCGACTGGCGCTGGGGCGACAGGCATCGCGCTCGTTTCGATCATCCGGTTCTGACCCATGTGCCGCTGCTATCCCGGTTTGCCAATCTCAGCGTCGAGAGCGATGGCGGCGATTACACCGTCAACCGGGGCATGACGGCGGGGCCAAGACAGGCGGTACCGGACGCGCATGTGGACGGTTCTGGATATCGGGCGGTCTACGATCTTGCCGATCTGCGGAACAGCCACTTCATGATCGCGACGGGGCAGTCGGGCAATTTTCTGTCGCGCTATTACCGCTCCTTTTTAGGGCGGTGGCGTGAGGGTGATCTTGTAAAAATACAAGGGGCTGAAATCCGCGGGACGCGGGCACCGCACCTACGCCTCATACCAAAAGAATAGCGTCATTTCAGCGTATTAAGCCTGCTCGCGGGCGTGCGCCAACAGCTTGTAGCGGCTTCGAATTCTCTTCGCGAGGTCGGCCGGCCACCGGCCGCCCTCCACATGGTCGAGGAACCAGTCGAGCACCATCGGGAAATGGCTCTCATGGCTGGTTCGTTGCGAATCTGGGACGGTTAATTCGAGCCCCAAATCCGACTCGCGGCAGGCCAGTCCGGGCAGGGTTTCGCGCCACGACGGTAGTGCGCCCTCGACCCGGGCGCGCAAATCCGCGCTGCCGGTCAGATGGATCTGGTTCACATGTCCCGTCTCTGGTCCCTGGCGGATGGTAATGCCGCAGCCGGTGCCGCGCACCACCGCGCTGTGGATGTCGCCGCTGCCGGCCGGCTCTCGTTGCCCCCACTCGGCGCGCTGCCGCACCCGAACCCCCTTGAGGCGATAGTCGATTTGGCCATTGCAGGAGAGCTGCAACACGCCGTCCTCGATCGGATCGCTCAGCCCTTCGGGAAAGGCATCTGCCCCCGTACTCTCGGCGAACAAATCGAGCGGCACTTCGGTCGGCCAGCGCGTTGCGGTGTCGATCGTGAAATCCTGTTCGTAGTCCGCGGTATCGTCCGGGTCGATCAGCCACTGCGCCTGGTCGACCATGTGCGACTGGATATCGACCAGCCCGTCGCCCTGGATTCCGCTGTCGAAGTACCATTGCGGGCGCTGCAGCGGCTTGCCGTTCACCACTTTGTAGAGATGGTGGATCGAGCCTATCTCGAAGGCTGGTTCGTCGGTCGCGATATCGAACGTCCCAAACACATTTTCGGTCGTGATCACCTGGCGGCGCAGCTGCGCGATCGTGTCGTGCCGGTTAGTCATGATGTCGAGGGCCAGCGGAAAGTCCTCTGTCACCGCCTGCAGATCTGGCAGGGCGGCGCTCGACGTGATCCAGGGCTTATCCACCAGCGCATGCAGTCCGGCATCGTGCAGGGCGCGGATCGCGGCCAGCTTGCCGTTGTTGCGCCCGGCCAGCACCGCAATCTCACCGCGCCGCTCGTCGATCAGCCGCGCCATCGGGTCCGGCCCGACATGCAGATTGACCTCCCACCGGGTCGGGTCGTCTGCCCGGCTGTTGAAGGAATCGATCAGCGCCAGGAAGGCGTCCAGATCCGGCCCTTCCGGCGCGTACACATGGATCGCCGGGTCGACTCGCGGATTGGTTACGCGCAGGGTCAGCGCCGCGTGAAAATGCCCGGGATCGCAGAACAGTAGCGTGTGTATGCCGCAGTCCCCTCTGTCGTTATTGGTGTGATCTAATTGTCGCCGGCGAACCAGACGACCCGGTCGGCATTCTGCGCGGCGACGTCCTTGCGCCTTGTAATCTCGATGCCCACGGCGGAAACGCCGTCGATCGCGTCCAGCTTCTCCGCCCGCACCGTCGCCTCGACGACCCGCTCATCCGCGAGGCACAGATCGGCGACCCGGCTGGCCAGGGTCTCAACCAGATTGACATGGCCTTCGTCGGCGAGTTCGCGGATACGGTCGACAACTCCGGCATAGCAGACCACCTGGCGGTACTTGTCCGCATCGAATTCGGACGCCTCGCGTGCCAGCAGGTCCACATTGAAGCGCACCCGCTGCGGCCCTTCATGTTCATGGTCGTAGATGCCGATGCGCCAGGGCACCACGAGGTCGCGCACGAAGATTCGGTACAGGCCGGTCTCGGCGCTCTCCGTCGGCGGGGCAAGGGGCGTGCCTGCGGTGGTCAAACCCGATATCCTCCCGGGTGTTGGCGGATGACGCGCATTATGGTGGGGTGCCGTCAGCGCGGCAATGGATTTCCGAGAGGGCGCGGCAGCGATGCGTCTGCAAGATCGATTTGACTGGGGCCGCCAGACCTACGTCATGGGTATCCTCAACGTCACGCCGGATTCCTTCAGCGGTGACGGGGTGGGCGATGTCGGCGGGGAGACCGTCCGCCGAGCCGTGGGCCAGGCGCGTGCCTTCGCGGCGGCCGGGGCGGATATCCTGGATATCGGCGGCGAAAGCACGCGGCCCGGTTCGGAGCCCTTGACCGCAGAGGCGGAACGGGACCGCGTCGTGCCGGCGATCACCGCCGTCCGCGCCGCCTTGCCCGATATCGCCGTCTCGGTCGATACCTACCGAGCCGCGGTGGCCGAAGCAGCCCTCGAGGCGGGCGCAGACATGATCAATGACGTCTGGGGACTTCGCGCCGATCCCGCGCTGGGCCCGCTGGCGGCGGCGCGCGGCGTGCCGGTCGTCCTGATGCATAACCGCAGCAAGCCAGGTGCGGCCGTGATGGACGCGCGGCTGGGCGGGCAATACGACGCGCCGGTCTATGGCGATCTGCTGGCCGACGTCTCGACCGATCTGGCGGCGCTGGCGGCGGATGCGGCGGCGGCCGGGATCGGCAAGGACCAGATCGTGCTCGATCCGGGCCTCGCGTTCGGCAAGACCGTCGAACAGAACCTGCAATTGGTCGATCAGCTGGGCCTTTTGAAGGCGCTGGGCTATCCGCTCCTGGTCGGCCCGAGCCGCAAATCCTTTATCGGCCAGGTGCTCGGGCTACCCGTCGAGGAAAGGGTGGAAGGTACCGCGGCCACGGTTGCCATCGCCATTGCGCGCGGCGCCGACATCGTGCGGGTGCACGACGTCGAGGCCATGGTCCGGATCGCCCGCATGACCGACGCCATCGTCAGGAGGGGTGACTAGCTATGGCAAAGGTATTTATCGCGCTCGGCGGCAACCAGGGCGACCGCGCCGTCCTGCTGCGCACCGCGCAGGACGCGCTGTGGGAGTTCGTGGTGCTGACCAGCCGCTCGCCGGTCTACGAGACCGCGCCGAAATACGTGACCGATCAGCCGCCCTTTCTCAACATGGTCGTCGAGGGCCACACGGAGCTGAAACCCGACGGACTGCTAAAGGCGTTGAAGGCGACCGAACGCAACATGGGCCGCGTCGCCGGCGGCCCCCGTAACGGCCCCCGGCCGATCGATCTCGACATCCTGTTCTATGACGATTTGAAGATCGAGACGGAGACCCTGACCATCCCGCACCCAAGGATCGCGGAACGCCGCTTCGTGCTGCAGCCACTGGCGGATATCGCGGGGGATTTCCGCCATCCGGTGACGGGGGAGACGGTGGCGGCGATGTTGGCGGCGTTGCCGGATGATGAGGAGGATGTTCGGGTGTTTGAAGGGTAACGGTTGTGTTTGGCTAGGTCATCCGTACCGGCTCAAATCGATTTTCTCTATTTCGCACACCTCTTGAACAGCCGCTTTTCGCGACATGTCACGTATAAAACGTAGTAGATTTGGAAAGGACGTCGGTGGCCGGGAAAGGTTTTCGCACCACAGCGCCAGCATGAAAAGAAAGTGGTCGCACGCGCTGGTGGTCTCGCCTAGCAGGAACCGCTTCCTATCCAGTTCCTTGTCCAAAAGCGTCAGGATTCCAACCAGCCGCGGGTCCTGGGCCGCCTTGATCCCCTCGATACCCTCGGCACTGGCCGTGTGGTTTTCGGGATACCGCCACAGCATGAATTCCGCCTGAAGCGTGTTGTTCAGATAGGCCAGCCATTGGAAGAACAATGGCCGGTCGGGGTGACCGGCGGGCGGCATGAATTGTGACGTAGTGTCCAGCTCGCAGATGTAAATGCAGATGGCGGGGCTTTCGAACAGGACGAGCCCGTCATGCACCAGCGTCGGAATGCGCCCCGCCGGGTTCAGCTGCAGGTATTCTTCCGATTTCTGCGCGTTCGCGTTGCGATCGACAAGCTTTAGCTCATAGTCAGCCTGCGTCTCAACCAAGAGGAGATGCGGGGCAAGGCTGGCATTGTCCGGGTAGTAGTGGAGTTGAAGCATGGCGGCCTTCTAGGGATTTTGCCATGAAACTATCAGTGTCGTTTTGGCGGTACCAATAGGAAGTTCGAACTTGGAGACCAAGATACCCGGACCGCTCAGGACATTCTTTTTAGCCTAGTTTTCCGCGCAGGGGAGTCCGAACCGCAGCCTCTCGGACGCCAGGACGCTGAAATGCCGCGACCCGCTCTTCGTTCCGAAGACACCCAGCGTCGGCGCCATGTCCCTTAGGTCGGCACAGTCCTTGGTGCGACGAATTTTCTAATTAGAAGTTCGGCGATTAATAGGTTGAGTCCCCAGGCTGAGACCATCAT
>CAJWOT010000021.1 GCA_913044215.1 uncultured Rhodospirillaceae bacterium | reverse complement strand
TGGTCAAGAACATCACCGATTACGGCGCTTTCGTCGATCTCGGCGGCGTCGACGGTCTGCTGCACGTCACGGATATCGCGTGGCGGCGCATCAACCATCCGACGGAAGCGTTGCAGATCGGCCAGACCTTGAAGGTCCAGGTTATCCGCTTCAACCCGGAAACCCAGCGTATCAGCCTCGGCATGAAACAGCTCGAGGCCGATCCGTGGGAAGGCGTCGAAGCGAAGTACCCGATCGGTACGCGCTTCACGGGCCGGGTCACGAATATCACCGATTACGGTGCGTTCGTCGAACTGGAACCGGGTGTCGAAGGCCTGGTCCACGTGTCGGAGATGAGCTGGACCAAGAAGAATGTCCATCCGGGCAAGATCGTTTCCACCAGCCAGGCCGTCGACGTGATGGTTTTGGACGTGGATTCGAACAAGCGCCGGATCAGCCTGGGCCTCAAGCAGACGATGGCCAATCCTTGGGAGGATTTTGTCGAGAAATATCCGGTCGATACGGAAGTCGAAGGCGAAGTCAAAAACATCACCGAGTTCGGCATCTTCATCGGTCTGGCCAACGATATCGATGGCATGGTCCACATGTCCGATATCGACTGGCAACTTGCCGGTGAGGAAGCGATCCAGTCCTACAAGAAGGGCGACATGGTCAAGGCGAAGATCCTGGAGGTCGACGTCGAGAAGGAGCGGATCAGCCTTGGCATCAAGCAGCTGTCCGACGACCCGTTCGCCGGCAGCGTCGACTCGATCCGCAAGGGCGCGATTGTGACCTGTACGATTACCAAGGTCGTCGACAACGGGATCGAAGTCACCGTCAACGACGTGATGACCGGTTTCATTCGCAAGTCGGACCTGTCCCGAGATCGCTCCGAACAGCGTCCAGACCGCTTTGCCGTGGGCGAGAAGGTCGATGCGCGTGTCACCATGGTCGACAAGGCCGGCCGCAAGCTCAATCTGTCGATCAAGGCCAAGGAGATCGAAGAGGAAAAGCAGGCGATGCAGGAATACGGCAGTTCCGATTCCGGCGCCTCCCTCGGCGATATTCTTGGTGCTGCCCTGCAGTCCAAGCGGGAAGCGGAAGGGACCACCTCCGACGACGACAGTTAGGACGTATTCAGACCCTTCTGGGAAGAAGAAACCGGCGTCTTCGGGCGCCGGTTTTTTTTTGGTCGCAAAAACCGAAGAAAACCCTTTAGATTACAGGGCTTGTCGCTTGACGGGCGGCGATTGCTTTGGCACGCTCTCACCACGTAAAGTTCGCTTTACGAGAACAGGGAATGAAACCGAGACCGGCTCGTTACCCATAAGAAGCCGGCAAATCGATAAAGGAATGTGCCGCGATGACCAAGTCGGAACTGATCTCGCGCATTGCCGAATTGAACCCGCACCTCTATCAGCGGGATGTGGAGCGGATTGTCTCCACGATATTCGAAGAAATTTCCGCCGCGCTTGAGCGTGGCGATCGAGTGGAACTCAGGGGGTTTGGGGCATTTTCGGTGAAGTCACGGGACTCGCGGGTCGGCCGCAATCCACGGACCGGCGAATCTGTTCAGGTCAATGCCAAGACCGTCCCGTTTTTCAAAACAGGCAAACAATTGCGCGAGTTGATTAACGGTTCATGAAATTCGCCTATTGGACATTCGCGGGAATTCTGATTGTTACCGCGGTGTTGTTTGCCTTGAGTAACCGGGAATCGATCGATGTTCGATTCTGGCCACTGCTTGACTTTGCGATGCCGACCTATGTGGTCGTGCTCGGAGCCTTTGCTATTGGCTTTCTGAGCGGCGGATTTCTGTTTTGGCTCCGGGCGCTAGCCGCCAAAGCCAAGGAAAAATCCACCGGGCGCCGGGCCGACCGCTTGCAGCGTGAGCTGGACGCGTTGCAGACAAAAGACGACTCGCCCAAGGCCTCTGGAACGGCGGGTACTTCCGTTATCCCGGTTGCGACCCCGGCGGAACCTTTACAAAGACAACAGGGCGCGGGCTGACCCGTCTGTCGGATTCGCGTCTGTTCCTTCTCCAGCCGGCAGTGTAGAAAGAGCTCCGATTGAGGGGCTAGTTGCCTTTGGAGGACCGATGACCAAACCAACGGACCGTATCTTCGTTGCCCTCGACACGACGGATGTCGAAGAAGCGCGGTCGCTTGCGCGGCGGCTCAAAGGGTCTGTCGGCGGTGCAAAGCTGGGGCTCGAATTCTTTACGGCAAACGGCGCCGGCGGTGTCCGCGCGATCGGCAAGGCCGGGATGCCCCTGTTCCTCGACCTCAAATTTCACGACATCCCGAACACGGTGGCAGGCGCGGTTCGGGCGGCCATCAAGCTGCGCCCGCGGATCATGACGATCCATGCGGGTGGCGGCCCGGCGATGATGCGTGCCGCCGCGGAGGCCGCGACGGAGGCCGCCAAGGAGCAGAACGTCAAGCGGCCGCTCATCGTGGGCGTGACCGTCTTGACCAGCCTGGATACGGACGATCTGACGGCGGTCGGGCAGAATGGGCCGCCTGCGGATCAGGTTGTGCGTCTGGCGCAGTTGGCGAAGGAAAGCGATCTTGACGGCGTCGTCTGTTCACCGAAAGAGGCTGCCTTGGTGCGGCAAGCCTGCGGCCCGGATTTCAAACTCGTGGTCCCCGGTATCCGGCCCAGCCTCAGCCTGTCCGGCGACCAGAAGCGGACCGCCGGTCCCGCCGATGCGGTGAATGCCGGTGCGGACTATCTGGTGATCGGGCGCCCGATCACGCGCGCGCCTGATCCGGCCGCCGCCGCCCGTGCGATGGCGGCGGCGCTCGGCTGACGGAAGCGACGCATGCCCGTTGCCGCGAAAATCTGCGGGATAAACGATCCCGTGGCCATGCGGACGGCGATCGAGGGGGGCGCCACGCATGTGGGATTGGTTTTCTATCCGCCCAGCCCGCGTGCCGTGACGCCAGCGCAGGCCGCAGACTTGGCGGCGCTGGTTCCGGACTCCATGAGCCGGGTCGGCTTGTTTGTCGACCCCACCGACGGGGAGATCGATGCGGTGCTGGCGGAAACGCCGCTCGAGCTGCTGCAACTGCATGGCAGCGAGGCGCCGGGACGGGTTGCCGAAATCGGGCGTCGCACAGGGCTGAAGACCATGAAAGCGATCCCGATTGCCAGCGCGTCCGATTTCGCGCGCGCCGACGGCTATCTTCAGGCTGCCGATTGGTTGATGTTCGATGCCAAACCGCCAAAGGACATGACCGATGCCTTGCCGGGCGGCAATGCGCTCAGCTTCGATTGGCAGCTGCTCGGGGGCCGTTCATGGCCGCTTCCCTGGATGCTCGCAGGCGGACTCGATGCCGGCAATGTCGGGGAGGCCGTGCGTCTCTCGGGTGCCGCGACCGTCGATACCTCCTCCGGCGTCGAAGATGCGAAGGGCAAGAAAAACCCGGAAAAGATCCGGGCGTTCCTGGACGCCGTATCAAGCTTGTGAAACCGATGATAAATCCGATACAAGGCCGACCACGCCGTGTATTAATAGCGCCGCCGAAGGGCGCGGAGTGACGATGGAACAGGCAAATACCTTTCGCAGCGGGCCGAACGAGGCAGGCCATTTCGGGATGTTCGGCGGACGTTTCGTCGCCGAGACCCTCATGCCGCTTATCCTCGCGGTTGAACAGGCCTATGACGCGGCATGCAAAGATCCGTCCTTCCAGGCGGAGCTGGACGACTATCTGAAAAACTATGCCGGCCGGCCAAGCCCGCTTTACTTCGCGCGGCGGCTGACCGAGCATTTCGGCGGCGCCAAGATTTATTTCAAACGCGACGAGCTGAACCACACCGGCTCCCATAAGATCAACAACACGATGGGCCAGATCCTGCTGGCCCGGCGTATGAACAAGACGCGCATTATCGCCGAGACCGGTGCCGGCCAGCACGGTGTTGCGACGGCCACGGTCTGTGCGCTGTTCGATTTGCCCTGCGTCGTCTATATGGGCGCTACGGACATCGAACGGCAGCAGCCCAACGTCTTCCGCATGCGGTTACTCGGCGCCGAGGTTGTCCCGGTGACCAGCGGGACCGGCACCCTGAAAGATGCGATGAACGAGGCGCTGCGCGACTGGGTCGCCAATGTCGAGTCGACTTTCTATATCATCGGTACGGCTGCCGGGCCGCACCCCTATCCCGCAATGGTGCGCAATTTCCAGTCGGTCATCGGCAACGAGACGCGCGAACAGATGCTGGAAGCGGAAGGACGGTTGCCGGATTCTCTGGTTGCCTGCATCGGTGGCGGTTCGAATGCGATTGGATTGTTCCATCCATTCCTCGACGATCCGACGGTGCAGATGTACGGAGTCGAAGCGGCCGGGCACGGTATCGAGACCGGCGAGCACGCGGCGTCGCTGACCGGTGGGCGTCCGGGCGTGCTGCATGGTAACCGGACCTACCTTCTGCAGAACGATGACGGCCAGATTATCGACGCCCATTCCATTTCCGCCGGGCTCGACTATCCGGGGATCGGGCCCGAGCATTCCTGGCTGCACGAGTCCGGCCGCGTGAACTATGTCTCGGCGACCGACGCGGAAGCTTTGGAGGCGTTCCAACTGTGCAGCCGCATGGAAGGCATCATCCCGGCGCTGGAACCGTCACATGCGCTGGCCTATGTCTCGAAGGTTGCGGGCGATCTGCCGAAAGATCACCTGATATGCATGAATATGTGCGGCCGCGGCGATAAGGACATCTTCACCGTTGCCGAAGCGCTGGGGACAAAGATATGACGGGCGTGGCGGATTCAGGCCGTATTGCGAAACGGTTCGCAGCGCTCAAGGCAGCGGGACGGGGCGGGCTGGTTACCTTTCTCACCGCCGGCGATCCCGATCACGAGACGTTCGAGAAAATTCTCCTCGGACTGCCCGAAGCCGGCGCCGACCTGATCGAACTCGGCATGCCGTTCAGCGATCCGATGGCGGATGGCCCAGCCATTCAGGCCTCGTCCCTGCGTGCGCTCAATGCCGGTGCGGATATGGGACGGACCTTGGCGCTGGTGCGCAGCTTTCGCGCGCAGGACGAAGAGACGCCGATCGTGCTGATGGGCTACTACAACCCGATCTACAGCTACGGCGTCGAGAAATTTCTGACCGATGCGCGGTCGGCCGGCGTCGATGGGCTGATCGTCGTCGATCTGCCGCCGGAAGAAGACGGGGAGCTGTGCGTGCCGGCGCTTGAGGCGGGTCTGAATTTCATCCGCCTTGCGACACCGACAACGGATGACGAAAGACTGCCGACCGTTCTGCAGAATACCAGCGGTTTCGTTTATTACGTGTCCGTGCTCGGCATCACCGGCACGAAATCCGCTGCGGAAGCCGAGGTGAAACAGGCCGTCGAGCGGTTGCGGCGCCATACGGATCTGCCGATTGCGGTCGGGTTCGGGATCAAGACCGCCGAAACGGTTGCCGAGATCGCCTCGACCGCAGATGCTTCGGTTGTGGGGTCCGCCATCGTCCAGCGCATCGCGGATGATCTGGACAAGAACGGCCGTCCCTCGGCGGGGCTGGTCGATGCGATCCACAATATGGTCCGCGAACTGTCCAACGGGTTGCGCGCGTGAACTGGCTGACGAACTTCGTGCGCCCCAAGCTTCGGGCGCTGGTCAACAAGAACGATGTGCCTGAAAATCTGTGGCACAAATGCCCAGGCTGCGATCAGATGATCTTCCATCGCGACCTGGACAAGAATCTGCATGTCTGCAAGCACTGTAATTATCATCTGCGGATTTCCGCCGATACGCGGCTGTCGATCATCTTCGACGAGGGTGTGTACACGCGGGCCCAATTGCCGGACGTGCCGGACGATCCGCTGAAGTTCCGCGACCGCAAGCGCTATACGGATCGTTTGAAGGAATCCCGTGCGCAAACGAAAGAGCGTGATGCGGTGGTTGTCGCCAGCGGCCGGATCGGCGACCAGCCGGCGGTCGTCGCCTTGTTCAATTTCGACTTCATGGGCGGCTCGATGGGGGTCGCGGCAGGCGAAGGCATCGTCGCGGCGGCCCGGCTCGCCGTCAGCGAGCAGGCCTCATTGATCGTCAACCCGGCCTCGGGCGGTGCCCGGATGCAGGAGGGCATCCTGTCGCTCATGCAGATGCCGCGGACCATCATTGCCGTGCAGGAACTGAAAGAAGCGGGTCTGCCTTACATCGTCCTGCTCAGCGACCCGACGACCGGTGGTGTGTCGGCGAGCTTCGCCATGCTGGGCGATATCCACATCGCCGAACCGGGTGCGACCATTGGCTTCGCCGGCCGCCGGGTGATCGAACAGACGGTCCGCGAGACTTTGCCGGACGATTTTCAACGCTCCGAATTCCTGCTCGAGCACGGTATGGTGGACAGCATCGTGCCGCGCAGCGAATTGCGCGAAACGTTGGGCCGGATCATTGCCTTGCTGCGCCAGCCGCGTCCGGTGGAAGATCAGCCGGAAGCGGACGAGACCTTGCAAATTCCGCAATCCGACGACGCCGAATCGGCGGACGACGCGTCACCGCAAATCGGCTGACCTTGGCCGCGGACGCGAAGGACCCGCGCAGCAGCGACGCCATATTGGCGCGGCTGATGGCGCTGCACCCCAAGAAGATCGACCTGACCCTCGGCCGGACCGTGGATTTGCTTGACAAGCTCGGCCGGCCGCAGGACCGGCTGCCGCCGGTGGTCCATGTCGCGGGCACCAACGGCAAAGGGTCGCTGATCGCCTTCATGCGCGCGATCCTCGAGGCGGCGGGCTACCGGGTGCATTGCTATACCTCGCCGCACCTCGTGCGCTTCAATGAACGCATCCGGCTGGCCGGCGAACTGATTCCCGAGACGCAGCTTTCGCAACTGCTTGGCTATTGCGAGATCGTCAATGAGGGGCGGCCGATTACCTTTTTCGAGATCACGACGGCAGCGGCTTTCCGAGCTTTCGCCGAAACGCCGGCGGACATTCTGTTGCTGGAATGCGGGCTGGGCGGCCGCTACGACTCGACCAACGTGGTCGACCGGCCGGCCTTGACCGCGATCACCCCCGTCTCGATGGACCACATGCAGTTCCTCGGTGAGACGTTGGCCGAAATCGCCGGCGAGAAGGCGGCGATCCAGAAAGCCGGTGTGCCCTCGATAATCGGCGAACAGTCCTCCGACGCGGCCGATGTCATCGCGCAGTACGCGGCGGCGGCGGGGGCGCCGCTGCACCGATACGGCGCGGAGTGGGGCGTGTCCGGCGGTACCGAAGGGCTGCGCGTCCGTTCCGGTGCGACGATCCGCCAGTTTCCGGCGCCGTCCCTGCAGGGCGCACATCAGCTGCACAATGCGGGCATGGCCATTGCCTGTCTCGAGAAACTGGATGGATTCGATGTCGGCGACGCGGCGATCGCCGAGGGGCTCACCAATGCGACCTGGCCGGGCCGGCTGCAACGGCTGCGCCAAGGCCCCCTGGTGGAATTGCTGCCAAAGGGTTGGGAACTTTGGCTCGATGGCGGGCACAACGCGGCCGCTGGCGAAGTGCTGGCCGCCGCGGCGCGCGACTGGGAAGACAAACCGCTCGATCTTATCTTCGGCATGCTGAACACGAAGGAATTGTCCGCATTCCTGCGCCCGGTGGCACCCGCTATCCGCGCCTGCGCCAGCGTCGCTATCCCTGGCGAAGAAGCGAGCCTCTCGGCGGAAGAGGCCGCGCAGGCTGCGCGCGCGCTACTGCTGCGCGCCAGACCGTCGGAGGACGTGGCCGCGGCCATACGGAACCTCGTGAATGATGCCGAACGACCAGGCCGAATCCTCATTTGCGGATCACTCTACTTGGCCGGGTTCATTCTCGCGCAAAATGCTTGAGGCCCGCCGGGGTTGTGATGCGATCGCGGCGGGTCCGGTATCTCAACGACGATCGGTGAAAGACGGCGGTGTGGCCATTCTTCCAACCGAGTATGGGTCGAAGTTCGGCGATTTAACGCGTTAGCTTCAATTCCACCAGCTCCGGTCGTCTCAAGACGACAGAGGTCGAGATTCCAGGATATTCCTGCCGCAAGAACGCTTTGACGGAATCGATATCCTAGCCATCGAATTTTAGCTTTGTCTTGTCAGCCTTGAAGATGTCGACTTCTTTGCCGCGGAAGGTTGCTTTCCCCCTCGGGGATTTCAACAGGTAATTTCCTAGATAAATAACTTCTCCTGCTTCCACCTTAAACGCCAACGTCGTTGGCCTTAATTTGAAAGTGTAGTTTTCACCAATGTATCCCGAGTAGTGATAATCGAGCGCATAATTCCCGGGCGCTACTTTATGAACGAGAAACCTGGTTTCTTGCAGCGGACTTTCTGTTCTTGTCCACATCAGTGTCGAATTTCGACGTACCCGGATGCTCTGGCTCTTACCTTCCTTGAAGAAGCCGGAAGCTTCGTCGAATTCGCGCCAGAACATTGAAATAACAGATTGATCTGGAGAGTTTGTACGCAGACTGAGAACGACGACGGCTTCGTTTTCTCCGGAAGAAAAAGTGATGTTCTTATCTGCGGTGCGCGCTGTTTCGCCACATCCGTGCAGGAAAATGGATGCAAACAAAATAGCGAGCATCGCAATTGGGGTTTTCAAGTCTCCCATATTGGCAAGACCTCCGGAGCGTAGTCGAAAAAACGTTTTTCTTTCTGATTGCAAAATAAGGAAACTGCGCTCGTATGTAGAGTATTCTTGCCGGCACGCCAATCCATGTTTCGCCAATCTTGCAGCAAGAGAGGCGCTAACGAAGACGACGGGCTCTCCTGACCGCAAAGAAAACCCCGCCACGCGGGCGGGGTCGTTCGTCAGCTTATGGAGGTGCGGTCAGACGACCGACTCGACCCATTGTTCAAGCTGCGATTTCGCCAACGCGCCGACCTTGGTCGCGGCGACCTGCCCGTCCTTGAAGATCATCAAGGTGGGGATGCCGCGAACGCCGTACTTTGCGGGCGTCTGCGGGTTGTCGTCGATATTGATCTTGGCGACCTTGATCTTGGCGCCCATATCGGAGGCGATTTCTTCCAGTGCCGGTGCGATCATTTTGCATGGGCCGCACCACTCCGCCCAGAAATCCACCAGAACCGGCTGTCCGGATTCCAGAACGCTGCTGTCGAAATCGTCGTCAGAGACTTTTACGGTCGTCATGTGCGGCACCCCTTTATTGATTTTCGTGCGACGCGCTTGCGCTGAGCGTCCAATCCCTGGACTCTAGAAAGCGTCAAAGTAGCGGTCAAGCTGTCGTCCACTGAGAGAGATAGTGTGCGGACCGTCGGTCCACAAGAGGACGCAGCGAATTAGACGGTCCGGCCAGATTTTCCGTAATACTGCGCGATAGGCCGCCATTTGCCGGTAATAGACCTCCGGAACGTCATTTTCCTGGCGTGGTGCGGGCCGATTGGTCTTGTAATCGACGATGACGATCTCGTTTTCGCGAATCACCAGCCGGTCGACCTGCCCGGAGACGACTTCCGGTCCTTCGGGTCCCTCTATCGTGCCCACGATCGGCGTTTCCGCATGGCTATCCGGGGCGAACAGCGGCGCGAACTCCGGGGTTTCCAACACCCCGATCACCTCGTCCACGAGATCGGTTTGCCCTGTTGCATCCAAACCATGAACCGGACGCGCGAGATAGGATTCAGCGGCCGTCCGGCGGCGTTCCTCGGGGAGGTCTGGTAGCGACTGCAGGAGCCGATGGACCAATAAGCCGCGTTTGAAGCGGTCGCCGCTTTCGGTCGACAGAGGCGACAAGACCGGTGGTTCGGCCGAGGGCCGCGAGGGAACCAGGGGCCGCGGCGGGACAGGTTCCGCCGGCGGGGGCGCTAGCAGCCAATCCGGCGCCTCGGTTTCAGGGGATGGCGCCTCGGGCTGGGTGGCCGGGGGCACGTCGACGGTCTGTGGGCAGTCGATCCGCAAGCCGTCGCCCTGCCACTCACCGTGGAATTCGACCGGCTCGGCGATCGTTGCCGCGCCGTCGCGGATCAACCCATACCAGCTCGTATCGGATGGCGCTTGTTTGCCGTGCCAGCCGCAAACCAACAACCTGTCTTCGGCACGGGTCATCGCGACATACAGCAAGCGCCGATATTCCTGATCGCGCCGATGATTGGCTTCGGCCCGCGCCGTGACGCAAATCTGCGGTTCGTGCGCCCGGTGCGGTGGCCAAAGGGGGACGCCATCCTGCCACAGGATCGGCGGGCTCGATTTCGGCGCCGTCGTCGTGTCCGGTAGGATCACGATCGGCGCCTGCAACCCTTTCGCGCCATGCACCGTGATGATCCGCACCTCGTCGCGCCCGGAATGCTCCAGGTCGCGGGTGATCGTCGCGTCGCCCGCCTTCAACCAATGGAGAAAATTCTGCAGCGACGGAATGTCCGTGCGCTCGTGCGCGAGTGCGAGGTTCATGAACTCTTCGATCGGATCCTCGGCCTCGACCCCCAGTCGGGCGACCATGCGCTGCCGGCCGGTCTCACCGTAGATAGTTTGCTCCGTGAGGGCTCGGGCGAATAGCTCGTAGGGCGGGGCAAAATCCACCGCGGCGAGCAGCCGCGCCAGCCAGTCCCGCGCCGCGGCAAATCGCTCGTTTGTCGCCGCTGCATCTGTCAGGCGCTGCCAGAGCGTGGCTGGGCCGCGGTCGTAAGCCAGCGTGAAAAGGTCGTCATCGTCAAAGCCGATCAACGGTCCTTTCAGGACAACGGCGAGGGTCAGGTCATCCTCAGGCAGCAGCAGGAACTCGGCCAAAGCCAGCAAATCCATGACCGCAAGCTGTTCGCTCAGAACCATCCGGTCGACACCGGCCACCGGAATGTTTTGGGCTTTCAGGGCGCGGACCATATCGTCGACGAAGCGGTTTCGCCGCCGCACCAGGATCATGATGTCGCCCGCGCGCACCGGACGGCCTTTTGCGGGCAGCGTCTCCTGACCGATCCAGGAGGCGATACGGCCCGCCAAGGCCCGCGCCAGACGCTCTGACGGGCTGTCATAGGCCATTCGATCGATGGGGGGTGCCCAGGGCGTGGGTTCGGGACTGTCCCTGGGCCCGATCAGCGGCCACACCTCAACCAGTCCGGCCTGGCCGTCACGAACCGCGCGATGGACGATGGTTTCCCCCGCCTGTGCGACGCCGTCATGCGCCGGGTCCCGGTCAAAGACGGCGTCCACCGCGGCGAGCACGGGAACGGTCGAGCGAAAAGACCAGTTCAGTTCGACGTCCCTCCACCCGGCTTCGGCCTCCTGGATACGCGCCATGAAGTGCCGGCGCATTTCGGCGAACGCATCCGGATCGGCGCGCTGGAAGCTGAAGATCGATTGTTTGGGGTCGCCGACTGCGAAGATCGTGCGGACGTCCTGTCGTGCCCCTTCGCCGGCGAAAAACTCTTCGGCCAATGCGGCGACGACGGTCCATTGATCCGGGTTGGTGTCCTGCGCTTCGTCGATGAGGATGTGGTCCAATCCGCCATCGAGCTTGAACAGGACCCACGCGGCATCGGCATTCTCGCGCAGCAATGCGATTGCCTTGAGGATCAGGTCGTCATAGTCGAGCCGCGCGAGTGCGGCTTTCGTGGTTTCGTAAGCGTCGAGCAAGGCGGCGCCAAGCTGCAGCAGGGCGACCGTCGTTTGCATGGTGACCGCCGCGCGGCGTTGCTCCATGACATGGCACAGCCGGTCCGCTTCGGCACTTAACACATCTGCCGCATCCGGCATCGCCGCGGCGGCCTGTTTGGTGATGAGCCGGGCGCGCGGGGCGCCGTCCTGTGTCAGGAAGTTCAGGGTATAGGCGGAAAAATTCGCAATCCGCGTGTCCGTATCGGCGGAGAGCCATGCCTTGAGGGTATGACCGCGCGGCTGGTCGGTTTTCTCTGTCCCCGTCAGGAGCGCTTCGGCGGCCCGGTCTAGCGCCGCCATATCGATCCGGTCGTCTTCGCATGCGGCGGCAATGATGTCTTCGATGCGGCAGTCGGGCGAAACGTTGAGCAACCGCGCCAATTCGTGAGCGACCGCTTCGGCGCCGCCGAACCTTTCTATCAGACGGCGCAACCGCCCGCGGTCGCGGGCCAGCAGTGCCATCAATTCGCCGAAGGAATCTTCCTGGATGTGTTCCGTGACCGCCGCCAACGCATCGCCCAACGGCCCGTCGCGACGGGCGGCGGACAGGACGGTATCGCGGGCGGTCATCATGATTTCCGCTGCACTTCGCTCGTCGATGGCTTCGAAATGCGGGGCGATGCCGGCTTCAAGCGGAAAGCGGCCTAACAACGATTGGCAGAAACTGTGAATGGTCTGGATCTTCAACCCGCCGGGGACGTCTAGGACGCGGGCGAACAATTGCCGGGCCAGGGCGAGCTGCGTGTCGTCCGGGACGACGTCAAGAAGCGCACCGATTTCCAGCCGGACATCCCGGTCGGGTTCCGTCGCCCACAGCGCCAGCCTGCGGTTTATGCGCTGCGCCATCTCCGCCGCGGCGGCCCGGGTAAAGGTTAGGCAGAGGATTCGTTCCGGCCGGGTTCCGCTCAGCAGCAGGGCGAGGACCCGGTCGGTCAGAACGCTTGTCTTGCCGCTGCCGGCGGATGCGGCGACCCAGACGCTGGTTCTTGGGTCGGCGGCTTGCCGCTGAACGGCCGTGGCTTCCGCGGCGACATCCGCTCTCATCCGCCGCTCCATTCGAGGATGCGGGCGAGATGGGCGTAGTCGTTGTAGCGCGGTGCCCATTCCGGCCGAGGGGTCGCCGCATAGGGGGTGCCGGGATCGTCAAATGCGTCGATGAGTGTCCGTAAACCTTCCAGAGCCGCTGCGGACAGCATCTCTGGATCACCCGCGACGGGATGCTCCTTGCCCGGTGTCTCGCCGCCACTGAGCCGCCAATAGGCTAACGCCGTGACAGGTTCGGCTGCGATAGCGGTGAACCCGCCTTGCCGCAAGATCGCCGCCTCGAGCGCAAGCTGTGGCGAAAAGCCGAGATTGACGTCATCCCGCCGCGGGACGGCGCCGGTCTTGTAGTCGATGATTTCGAAGCCGCCTTCGGTCCGTTTGTCGATCCGATCCGCGACGGCCGACAGGATGAAATCGCCTTGCGGGCCTTCGAGAGTCAACGTGCCCCTGATTTCCGATGCGGATCGAACCAGACGATCCCGGCGTTCGGTTTCCCGGGCGAGGAACCAATGGGCGATACGAACGAAGCGGGGCCACCAGAAGGCACGCACGGTCGGCCGGCCCAGGGAATCGCCGAACGCGGTTTCGCCAAAAGCGAGGAGCTGTTGCAGTGGGTCGTCCGGCAACGCGCCGGGGTAGGCCTCCACGAACCGGTCGAGGGCAGCATGAATAAAGGTACCGCGTTCCGCTGCGCCCGGATCCGCATCGATCGGGTCGAGCGGCCGCAATCGAAGGATATGGCGGGCAAAGATCGAGTAGGGGTCGCGCATCCAGGTTTCGATCTGGGTTACGGACAGTCGGCGGGGCCGCGCGGCCACCGGCGGACGGGGCGCAGCGGGTGGCAAGGCGATCTCCTGCTTTGGCCGATTGAGCAGGTTACGCAGATCGCGCCACGGACTGTCGTCGGGAACGAAATACCCGTCGGCGCCGGCGCTGCGCAGCACCGCATCCAGCCTCGTAAGCCATCGCGAGGGCACGCTCGGCTGGCCTTCCGTCTTGTTGGCGCGAGTCAGGACGACTTCCGGTGCCGCAAAGGCCTGGACGAAATCGTGCGCCGTCAGTCCGATACGGCGTTCGGGCGAAGGGAGGCCGAAGGCTTCGCGCATCGGCCGGCTCAACCAGGGATCCGGTTGCGGTTCCGGCGGCCAGACCCCTTCGTTCAATCCACCGAGAACGACGAGGTCGGCATGCTGCAGCCTTGCTTCCAGCAAGCCTAGAATGGACAGGCGCGGGTGCCGGCCATACCGCGGCCGGACGGTCCAACCGGCCATCAGAGAGTCCAACAGCGGCGCATATTCGGACGGCCCGATCGGCTGCAAGAGGTCGGCTGCATCCCGCGTTTCGGCGAAAAATTGCGAGAGCATCTCGCCAGCATCACTCGCCCATAGACGCGCTGCACCGGGTTCCGTATCGGTCGCGGCAAGTGCTTCGGCCACCGCGATATGCGTTGCCAACAGGTCACCCAGCGGTTGCGCACCCCTCGCGAAGGCGTCGGCCAATGGTGCCGTCAGTGTTTCCAGCCGGTCGATCAGCCGGGAAACGGCTTCGGCTTCCTCTGGTTCCTCCGCAGACAAAGCGGCGCGAAGACCGGCGATACCGGTACCGGGGCGTGGTCCCCGCAATACCATTCGTTCGAGTTGTCGTGCGTCGCGTCGCAATTGCGCTGTCGAGGTGCCGGCCGCGGCGAGGGGGTGTTTCAGGACCGACAATAACGGCGCCGGAGCGAAGGCGCTGCCGATCATGGCGGCGATCAACCGGAAAAAGCTTCCCGGTGCGGACAACGCCAAGCCTTCGCCCGCGGAATCATCGATCTCAATGTCCCATCGCCGCAATTCGGCGGCCACGCGCCGCGCAAGATTGCGGTCCGGCGTGATGAGGGCAGCCGTCTTTTCGGGAATCTCCAGCGCGTGGCGCAGAATGAGTGCGATGACGCTGGCCTCTTCCGCCGAATCCGCGCAGTCGATCCTGTCGATCCCAGCGAGCGCGTCTGTGGCGAGGTCACCCAGGGCACGCCATGCCTGCGTGGTCTCCGCGGGCCGCATCACTTCGGCAATTAAGGCGGTACGCGGCGCCGGGGGCGGTGTGTCCATCCATGTTTGGACTGTTTCCGGCGATTGTTTAAGGCGCTCGAGAAGGCGTGCGAGATTGTGCTGCGGGTGACTCTGATCCCGGTGGACCGCCTCCCAGCTCGTCGGATCGTATAGGAGACCCGGCAGGACGACGCGGCCATTCGGCAACGCGGCGACCGTGGCCAGCAAATCGGCGGTGGCGGGGATGGTGCCGGTTGACCCGGCGGCGATGATTTGTCCCTGGGGTGGGCTCACGGCCCAGTTTTCAGCGAGTGTTTCGAGCAGCCGGTTACGCCGGTCGGCGGCGTCGATTCCCCCTTCATCGGTCAGGATCGCGGGCCAGTGCTCGGTCAGTATTTTCAGGAAATCGAGTACCTTTTGCCAATGCGCGGCATAGCTCTCCGGCACCAACCCCTGCAGTCCGTCGAAGGACAGCCGCTCCGTCTGCACCTGGTCGAGCAGCCGCTCCAGCTCTGCGGAAAGCCGTGCGGCCTGGTCGACGGTGACGGGTCCTGCCGGCGACTCCCAGCTCAGGATCAGCCGCGCCAGCATCAGGCGCCGCCGCAACCCGGGGATGGCCGGCGGAATGTCGAGATCAGCACCCACCGGCAAGTCTTGCAGGAGCAGTTCGTCCTCGTCGACATCGCCGAGCGGACGCATGGCCGGCAGCAGCAGAGCGGTCCCGTCGCTCGCCCGCAAAAAGGCATCGCGCAGTGCGCGGCAGGCGCGCCGCGTCGGCAGCAGGATTGTGTAGTCGAGAAGGGCCTGGGGCGTATCGCCGACTTCCGCCAGAATGCCCGTCGCCAAACTGTCGACGAACGAGCGGTCGGGAGAAATCGTAAAGACGCCTGCCATCAGCGACTGTTCACCGAATCGTTGCCATGGGTGATTTCGTACTCTGCGATCTCTCGCTGTTCCGGCGTGCCGACATGGTACCACTCGCCGTCATGCACGATGCCGCGCAGCCGACCGGCCTCTTCGGCCTGGTCGTAGAGGAGGTTCAAGGAGAAGGCACCGTCTGGGGCACCGTTGAACAGGCGTGGGTGCAGTATCTGAATGCCGGCGAATAGATAAGGCGCGATTGCGCGCTCCTGACGTCGTGCGACATAGCCGTCGCTATCGAGAAAGAAATCCCCCCGCCCGGCAGGGCCGCGGACCGCAACGGTCCGCTGCAACAGTAACAGCGCGTCCATCTTTTCCTCGTCCCATGCGCGCATCATGCGCTGCAGCGCCGGTGTTGGGCCGTCGAGCCATACGGCGTCGCTGTTTACGACGAAAAAAGCGCTGCTGCCGAGCTGCGGCAGCGCGTTCTTGACGCCGCCGCCTGTTTCCAGAAGGTCGGGCTCCGGCGAGAAGACGACGCCGTCCCGCTTCGCCAGATGCATTTCGAGCATTTCCGCTTTGTAGTGCGTATTCACCACGATTTCGGCGACGCCGGTGGCGTTCAAATGATCGAGGACGCGGTCGATAAGGGTCTTGCCGGCGAGTGGGATCAGCGGTTTCGGCCGGGTTTCGGTGAGCGGCTTCATACGGGTCCCGAGCCCTGCGGCCAAAACCATGGCGGTTGTTATGTCGTCGTGTCCACTCATCGTCCGGCCATTCGCTCGGGGGTAATCCGGCGGTCTGGCGGGAGGTTGTGATCGAACCAGTCACGCATTTCGGACAGAACCGGATGCGACAGGTCTGATTCCAGCCAGCGCCAGACGCGGGGAATATGGCACAGATAATCCGGCTTGCCGTCGCGCCTGTCGAGTCGCGTGAAGATGCCCAGGATCTTCGCGCTCCGCTGTGCGCCGAGGATCGCGTAGGATGCCCGAAAAGCCGAAGGATCGAGGTCCGGAAAGGCGGCGAGATAACGGTCCAGCCCTGTTTGAGCCACCGTGCCGGGCACGTCGCGCCGGGCATCCTCGAACAGGGAAACGAGGTCGTATGTCACTGGGCCAATGACGGCGTCTTGGAAATCAAGCAATCCGCACGCGGCCTCGTCCGGTCGCTGCGGCAGCCACATCAAGTTGTCGACATGGTAGTCGCGCAGGATCAGCGTGCTTGGCACGGTACGCGCCTGCCGGAACAGCGCGCGCCACAGCATTTCGTAGTCGTGCCGGCTGCCGTCCGGAACCGGTTTGCCGGTCACGGCTGGGAAATACCAATCGAGCAGGAGGTTGGTTTCGATCTGTAGTCGCGCATCGTCGTAAGGCGGTACGCTGGGCGCCTCGGAGAATCGCGAATGTAAGGCGATCAGCAAATCGGTGGCGAGCGTGTATAGCGCGGCTTCCTGTTTGGGGTCGGCGGCGAGGACCTTCGTGTAGGTGTCGTCACCGAAATCTTCCAGCAGGAGAAATCCGTTTTCGATGTCCTGGGCGTAGAGTTCGGGCGCGCTGAAGCCGAGCCCGTGCAGGATTGTCGCGATGGAGACAAAGGGCCGGACATCCTCCTTGTCCGGCGGCGCGTCCATCAGAACCGCCGGCCGGCCGTCCAGATCGAGCCGTTCGTAGCGCCGGAAGGAGGCATCGTCGGCCAGTGTCCGCCGCGTGGCAGCACCCCAACCCTGGGCGTCGAGGAATGTCGCGATTTGTCGGTCCCGGTCAGCCATCGTTAAGCGATTCCAAGCGGCTGACCCAATCGTTTCCACCTTGTATCTGCAGGCACCGTGCCGTTGCCGTATCGGCGAAGCTGAAACGAATATCGAGCCGGTTGGTTGGCAAATATGGGCCGAGCCGTTCCGGCCATTCGATCAGCGACACGCTGGTGGCGAACGCATCCTCAATATCCAGTTCCAGCGCGTCCTGCGCCGCTTCGAGGCGATAAAGGTCGAAGTGCCACAGGTCGAATTCCGGCAGTTCGTAAATTTGCACAAGGGTAAATGTAGGACTCGGGACCTCGGTATCTGCGCCGTTGAGCGTACAGATCAACGCACGGCTGAACGCTGTTTTGCCGGCGCCAAGATCACCGCCAAGCGCGATGATGTCGCCCGAGCGCAATAAGGGTGCGAGGCGTCGCGCGAATGATTCCGTCGCGGCAAGGTCGGGTAGTAACATGTTACGGATCGACATGGTCTTGGTATCGGCGGCGGCCGTCGTCACGCCGTGCCCCGTTCCAGCATACCGTTATTCGCCGGCTGTTTCGCGCTGAAGGGAAGGCGACATTCGATTGTCGCCCCTTTGTCGACCTGGCTTTCCACATGTATCTCGCCGCCATGCAGTTCGATCAGGCTCTTTACCAATGCGAGACCAAGACCGGCGCCGGATTCGCGCGAGCTTTGGTCGCCTCGCTCGAATTTGTTGAAGATGCGTCCCACTTCTTCTTCCGGAATGCCCGCACCCGTATCGGCAACCGCGATTGCCAAATAGTCATCATTCCGCCGTGCAGACACGGTGATGGTTCCGCCTTCAGGCGTGTATTGCACCGCGTTGGTTATCAAATTGTAGATTGCCTGCCGTAGGCGTTTCTCGTCAGCGATAATCGTACCGATTCCGTCCGGGCAGTCGAATTCGAGTCCGAGTTTCGAGTCCGAAGCACGGTTCCGGAACGCGTTCAAGAGATTCGCCAGCGCGTCGCTGATATCGACGGGCGCCAGCTCCAGCTCCAGATAACCGGCTTCGATTGTGGCGAGGTCGAGAATGTCGTTGATCAGCGTCATAAGGTGGTTCGTCGCGCCCAAAATCCCATCGACATATTCGACTTGCCGTTCGTTCAGGTCGCCGAAATATTGATTTTGCAGGATTTCGGTGAAGCCGATAATGGCGTTCAACGGCGTGCGAAACTCGTAGCTGACATTGGCGATTAAGTCAGATTTCAAGCGGTCCGCATGCTGCAGGGCCATGTTGCGTTCTTCCAGCGCGCGTTGCACCCGGACGCTGTCGGTCACATCCGTGTAGCCCAGCAGGCAACCGCCGTCGGGAAGCGGGACGCAGCTGAAATCGATAACCTGGCCGTCGCTTCGCTCCAATCGGCCCGTTTTCGGTTCGGGCTCCGTGATGGCTAGGATGAGGCGCTGTTTCCGGCGATCCCAGTCTTCGGTCTGCGGAAAGTAGCGGCGTGTCCGCTCCAACAATTCACCGATATGGATATCGATTAGCGCATCGTCGCCCGACAGGTCCCACATTGCCGAGGCTGCCGGATTGGAAAGACGCAAGCGGCCGTCAGCGCCGAACACGGCGATAGCTTCGTGAAGATTGTTGATGGTTTCGCGTTGCACCGCGATCGAGGTGTTGTAAGACCGCTCCAAGGCAAGACGGTCGGTCACATCCTCATAAACGAAAAGAAGACCGCCCATCGGATGCGGCGAGACGACCATCCGCAATGTTCGTTCATCCGGCAGGTGAAGAACCTCTTCTCGAGGGTCGATCAAGCTCTGGAACAGGCTGTCTGTTTCCTGCTTGAAGGCTGGAAAATCGACATACTCCGGCAGCCGCCGCCGATCGCGAAGCATGTCCAGCACTTCGCCCATTGTCGGCTCGCCGCCGAGCGCCGCGCTTTCGACCCGCCAAAGGTCGAGAAACGCCGAGTTGAAAAATTTGAGGCGCCGGTCCGGTCCATAGATCGCGATCGCGGCGCCGAGGGTTTCGAGGACTTCCGCATGCGCGGCGACCAATTCCGCCAGCTCCGACTGCACCGATTCGATCATCGTGGCGCCTGTGGCGAATCCGACCGTCGCCGCATGGGGGTTGTGAACCGGCGATTCGGTGAATTCGAGCAGCCGGCGGGTGCCTTCGATAACGATGTGGTGGCTCTCGGACTGGACACTGCCGCTGTTGGCGGCCCGGCGGGCGAGGCCCTGACCATCCCGGTCCAAATAGCCGGCACCCAGTTCCAGAGCTCGCTCGATCGCGCTGTCCGGATCGGTATCGAGCGCATTGGCGTATGCCGTATTGCACCCGATCAATCCCAGCGATTCCGCCCGCCACCAGACCGGCATCGGCAGTTTGTCGAGAATGCGACGCAACATCGTACGTTCGCCCGATCGCTCCGCCAAATCCTCCGCAAGCTGCGCGCCCTCGCCAATGTCGGAAATCCACAGCGCATCGCCTTTGCCGGCGCGCCGGCCCACGATGGAGACGGAACGCCCACCTTTTGTGCGGAAACGGCCCTCGAAGGGGGCTCCATTGGCGCGCAGCGTCGCAATGCCCTGGGCGATGAGCGTCGAATCTGTCGGAACGAACGCATCATTGAAGGCTTCGATACTGAGCGGTTCGCTCAATTCGAGCAGTTCGCGGCCGAGCGTTGAACCGACCAACCCGCGCCTGGTGAATTGAAACAGGTCTACCGGCGCGGACTCGATCTGCGCGACATGGGCGGCACGCTGACGCCACAACAGGAACGCCGCAAGGATGACCGTGACGGCCAGGCCCGCGCCCCACATGGTTTGCACCGTTTCGAAAGATGCGGCAAATGCGGGACGCGGCAGCCCTGCCACCTGCAAGGCGAGTCCTCCGACGGCCAATTTGATGCCCCGATATCGCACGGCGCCAGTTTAGTTTTGTGCGATTAGCGGAACAAGAGTCGGAAGCGTTTAGTAACGGTAGTGTTCGGGCTTGAACGGTCCGGCCTTTGCCAATCCGAGGTAGTCCGCCTGCGCCGTCGAGAGTTCCGTCAACTCCACTCCGAGTTTCTTCAGGTGCAAAGAGGCGACTTTCTCGTCCAGATGCTTCGGCAGCACATAGACCTCGCGATCGTACTGATCCGTGTTGTTCCAGAGCTCGATTTGCGCCAGGACCTGGTTGGTGAACGAAGCGGACATCACAAAACTGGGATGGCCGGTCGCGCAGCCGAGATTTACCAGCCGCCCTTCGGCCAGAACGATCAGGCGCTTGCCATCCGGGAATTCGACCTCGTCGACCTGCGGCTTCACGTTGTGCCAGGCGTAGTTGCGCAGTCCTGAAATCTGAATCTCTGAGTCGAAATGGCCGATGTTGCAGACGATCGCCCGGTCCTTCATTGCCCGCATATGGTCGAGCGTGATGACATCGATGTTGCCGGTCGTCGTAACGAAAATATCGCCGGTCGACGCGGAGGCCTCCATCGTGGTCACTTCGTAACCTTCCATCGCGGCTTGCAGCGCGCAGATCGGATCGATTTCGGTCACAAGTACGCGGGCACCCTGGTTGCGCAGGCTGGCCGCCGAGCCTTTGCCGACATCGCCATAACCGCAAACTACCGCGGTCTTGCCTGCCACCATGACATCGGTCGCGCGCTTGATGCCATCGACCAGGCTTTCGCGGCAGCCATAGAGATTGTCGAATTTCGACTTGGTCACCGAGTCGTTCACATTGATCGCCGGGACTTTCAAAGCGCCGGTTTTTTGCATTTCATAGAGCCGGTGGACTCCAGTGGTGGTCTCTTCCGAGAGACCGCGCACGTCGTCCAGAAGTTCCGGATATTTCTCGTGCATGATCTGGGTCAGGTCGCCGCCATCGTCGAGGATCAGATTCGGGCGCCATCCGTCGGGACCGGTGATGGTTTGTTCGATGCACCACCAGAATTCCTCTTCGGTTTCGCCCTTCCAGGCGAAAACCGGCGCGCCCGCCGCGGCGACAGCGGCAGCGGCCTGATCTTGAGTCGAAAAGATGTTGCAGGACGACCAGCGAATTTCCGCGCCCAACGCCGTCAAGGTTTCCATGAGGACAGCCGTTTGAATCGTCATATGCAGACAGCCTGCGATCCGCGCGCCTGCGAGTGGTTTGGAATCGCCATACTCTTCGCGCAGCGCCATCAGGCCCGGCATTTCCGTTTCGGCGATGGCGATTTCCTTGCGGCCCCAATCCGCGAGTTCCATATCGGCGACTTTGTAGTCGTTGGCGGCTGTCATCAAATTCTCCTCGTTCTATCGCGGCCGGTCGGCGCACGCTGCGTCATGTTGACCGGGCGTATATCAAGCATTGGATGGTATCGCAAGAAATATATAAAGAATTCTTTATATATCGTTTACGCCAGGAAAACCGTACCGTTCAGCGCTGTGGCACGTGCCAATCCGGGCGGCGAATCCGTTTTCTGGTTATGCCAAACCGTTAAAGTCGTCCAACAGTGTCGCGATTCGCCCGGTATCGGCCTGTTCCATGATGGCCTGCGCGCGGACTGTCGCTGCGGTGAGCTCCAGACTGCGCACCCGTTGCTTGACCCGTGGCAAACTGCCTGCTGCCATCGAAAGGTCGCGAACGCCCAATCCCAGCAAGAGCGCGGTATAGCGAGGGTCGCCGGCAATCTCGCCACAGACGCTGAACGGGATACGGGCACGCAGGGCGGCTTCGGCGGTGAATTGGATCAACCGCAGAACCGCGGGATGCAACGGGTTGTAAAGATGGGCGACTTGTTCGTCGGCGCGATCGATCGCCAGCGTGTACATGGTCAAATCGTTGGTGCCGATCGCGAAGAAATCCGATACACGCGCCAAGGCGTCGGCGGCCAATGCCGCGCCAGGCACTTCGATCATCACGCCCAGAGGCGGTAAAGGGTCGGCGATCGGCACGCGCCGGCGTTTGAGACGCCGGGCGACCACGTCGATGACCTCGCGCACGCGGCGGATCTCGCCGGTGGTGGCGATCATGGGGAGCAGAATGCGGACGGGGCCCAGCGCGCCAACACGGAGTATCGCGGAGATCTGATCTTCAAGCAGTTTGGGATGTTTCAGCGAAAAGCGGATCGCCCGAAGCCCGAGCGCGGGGTTGACCGTGTCAATGAGCTGGTCGCCAAAGGAATAGGCTAGCTTCTCGCCACCGACATCCAACGTTCGGATGGTGACAGGGCGGCCCGCCATGCCCCTAACGATCGTGCTCAACGCCTCCAACTGTTCCTCTTCACTGGGCGGGGTGTCGCGGTTCATGAACATGAACTCGCTGCGCAGCAAACCGATGCCCATCGCGCCGTGCCGCATCGCCTGATTCGTTTCCTGCGGCAGTTCAACATTCGCCGAAAGCGTGATCTCCGTCTCGTCACGCGTGATGGCGGGTAGATCGCGGAGCCGTGCAAACCGCCGCCGTTCGCGGCGCAGCGCTTCGCGCCGCTTGTCGTATTCGCGCAATGTCGCCGGCGTCGGGTTGACGATCACGAGACCGCTGATGCCATCGATTATGACCGAACCCGCATCGCGCGCGCCGGTTGTCAGCCCCGTCGCGCCCAGGACCGCCGGGATGCCGAGCGACCGCGCCATGATCGCCGTATGGCCTTCCGGACCGCCGAGAACGGTTGCGAACCCGGCGACCTGGCGCGGGTCCATCAACGCGGCATCCGCCGGACTGAATTCCTCCGCCAGGACGACACTGCCTTGCGGCAGGCTGGAAAATCCGCGGAACGGCGCCTTGGTCAAATTGCGGATCAAACGGGCGCCGGCTTCGCGCACATCGTCGGCGCGCGCCGCCATATAGGGGTCCGGCAGGTCTTCGAAACTGTGCGCGATGTCCGATATTTCGGCCTGCACGGCAGCTTCGGCATTGATACGCTGTTCGGTGATACGACGCTCCACACCGCGCATCAGGCGCGATCCCGTGAGCATCTGTAAATAGGCATCCAACAAATTGCCGAGATCCTCGCCGGACGCGCCGTGCACCGACCTGGCGCGATCGCGCAAGCGGCGAAGCTGCCGGCCGGACCGTTCGACGGCGGTCTTTAACCGCTCATTCTCCGCGCCGACAGCCGATTTTCGGATCGCGTATTCCGGGACCGTCGGCATTCCCGCTTCGCTCAGATGCGCGGGTCCGACGGCAATGCCCGGCGAGACACCCAACCCTTCGAAGACAACTTCTTTCCCACCGGCGTTCATTTCATTCCTCGTCGAACCGGTTGGTCACCAGGGTTGCCAACGCGTCCAAAACCGCCGATGCCTCCGGACCGTCGGCGCTAATCGAGATCGTCGTGCCTGGCGACGCCGCCAGCATCATCAGGCCGAGTATCGAAGTGCCGGAGACCGTCTCGCCATCTTTTGCCACTTCGACCTGTGCATCGAATTGTTCGGCGACCTTGACGAAACGCGCCGCGGCGCGGGCGTGAAGCCCGCGCTTGTTGGTGATCGGCAGTTCTCGATTCATAACTAGTTGGCTCGGGCGTTGAGCAAACTCGATGCGACGCTGATGTATTTCCGGCCCGCTTCCATGGCAGCTTCGGCCACGTCAGCCAGGGCCATCGTTTCGCGGACGCTGGCGATCTTGATCAGCATCGGCAGATTGACGCCGGCGACGACCTCGACATTCGCCTGTTCCAGAAACGAGATCGCCAGGTTGGAGGGCGTGCCGCCGAACATATCGGTCAGCACGATTACGCCCGAACCGGAATCAACCTCGTTGATCTTCGCCAGGACGTCATCGCGCCGTTTTTCCATATCGTCTTCCGGCCCAATGGAAATGGCGGCCGTCTGTTGCTGCGGGCCGACGACATGTTCCAAGGCGGCGACGAATTCCACCGCCAGGCGTCCATGCGTGACGAGCACCAAGCCGATCATGATACCTCCCGAACCTTTCGCGTCGTGCTGATCTTCTCTAAAGCATATCCCGGCCGCTATCGGCGCCCAGGTCACGATGATGCAGCGTAACCCGGTGGCCCTGATTTTCGATCAGTTCCACAAGGCGTCGCGCGACATAGACAGAGCGATGCCGGCCGCCGGTGCAGCCGACGGCGATGGTCAGATAGCTTTTTCCTTCTTTCGCATACCGCGGCACCAGGATGCCAAGGATGGATTCCAAATGGTCGAGGAATCCCCTGAAGTCCGGATCTTCGGCGATAAAGGCTCCTACTTCCGCGTCTTCGCCCGACATCGGCCGCAACCTCGCGTCGTAGTGCGGATTGTTGAGGAAGCGGACGTCGAAGACCAGATCCGCTTCGCGTGGCAGGCCCTGGCGGTATGAAAAGGAGGTGACGCTCACGCTCAGTTCCGTGCGGTCGCCGAGACCGAAACGCCCGGTCACCTGTTCCTTCAAATCCCAAAGGGTTGTGCCCGATGTATCGATGACGGCGTCCGCGCGGTCGCGCAGGCGCGAGAGCAGCCGGCGTTCGAGGCGGATACCGTCCGGCACCGGGCGGTCTTCGGCCAACGGATGCCGCCGGCGGGTCTCTGTGTATCGGCGCAGCAGCACGTCGTCGTCGCAATCCAGGAACAGGATCCGGGTCTGAATCCCTTCATCCTTTCCCAGCGTATCAAGGGCGTCGAGAACCGGGTCTACGGCGAAGTCTCTGGTCCTCGTATCGACGCCGATCGCCAAAGGCCGCGCCGTGCCATCGGGGCCGCCCTGCCGCATGAGGCCGGCAAGTAGGGATAGGGGCAGATTGTCCACCGCCTCGTATCCGAGATCCTCAAGAATCTTGAGGGCGGTCGACCGTCCGGCCCCGGACATGCCGGTAACCAATACGACAGGCTGTTCCATCGCCAATCCTTTTGCCGCGACCCGTGCCGCTAAACTCTATCGCACTATATCGTCGGGTCCGATACCAACCGCAAGCCGGATTTTCGCCGGTGCGCTGGATTCGAAAGCCGAAAGCCGGATTAAGGGTATGTCTACACCTGAAAGGGTAGAGAATATTGGTGCCGGCAGGCGATCCGGCGGCATATCCAGGTCAACAGCCAGCCTTAACTGGATCGACTCCAGTGTCGGGACGCGGATAAGTCCGATACCCCTTACTTCCAGTATACCCCGCAGAGGTTCGGGCGGTTGGGCCACCACCTGGTCCCCTTGTCGGCTGAGGATCGTGCGATCGTCCGCGATCAGAATTGCGCCGCCGTCGATCAGGCGGAGAGCGAGATCCGACTTGCCGCTTCCTGAAGCGCCTTGCAACAGAACGCCGGCCCCGGCGACTGCGACCGTCGTGCCGTGAACCGTTTCCATCTTCGGGGTGGCTAGCGCTCTGGCCAGGGCGTGAAGTGTTTGCCCAGCTGCAGGCCCTGACGCTGATACGACGAGCCGATACCCTGCCCGTAAATCCGATCCGGCGGTTCGGTAAGCCGTTCATAGACGAGGCGGCCGAGTATCTGGCCGTGCTCGATCATGAAGGGGACGTCGTGGGAGCGAACCTCGAGAACCGCCCGGCTGCCGCCGCCCCCGGCTGCGTCATCGCCGAAACCGGGATCGAAAAATCCGGCATAGTGGACGCGGAATTCGCCGACGAGCGTGTCGTAAGCCACCATCTCCGCCGCATGGTCGGCAGGTACGGTGACCGCCTCCCGCGAGGCGAGGATGTAGAAGTCATCCGGGTTGAGAATGACGGTCGGGTCTTTACCGCGGTAAATCGGCTCCCAAAATTCGACCGGATCGTACTGGCCCTTTCGGTCGACATCGATCAACCCGGTATTCTTGCGCGCCCGGAACCCGACAAGTCCTGTGTTCGGGTCGCCTTCCAGATCGACGGTAAACGGAATGCCGTCCTTTAGGTCAAGCGAGGAAGGCCCCGCCTCAACCAATCCGACTTCCTGGTTGAGACGCCGTATGGCCCGTTCGCTATAGCTGAACCGACCCTTCTTCAGGCGCAGCTGATTGAGCCGCGCGCCCGTCCGTATGACGATGCTGAAGGTACGCGGAGAGATTTCTGCGTAGAGCGGCCCCTTATAGCCGCCGCGCACGCGGTCGAACTCGACACCGTTGTCGGTGATCAAGCGCGTAAAAATATCAAGCCTGCCGGTCGAACTCTTCGGGTTGGCGATGGCGGCGAGACGGCTCTCGAGATCGAGGGATTCCTGCAACGGCACGATGTAGACGCAACCGGTTTCAAGGACGGCGCCGTCCGTGATATCGAGGGCGTGCAGGCCGAATTGCGCGATCTTGTCCTGTACGGTCGCCCCTTCGCCGGGCAGGAAGCTGGCCTGAACGCGATGGGCGACGGCACCAAGCCGCAAGTCGAGGCTGGCGGGTTGGATCTGGGCGTCTTCGATGGCGTTTTCCGCCCGGATGTTGCCCTGTTCGATCAATTCGCGAATCGACTGCGAAGGCAAGACACCTGTGGCGTGGCTTGTTTCCACTGCTGCCGTGGCGATTTGCGCTGACTGTTCGTTCATCGTCCGTGACTCCTGCCCACAGGTCAGCTTACCAGGAAATATGGTTTAGAAACAGCGCCTTAATATATCCCGGCAAGCGTAAATTTTTGTAAGGCTTGTCCCCATACTGTGCCACGGTAACGCGTTGATCTAACGGTACGATCGGGGATGTACCCGCTTTCCACAAACCGTGCCGGCCTGTTGTCCACAAAGCCTAATGCGTCGGTAGTGTGATGACGAACCGTGCGCCGACGACCCGCCCCTCCGCATCCAATCGGTTCTCCGCCCGGATCGTACCGCCATGCGCTTCGATGATCTGTTTGGAGATCGACAAGCCGAGCCCCGAATGGGTGCCGAATTTTTCGCCAGCCGGCCGCTCCGTGTAGAATCGGTCGAAAATCGCCGCAAGCTTACCTGGCGGTATACCGGGCCCGTCGTCGGACACGGTGATCGTGACGGTGTTGCGGTCCCGACTGGCGCCAAGCCGTATAACGCCCTCTGGCGGGCTGAAACTCATGGCATTGCCGATCAGGTTGCGGAATACCTGCGCCAGGCGGCTTTCAAGCGCGGGCACCGTTAAATCCAGGTCGTTCGGCGCGTCGATTTCAATTTTCGGCTGCGTGCTGCCGGTGCTGTGCAGCTCGGCCAGCATGTGCAGCATGTCGCGTATGTTGACGGTTTCCCGAAGTTCGCGGCTGAGTTCGGCGTCGAGCCGCGAGTAATCGGAGATATCGCTGATGAGCCGGTCAAGACGCTGGACGTCGTCTAGAATGATCGACATCAGCCGCTTCTGCTGCTCGGGATCGTCCACGCGGGATGCCGTTTCGACCGCGCTGCGCAAGCTCGTCAGCGGGTTTTTGATTTCATGGCTGACGTCGGCGGCAAAACGCCCGATGGCGTCGAGGCGCTGGTAGAGCGCGCTGGTCATCGC
>CAJWOT010000020.1 GCA_913044215.1 uncultured Rhodospirillaceae bacterium | reverse complement strand
TATTGCGGCTCACGGTTATCGCGGCCGGGTGCGGTTGGCTGGCCGGGACCGGGGCGATGACCTTCGACGCGCTGCTATTGGTCGTCGCGGTCGGCATGGTTTCGTTCGGCCTGTTCAACACCTTAACCGTGCACCTGTTCACCTGGCGCACCATGCCGAACCAGGATCTTGGCGCGTCATAAACCGTTGCCGGGACCTAACCGGTCACGCCAGTCCCAGCAATTCCAGGACGGCCTGCCCGAAACGGTGCCGCGGATTACCGAAGGCGTCCAGGATCGAGAAATGATGATGTCCCGCCACCGCGAGCGTCTCCGCCGTGCCGCCCGCCCGGCGCAGCATGTCGGCATAGGCCCCGGTCTGCCTGCCATACTCCGCGCTTTCGAGGCCGCCGAAGGCGAGCAGCACGGGCGGCGGCGGTGCGACACGGGGCTTGTGGTGCACGGGGCTGTTCCGCTTGGCGTCCTCCGCCGATAGCTGCAGCGGCCCGTTCACCTGCGACAGACGGATCGGCTCCAGATCGTAGAGGCCGCTGATCCCGACCGCCCCTTTGATCGCGTCCGCCGGCAGGCCGAATTCACCCGCCCAGTCCGTCCCCAGCATCATCCCCGTGATATGCCCGCCCGCCGAATGGCCGGACACGAACAGCCGCGCGCTGTCGCCGCCATGATCTTCGATGTTGCGGAAGACCCAGGCCACGGCGCGGCGGCACTGCGCAACCAGCTCGTCCATCTTGTGGTCCGGGCAGAGGCCGTATTTCACCGCGACGAAAGCGGCCCCACGTTCCACGAAGGGCCGCGCCAGATAGCGGAACCAGGATTTGTCGCCGGCGCGCCAATAACCGCCATGGAAGAACATCAGGACTGGCGCCGGGCCGCCGCCCAGCGGGTGGAAGATGTCCAGAATCTCCACCGGTCCGTCGCCATAGGCCACGTCGAGCGTGCAGGGAAGCGTTTCGACCGCATCCTCGCTGTCCGATATCCAGCGCTGCACAAAGGCGCCGAAGGCCGGCACGGCGCTGCGCGCATTGTACTGCGCATCCAGCTCCGCCTGCGTGTACCCGCGATAAACCGTGTCGTCCACAGCGCTTCCCTCTTCACCTGATTTTTGGGGACACAATACTTAATTGACGCCGCAACCGCATCCCCCTACCCTCCTACCATGGCACGTTTGGCGAGAGTCGTCGCGGCGGGGCTGCCGCATCATGTCACGCAGCGGGGCAACCGGCGGCAGGATGTGTTTTTCGGCGACGCGGATTACGAAACCTATATCGAACTGCTGGCCGAGGGATGCCGCAAGGCGAAAACCGCGCTCTGGGCCTACTGCCTGATGCCCAATCACGTCCATCTGATCCTGGTGCCGAAAGACCCGGACGGGCTGCGCGCGGCGCTCGGCGAGGCGCATCGGCGCTACACGCGGCACATCAATACCCGCGAGGACTGGCGCGGCTATCTGTGGCAGGGCCGGTTCGCCTCCGCGCCCATGGACGAGCCCCATCTGCTTGCCTGCGCCCGTTATGTCGAACTCAACCCGGTGCGCGCCGGGCTGGTGCGCCGGGCGCGGGACTGGAAATGGTCGAGTGCGCGTGCGCATCTGAAAGGCGCGGATGACGCGCTGGCGACGGTCGCCCCCCTGCTGGCGCTGGCCCCGGACTGGGCCGCCTTCCTGCGCCAAGGCCTGACGGAGGACGATCGGGACGCGATCCGCAAGGCCGAGCGCACGGGACGGCCGCTGGGGTCGGAGCGCTTCACCAAACGGTTGGAACGGCGCCTCGACCGGACGCTCGCTCGCGGCAAGCCCGGTCCAAAGCCGAAGGCGGACGACTGATAGATAAGTATTATTTCCCGGTAATTGATATTCCTGTGATTGCCGGGGTGAGGGCTTGGGATGGACGGTAACGCGCTGCAGATCTTTCACGTCAATCTGAACTGCAGTGATCTCGACCGGTCGCGGGCGTTCTACGAGCTGATCGGCTTCGAGGTCGTCAACGATTTCGCTGCGGACCCGCAAAGCTTCGCCGAGATCGGGTTGGCGCCGATCCTGCGCCTGCCCGACGATTGCGATGCGCGCGCCGTGCTGATGGCGCTGTCGGACGACCCGCGCGCGACGCGGCTCGACCTGATCGAATGGCAGCGGCCGGAAAGCGAGCGTGTGCCGAAGGGCGATCTTGCCCGCATCGGCTTCGGGCGCCTGTGCCTGAAGGTCCGGAATTGCCAGGACCTGCACGACAGACTCACGGCGGCGGGGCACCGGCCCTACAGCGCCCCGCGGGAAATCAGCATGGGCGGCACTCGGCAATTGGTCTTCTGCACCGACGACCCCGACGGGACGGTCGTCGAGTTCATGCAGTTCCTCAAACCCGCTTAATTACATGGACACAATACTTAATCTAGACGCCGAATGGAGTATTGTGTCCCCTTATTAGAGCTCGCCGCGCGGGGCAGCACGCCAGGTGAGCGTTTCGCCGGCGTGGAAGGGAACAACGCTGAGACCGCCGCCGGTTACGGTTTCGGGCATTTCGTAGGATTCGCGCTGCAGGGTGACGGTGCCGTCATTGAGCGGCAGACCGTAGAAGCGTGGGCCGAATTCCGAGGCGAACCCCTCCAACTTGTCGAGCGCCCCTTCCTCGTCGAAGGTGAGCGCGTAGCTCTCCAGCGCCGCCGGCGCGCAGAAGATGCCGGCACAGCCACAAGCGCTTTCCTTCTCGTGCCGCGGGTGCGGCGCGGAATCGGTCCCGAGAAAGAATTTCGGACTCCCGGAAACCGCAGCCCGGCGCAGCGCCGTACGGTGGTGCCGGCGTTTCGCCACCGGCAGGCAATAGGCATGCGGCCGCATCCCGCCCTCGAACAGAGCGTTGCGGTCGATTCGCAGATGATGCGGCGTGATCGTGGCCGCCAGATTGGTCCCCGCCTCCTGCACGAACTGCACGGAGTCCTCGGTGGTGATGTGCTCCAGCACCACCTTCAGCTCGGGAAAATCGCGCAGCGTCGGCGCCAGAACCTGCTCCAGGAACACCGCCTCACGATCGAAGATATCGATGTCCGGCGACGTCACCTCGCCATGCACCAAAAGCGGCATACCGATCGCCTGCATCCGCTCGAGCACCGGTTGAATATTGCGGATGTCGGTCACACCCGCGTCGGAGTTGGTGGTCGCACCGGCGGGATAGAGTTTGCAGGCGGTAAAGACGCCGCGCTCGTGGCCGCTGCCGACCTCCTCCGCATCGATCTGGTCGGTCAGATAGGCGGTCATCAGAGGCGTGAAGGACCGGCCCGCCGGCAGAACGCGGAGGATGCGCTCGCGATAGGCCTCGGCGCCGGCGATGGTCGTCACTGGCGGTACCAGGTTGGGCATGATGATGGCCCGCGCGAACTGCCGCGCCGAAAAATCGGCCGTCAGCGCCAGCATGTCGTCGTCACGCAAATGCAGATGCCAGTCGTCCGGTTCCCGGATGGTGAGGCTCTCGGCTGTCGGCATGGGTTGGCTCCTATGAGGGCGCATCGGATCGGCAGAACGACACGCTGGCGGCGATTGACATCGGTCTACAGCAAACCGCCTATTTTAGTCCATCGCAGAACCCGCTGCGCCGGAATTCCGCAAGCCACCCTGCGTCGCCCGCTTGTACCGGCGCCGCATCGGTCGTAGGATTCCGATCAGCGTTCCGTCGAGCGGCACCCCAGAAAGATTGGCGCTAAGCTCGGAACCGCGCCCTTTGACCACGCAGGAAAACGCCCATGCCGGATACAATCATGCCGACCGAGCTGCCCCGGATCGACGGACCGCAGGCTTGGACCGGCCGCGAACAGGTGGCACGCGGCGACTGGTCCTACACGCTCAGCGCCGATGATGTGGCGGAGATCGATTCGGCGCTCGCCGGCGTGCGCGACATCGAAATTCTGGACATCGACAAGTCAGCCTTTCCCCTGCCGGGTCTTTCGTCCCGTCTCGCCGAAGTGAAGCGCGAGATTCTGGACGGCCGCGGCTTCTTCCTGTTCCGTGGCCTGCCGATCGCGCGCTACTCGACCGCGGAGGCCGCCCGCATCTTCTGGGGCCTCGGCGCCCATTGGGGCGAAGCGGTGAGTCAAAACGGCAAGGGCCACGTGCTCGGTCACGTCAAGGATCTGGGGCTCGACTATGCCGACCCGATGGCGCGCGGCTATCAGACCAGCGCGCGCCTGCCCTTCCATACGGACAGCTCTGACATCGTCGGCCTGCTCTGTCTGAAGACGAGCAAGAGCGGCGGCTTTTCCTCCATCGTCTCCACGACGACGGTCTATAACGAAATGGTCGCGCGGCGGCCCGACCTCGCAGCCGTGCTGACCAACCCGCTCTACCGCACCCGTTGGGGCGAGGTACCGGAAGGGCGCAAAGCCTATTACGGTACGGCGCCGTTCAACCTGACCAACGGGCGGCTGATCTGCACCTATGTGCGCAGCGCCGTACGCAAGGCACAGCTTATGGAAACGGTGCCGCGCCTGATGCCGGAACAGGTTGAGGCGATGGATCTGTTCGACGAACTGGCGAACGATCCGGCCCTGCATCTCGATATGGAACTGTCGCCAGGTGACATGCAGTTCGTCTGCAACCACGCGATCGCCCACTCCCGCACGGCCTATGAAGACCATCCGGAACCAGAGAAGCGGCGGCACCTGCTGCGTCTCTGGCTCGCCTGCGCGGACGGCCCCGATTTGCCCCCCGCCTATACCGGCGAACACCAAGGCAAGACGGCGAGCGGCCGGCCGAACGGCATCAAGGTCCCAGGCGTGCCCCTGGTGGCACCGCTGGAAGCGGACGCCTGACGCGGATTGGCGCGGGCGTTCCGGCTGCGGAAGCCCGTTTCGCTGCAGAGACGAATTGGTGTCGCCGCTTCGCCGCGGCCGCGGCACATCGCCATAAAGCCGCGAACGACGTGGCCGCGCCGCGGTTTTCAATGAAAATTTGCGCCATGCGCCGACGTCCCTTTGCCATGGCGGGCGGAGATGCTATCGCTGCTCGGCTATAATACTTTCGTATGCGTCGACTATGAATCCGCGAAAAATTTTTCGACCCACAGCAAAAGGCAGTGGTCGTCACCGATATTTTCACGCCGGGCATCGGGGGTATCGAGGGCATCAAGCTCGTCAGAGAGGCGCGCCCGGACACGCATATCATTGCCATGTCGAGAGGGTGGGACGGCATGACGGCCGCCAATTCCGATCTGGCCGCGCGGAAGATCGGCGCCAACGCGTTCTTGAAAAAGCCTTTCAAGATCGAAGATCTGCAGTCCGCGTTACCCTAGCGCCGACACCGCCGCTCGATGTGGCAAAACTGGCACCCGTCGCCACAACAGGACCTCACTGCCAGGATAACTGCGAGCGTCAGCGCCACGGTTTGCGCGGCGGTGACTTGACCTCAAGCTGCACGCTGTCTTCCAGGGTCTCATGATAGTGACGCACGCCGGCCCGATGGATCCAGCTGTCGCCCGGTTCGGCGATGAAACTTTCGCCTTCGATCACCACACGCATGCGGCCGCTCACCAAATAACAGATGGACTCATGGTCGTCGTGACTGTGCTCGGGATCTATCAGTCCCTTCTTCCGGTGCACTTCCATGAGCATGGAATCCGCGCCGACCATCACCGGCCTAATTCCGATACCGCCCGTCTCCGGTGCGCCTTCAAGTGCGGAAACGGCCTCGATGGGCGCCGTGCCTGCGGCAACGAAATCCGCCGCCGTGGGGGCTATACTGCGCGCGTCCTTGCTCATTCCACTCTCCGGCAAACGCCAGGTGATACCGCCCCGGGTCAGTTCAATGCCTCCTTCATCACCGTCCCGCCCTTCACCACCAGCTTCAGGTACCGGTCCGGATCCTGCATCACGCCGATATCGGCCAGCGGGTCCCCGTCGAGGACGATCATGTCGCCGCGGGCGCCTTCGATGATCTCGCCGGTCTCACCCACCTCGTTGAACAGCTCGGCCGCGTTCATGGTCGCCGACCGGATCGTTTCCGCCGGGCTCTGGAAGGCGCTGCGGATGGCGAATTCGTTAAGCTGGTGGCGCTGCATGCTGCCCAGCAGGTCGGTACCGAACACCATCTTGACGCCCGCCGCGTAGGCCTTGGCCGCGGTCTCCTTACCGGCCTCGAAAACGTCATGCACCTTCGCCACCATGTCGGCCGGCATCCCCGCCTCGACTCCTTCAGTGGCCAGCGCCTGATAGGTCGCCATGGTCGGCACCAGGAAGGCGTCGTTTTCCTTCAGCAGATCGAAGGTCTCCTCGTCGATCAGGTTGCCGTGCTCGATCGAACGCACCCCGGCCCGCAGCACGCGGTTGGCGGCACGCGCGGTGTAGACATGGGCTGCGACATAGAGCTCGGCCGCCTCGGCCTCCTCGACCGCGGCCGCGACTTCCTCTTCGGCGAACTGGGTACTGGAGATGCGGTCGGTCGGCGAAGAGACACCGCCGGACGCCATGATCTTGATGAAGTTGGCGCCCTTGCGGATCTCCTCGCGGCAGGCCTTGCGCACCTCGGGCACCCCGTCGGCGATCTTGCCCAGCCCGGCGCAGCAGCAGCACTCGTCCCAATTTTCGCCCGGCCCTCGCATGTCGCCATGCCCGCCGGTCTGCGAGATCGCGTGCCCCGCATAGAGGATGCGCGGCCCGTCAAGCAGCCCCTCATCGACCGCCCGCGCCAGCCCGAAATCCGCGCCGCCACAATCGCGCACCGTGGTGAAACCGCGGTCGATCATGTCGCGCAGTAGCTCGCTCGCCCGCGCCGCCGTGTAGAGCGGCGACCAGGTCAGGAGTTGCGGGAAATTGGGGGTCGAGGCGATGACATGGACATGCGCGTCGCACAGGCCGGGCATTAGAGTCTTGCCGCCGAGATCGATCTCCACCACCCCGTCGCGCGCCGCAGCGCTTTCCGAGACTTCCGCAATACGGCCGTCTTCGACCACCACGTCGCGTTTACCCACGATCGCCCCGGCGCGGGTGTCCAGCAGTGATCCGTTGCGCAGGATGAGACTATTGGTAGTCGGCATGACGGTGTGCTCCTTAAGAAATGTCGAGGGCTACTTGAGCATGGGCGCGTCCGGCAGCGCAAGGCGCGGCGAATTCTGACCAACCTGTCGCCCCGGACTTTGATCCGGGGCCCAGCCATGAAACCGCATAACACCCGTTTTTGAATCAACCACGGCGCAGTCTGGGTCCCGGATTAAATCCGGGACGACACCGAAGCGTGGTTTGAACTCTACGCCCGCACCGCCACGCGCAAATCGATCATGACCGGCGCGTTTTGCGGCAGGCGGACCATGCCGAGCACGCTGCGGGCGTGGCGGCCGTTCTCGCCGCCGAAGGCGGTGATGTAGACCTGCGAGGCGTGGTCGGCGATGCGCGAGATGTATTCGAACTCGCGCGTGCAGGCGACATAGGCGTTCAAATGCAGCACCCGCTCCACCTTCTGCAACGTGCCGAGATAATGCTTCAGCCAGGCGAGCGACTGCAGCGCGCAGAGCTGCATTTGACGGCCGGCCTCCGCCTCCTCGATCTCTGAGCCGACCTGACCCGGATTGGTCTGCACGCCATCGACCTTGGCGAGCTGTCCCGCCAGATAGGCGGTACCGTTATGGATCGTCAGCGGCAGATAGTCGAAGGCCGGCGTCTCGGCCGCCGGCAGGATGAGGTTCTTGGCGGCCAGGTTCTGTTCCGGGTCCACGGGCAGGCTCCACATTGTTCAGTCGCGATGCGCTTTGTTTAACCGCTCAACCCTCTCTACGATAGTGCGGCACAATCAATGGGGGAGGCAGCCATGGCCGAAGACACCGCACAGGCGACGCCGGACGTCACTATATTGGGGGCAGGCATCGTGGGCATTGCGACCGCGCTATCATTGACGGAACGCGGCTTCAAGGTGGCGATGATCGACCGCAACCCGCCGGCGGAGGGCGCCAGCTACGGGAATGCTGGGTCGCTGTCGCCCTGGTCCTGCGTGCCGCAATCCATGCCCGGCGTCTGGAAGAGCGTGCCGAAATGGCTGATCGACCCGGAAGGGCCGGTCGCGCTCCGGATCGGTTACGCGGCGAAGTTCCTGCCCTGGGCGGTGAAGTTCCTGCAAGCGGGGCAGGAGCACCGGCTGCCCACGATCGCCGACGCGATGCTGGCGCTGACCCGCCCGACGGTGACCCTCTACCGCCATCATCTGGAAGGCACGGGCTCGGAGAATTTGGTGCGCGATTCCGTCTACGTCCATGTCTACCGCAATGGCGACGACGCCGACCTGTCGAACCTCGCCTGGCGCATGCGCGCCGAGCGGCAGGTGCCGCTGGAAGTCGTCAAGGGCGACGCGCTGCGCGAGGTGGAGCCGGCGCTGTCGCCAGAGTTCGAGGCCGCCGTGCTGATCAAGCAGCAGGGCCGCGCGCTCGACCCGGGCGGCATTGGCAAGGCGCTGGCGGCGAAAGCGGAGCGACTCGGCGTGCAATTCCTGCAGCGCAGCGTTGAGAAACTGACCCCTCGGGCGGATGGCGCGTGGCGTATCGACACCGACGTGGGACCGGTCGACGCAAATAAGGTGGTCGTCGCGATGGGCGCCTGGTCGGCCAAGCTGATGGCCGATCTGGGCGTGACCGCGCCGCTGGAAGCGGAGCGCGGCTACCATCTGGTGTTCAAAAATCCGGGCGTCTCCCTGAACAATGCGATCATGAATGTGGAGCAGAAATTCGTCATCAGCTCGATGAATGCCGGGGTGCGGTGCGCCGGCACCGCCGAGTTCGCCGGCATCGACGCCGCCCCCGACTACCGCCGCGCCCGGGTCTTCGGACGGCTGGCGAAGCGCATGTTCCCGGACCTCAATATCGACGATTTCGACGAATGGATGGGCCCCCGTCCCTCGACCCCGGACTCGGTGCCCTATCTCGGCGACGTGCCCGGCTTCGCCAATCTGTTCGCGGCGTATGGGCACGGCCATACCGGCATGACCATGGGCCCGCAAACCGGCGAGATCATCGCCCGCCTGATCGCCGGCGAGCCGCCGGAGGTCGACATGGCGCCCTACCGCATCGACCGGTTCGGGTAGGGGATCACGCGCTCCTCCGAATGTCATCCCGGACAAGGCGCTTCGCGCCGCAGAGCCGGGATCTAGCCTGCGCCGGCGCTCGCTTCGGAGCTGGACCCCGGCTCGGATGCCGGGGAAACAATAGTTTTTTGACGCGCCGACCGTTTGCGTCGAACGGTCGGCAGCGCTATCAAAATGTCGATTAAGAATGCAGCGGAGCGATACCGTGACAGCGGACAAATCCGGGTGGGTGATCGGCAAGGTGTTGGACGCGCAGGTCGCGGCGCGAGGCGATGCGCGCTTCATCCAGTTCGAGGATGAGCCAGCGCTGACGTTCCGGGAATTCGACCAGCACTGCAACAGGGTCGGCAACGCCTTCGCCGCAATCGGGGTGGGCTTCGATGAGCCCGTCGCGGTGATGCTGAACAACCGGCTGGAGTGCCTGTGGACCTGGATCGGCCTCAGCCGTATCGGCGCGGTGCATGTCGGCATAAACACCGCCTATAAGGGCGCCTTCCTGACCCATGTGCTGACCAACACCGGCGCGCGTTACGGCGTCGTGGAGCGGGAGTTCCTGCCCTGGCTCGCCGATATCGAGGAGACCGCGCCGGACCTCGCCACCGTCTACGTGCCCGGCCCGCCGTTGTCGCCGGATGACGTCCCCTCCTTCCAGCGCATCCAGGTGCGCCATTTCGACGAATTGATGGATGCGCCGGACACGGCGATCGCGGGCGATATCACCTATCGCGACACCGGCATGATCATGTTCACCTCGGGCACCACGGGCCCGTCCAAGGGCGTGCTGATGCCGCACGGCCATCTTTACCTGTTCGGGCTCGGCATGCAGTCGCACATGCGCATGACCGAGGACGACCGCTACTACATCTGCATGCCGCTGTTCCACGCGCAGGGCATCCTGATGCAGTTCTGCGCCATCCTGATCGCCGGCGGCAGCGCCGTGCTGGCGAAGCAGTTCCGCGCCACCTCCTGGATCGACGAGGTGCGCCACCACGAGGCGACCCTGACCAACCTGCTCGGCGTGATGAACGATTTCGTGCTGCGCCAGCCCGCCAAACCCTCTGACAAGGACAACAAGCTGCGCATGATCAGCGCCGTGCCGGTCACCGAGGAGACCCTGGCCGCGCTGCGCGAACGCTTCGACGTGCCGAAGTTCAACGAGCTTTTCGGCATGACCGAATGCAATTTGCCGATTATCCGGCCCTATGACGCGCCGGACGAAGCCGGCTGTTCCGGCAAGGTGTGGGACGAGCATTTCGAGGTCATCATCGCCGACCCGGAGACCGACGACGAGCTGCCCGTCGGCGAGGTCGGCGAGATCCTGATCCGCCCGAAACAGGCCTACTGCTTCATGCAGGGCTATAACGGCATGGAAGAGCGCACGGTCGAGACCTGGCGCAATCTGTGGTTCCATTCCGGCGATGCGGGGCGCATGGATGAGCGCGGCTATGTCTGGTACATCGACCGCATCAAGGACACGATCCGCCGCCGCGGCGAGAACATCTCCTCCTACGAGGTCGAGGCGGTGCTGCTGGAACACCCGGCCGTCGCCGAGGCCGCCGCGGTCGCGGTGAAGGCGGATGAGGGCGGCGAGGACGAGGTGCTGGCCTGCCTGGTGCTGAAGCCGGATGCGGATCCACCGGCGCCGGACGCGGTGCTCGATTTCTGCACCCCGCGCATGCCCTATTTCGCCGTGCCGCGCTATGTCGAATATCTCGACGACATCCCCAAGACGCCCTCGGCCAAGATCCAGAAGAACAAGCTGCGCGACCGCGGCCTGAGTGCCGCGGTCTGGGATCGGGAGGCGGCGGGCTACAAGGTGAAGCGAACGTGACCAACACAGGCACAACTGAATGGTATCCGAAACGGACCATGGGACCGCTGCTCGACGAGGCGGCGGCGAAGTGGGGCGATCGCGTGGCGGTCTCGTACAAAGGCGAGAGCTGGACCTTCGCCGACTGGCAGCGCGAGACGGACCGTCTGGCCAAGGGGCTGATGGCCTATGGGGTCGAACCGGGCGAGCGGGTCGCGGTGTGGATGGTGAACCGGCCGGAATGGCTGTTCATCATGTTCGCCATCGCCAAGGTCGGCGCCTGCATCGTGCCGCTCAACACGCGCTACCGCACCGACGACGTCGCCTACACCTTGGCGCAGTCGCGCAGTTCGCTCTTGATCTCGGTCGACAAGTCGGGGCCGGTCGACTACCGCGCCATGCTGGCCGACACGATGCCGGATATCGAAAAGGGCACCGACGGCGCACTCGAACTCGGCACCTTCCCGGAACTGCGCCGCGTGGTCTTCCTCGGCGACGAACGGCTGCCGAACACGACAAGCTGGGACGACATGCTGGCCGCCGGCGCAGCAATCTCCGACGACGATTTGCAGGCGCGCGCGGATGCCGTCGATCCGAACTCGCTGCTGATGATCGGCTACACGTCGGGCACGACCGGGCATCCTAAGGGCGTGATGCAGGACCATATCGTCATCCGCAACGTCCATGAGCGCGCCCAGCTGCTTGGCATGAGCTTCGAGGACGTGCATCTCAACTATCTGCCGATGTTCCACCTATACGGCTATAGCGAGCTGGCGATGATCTCGGTCATCTCCGGCGCCAAGCAGGTGCTGCTGGACGCCTTCGACGCGGACGAGGCGCTGGATACGGCCGAACGCGAGGGCGTGACCATCATGCACGGCTTCGAGGCGCACTGGCTTGACCTGCTGACCGCGCAGGAGAAGCGGCCTCGCAGCATCAAGCTCCGCTTCGGCACCCTGCCCTCCGGCGTCGACAGCACCATCCCGATCGCCGACAAGGTGCAAGACGTGTTCGGCCCGACCATCTCCGGCTACGGCATGACCGAGGCCTGGGCCTTCATCACGGTCACCAATCTGGGCCACAGCCGCGAGCAGCGGGTGAACGCGTCCGGCTACCCGATGAACGACTACGAATTCCGCATCATCGACCCGGAAACGGGCAAGGACCAGCCCACGGGCGTCTCCGGCGAGATCCTGATCCGCGGCTACGCCGTGATGAAGGGCTATTGGGACAAGCCTGAGGAAACCGCGGCGGCCATCGACGCGGACGGCTGGCTGCATTCCGGCGATATGGGATTGTTCCGCGAGGACGGCCACATGGTCTTCCAGGGCCGCTACAAGGACATGCTGAAGGTCGGCGGCGAAAACGTGTCGCCGGCGGAGATGGAGGCCTATCTGCGCGGCATGCCGGAAATCCTAGACGCCGCCATCGTCTCCTACCCCGACCTGCGCCTGACGGAAGTACCGGTCGCCTTCGTGCTGGCGAGCGGCGACGGCGCTGTGGTGCCGGAAGACATCATTGGCCACTGCAAGGGCCGCATCGCCAGCTTCAAAATTCCCCGCCACGTGATCGAACTCCCAGAATTCCCGATGACTCCGTCGGGTAAGGTGCGCAAGATCGAGTTGCGGGCTAAGGCGCTGGAGATGTTGGGGGAGCCCAGTTAACCGGTTGGCCGTTCGTTATTATGCTACGAGAACTACATATGCGGAGAGTTCATCGTGGCCGAGACACCAATAACAGCCGTAACGACATCGCGCGCCTGTTCGGGCGCTTCCCCGCACCGTAAAGGCGTTTTAGCCTCTTACACCTCCAGCGCCTCGTGCGCCGGGTTCGATTCCAGCTCGACACCGTTCACGGTCATCGCCAGCATCGCGTAGTAGCCGATGCAGGTCGTGAGCTGGACATATTCGTCGGTACCGAGCCGATCCATAACCGCTTGAGCCAACGCCGCTTCCACCCGGTTGTTGCGCAGCAGCTGGCGGGTGAAGTCGACGATCTGGAGATCTTCGAGCGGGATGCCGTCGGAGAGGCCGTCGCGGATCGCGTCGATGGTGGATCGCGGGATGTCGCGTTCGGCGCCGATCACGCCCTGGATGCCCCAGACATATTGCGCCTGAAAATGCCGGCCGACGGTGAGCGCCGCCAAAGTGCGGGTGCGCAGTTCGAGCGACCCTTCCCAGCGCACCAGCGTGCCGAGATGCGCCACCCGTTCCGCCCATTCCGGCGCATGCATCCATACGGAAAACGGGCCGTCCAACGATTTGCGCGTATCGACGATCTTCTCCGCGATCGCGCGGGCCTCGCCGGAAAGTTCGTTGGGGGATTTCAGGACGGGAACGCGGGCCATGGGGTTTCCTCCTCGTTTGATGCAAATTGGCGGTGTCGCCGATCGGCGACACCGCCGGTTCAAGTGGCCTTTTCGGCAGCTTTTGCCAGGTTCTCCACCACCAGCCGCAGCAGTTCGTCGATATCGGTCGGCTGCTCGTAATATTGCAACGCGTCTTCCGGCACCGTGACCCAGCCCTGCGCGCTGCCGACCCAGATATGCACGTCCGGGCGGATGTCACGCGTGTCCTGCAGCGTGCCCGGCATCAGCTTGGCGAAGCCCGGCGTATAGTCGCCGAGACCGCAGATGACGTTGCCGCAGGTGGCGCAGCTGTAGCGCGGGTTGGTGAGGCCCGTATCCGACACGCGCTCCCAACAAGTGAGGTCGCCTTCGACGGTCAAATCGTCGACCTGGATGAACATTCCCATGCCGAAGGCGCTGCCGCTGCGTTTCTGGCAGTTGCCGCAATGACAGACATAGGTCAGTACGGACTCGCTTTTGACCGAGTAGGTCACGGCGCCGCAATTGCAGGCGCCCGTCATCGTGTCAGCCATGTTGAGCGTCCTCCCGGCAGTGAAACTTCTTCCACCCCGGACTATACGAAGGTGTCGGGACCCCGAACAAGCGGGCCCGTTCACGGGCCGACACGAAGATGTGCGGTCAAGTGATCTGAATCCGGACGGTGATCACATTGCAAAACCGGCAATTTCCCTAACGTTCGAGAGGCCGGCGCGACCGGCACCACGAACACGTTAATGAAAGGGGATACTCATGTCTGTTTTCCGAAACAAAGCCGCCCTTCTCGCCGTGCTCGTCACCGCCGGCCTCGGCGCCTGCCAGATGACGTCACTCAGCGCGGAAGATCAGAAAATTTTCCAAGACACCGATAAATAGAGCCCGGGATCGCAGTCACACACCCTCGACGATGACGATGTCCCCGGTCGAGCAGGACCGGCGCAGTTCTTAGAGCGGCGCGTATTCGTCGCTCGTGAACAGACGGCGCGCGGCGTCCATGTCCGGAAATTCGAAAAGGACCAACCGGCGCGGACGCCAATCGCCTTCCAGCACCTCATGCGCCCCGCCGCGCACGAGATAGGCGCCGCCGAAAGATTCGACCAGCTGCTTCACCTGTTTCATGAATTCGGCGTAGGTGTCCGTGTCGTGGACATCGACATCGACATCGTAGATCAAATAGGCGCTCATCGGCTCTCCCCTCTCCGTTGCGCGATTGGACGAGCTGCGCCCCGCGAGGTCAACGAGACGGCGTCGTGTTTCTACCGCGCCAGCCGTCCCGGCAGCGGCCCGCCGCTGGCGATGTAGACGCCGATTGAGATCAACCCCATCGCGGCCCAGTCGATTGCGGCCGGCCACTCGCCCAGGATCGGGATAGCCAGCAGCGCCGTGATGGCCGGGGCAAGTGACGCGAAGGCGGACCCGTTCGAGGCACCGAGCAGGCGGACCGCGCGGCCGATGCAGAGCAATGAGATCACGGCGACCAGGATCCCATGGACGGCGCCCTGCACCACGAGGTCGCGCCAATCCGCCGCAAACAGGTTGGGCCCGAACAGGACGAAATGCACCGACAGGTAGGCGATCATCGAACCGACCGCGGCGATCGCGGCGGCATGCAGCGCGCCAATGCGCGCGCGCCGCAGCGCCACGGTGTATCCCGCCCACAGCAGCCCGGCGCAGATGAACATGGCGTGACCGATATTCTGCGATGTGCCGATCGTGCCGCCGGCGCCCCAGACGATGCCGAGTACGCCCAATACGATCGCGAAGAGCCCGATCCGTCGGGCGCGGGTGAACGGCTCACCGAGCACGAATACGGCCAGGATCGCGACATATAGGGGGATGAGGCGGTATAGAGTGAGGCCGCATGCGCGGACGGCGCAAAGAGCAATCCGCCATAGGCCATCAGCACCATCGGCGCACCGCCGCCGCACAGGATCGCGGCCAGGCCGGCCCCGCCAAGCCGGTCGACCGCCAAACCTTTCTTCAGGACATACGGCAGCAGGATCGCGCCCGCCACGGCAAAGCGGATCGCCGTGATGTCCCACGGTGTCAGGTTCGTCCTAACCCCGACCGCACCGCCACCACCCAGGTCGCCCAGATACTGACCGCCACCAGCCCGTACAGCGCGCCGCGCACGAATTCCGACGAGGTCGGCTTGGCAACCGAAGCATCTGCCACTGAACGGCGGCTCCGAATCTAGCCCGACCGGCCTTCACGGCAGCCGTTCCGGCGACGGCTGAATTCACCGCAAATGTCGGGGTCCGCTTTGCAACAATCGTCCATGAGAAACCGGATCAGGCTGCGGGCTCCCTGATGATCGACCGCATAGAAAACCTGACGTTCCTTGCGCCAGCTGCGCAGCAGATCGGCCCGTTGCATCTGCGCCAGATGGCGCGACACGGTCGACAGGTTGGCGCCAAGCCGCGTCGCGATCTCGCCCACCGGCAGACCCGCCGGCCCCTGCGCCATCACCAGCCGAAAAGCCGCAAGCCGCGTTTCCTGTCCGAGCGCCAGAAAGGCGCCAATCGCATCATCCGAGTTCATATATAGGTTATGTGTATATTTGCACGATTATACAAATAAAATTTGATGACCGAAATCGAAAATAAGAGCCTTCCAGAAGTCGAATCGGTGGGGAAAACCTTTCTGACCGGATGAATTCAACCCGTTCTATAGAACCCGATCGATACGATACCGATCTCAGCATGTTCCGCGGCCGTGCGATAGGCGTCTGCCGCATCGACCCATTCGCGGAACGCGGCAAGAGCGTCTGGGGTGTCACACCAGCGGTTTCCGGCACCGAGTGCGCGGAACGCCGCCGTCGGCTCATAGGCGTAGGTCAGTTTGAGTTGCCAGATCTTGCCGTCGCCAGGTCCGAAGATCAGCTGCCGGGCGAGGCTGAGCTCGAAATGCTCGCCTTCGCCCCAATCGACGGCGCCCCACTCAAACAGCAGCATATCGCCGTCCTCGTCCACGGCGCAGCCTTCGGCGCGTTCGTCGCGATAGAAATCGAAGAACGCCGCGATCGTCGAATCGAAGCGCAGCACATCGATATTCACGCCCTGCTGGATGAAGAAGGCGCGGCACGCATCAAGCGCTTTCGCGGGCGCGAACATTGCCTGGCTAGCCGGTGGCGAGAAACTCCAACGCCGCGTCGACACCGCCTTTCTCGTGCGGGATGCCGGTCGCTTCCAGCGATGCTTCGACTCCGGCAAGCGCGCCCAGGATCATCGGCTCGTTGAGGTATCCCATATGTCCGATGCGGAACGCCTTGCCGCGCGTCTTGCCGAGGCCCGAACCGAGCGAGACATCGAACTTCTCGCGGCTGACCATGCGCAGCTTATCCGCGTCGTAGCCTTCTGCCACCAGGATCGTGGTCACGGAATTCGACCGCTCTTCCGGCACGACCGCGTTCAGGCTGAGCGCATTGGCGCGGCTCCAGACGGCGACCGCACGGCGCACCGCCTCGGCCAGCCGGCGGTGCCGGTCGAACGCGTTGTCGAGACCTTCCTCGAGCACCATATCGAGCCCTTCGCGTAGCGCGAAAAGAAGATGCTCCGGCGGGGTCCCGCAGAACCAGCGGTAATAGGCCTCCTCCATGCGCCGTTCCCAGTCCCAATAGAGCCGCGGCAGCTTCGCCGTCTTGCAGGCCTCGAGCGCCTTGGCACTGACCGCGTTGAAAGCAAGACCTGGCGGCTGCATCAGCCCCTTCTGCGATCCGCCCACCGCGACGTCGATGCCCCAATCGTCCATGCGAAAATCGACCGTGCCGAGCGCTGCCACCGTATCGACCATGTAAAGCGCCGGATGCTTGGCGTTCTGGATCGCGCGGCCAAGCGCGGCCAGATCGCTGGTGATGCCGGTTGCCGTGTCGGTGTGAACGGTCAGGACCGCCTTGATCGCGTGATCCTTGTCCTCACGCAGGCAGGTTTCAATCGCATCCGGATCGATCGCATGCCGCCAGTCGCCCGGCGCCTCGACGATCTCGATCCCGAAGGCTTCCGCCATCTCCGCCCAGTTCTGCGTGAAATGGCCGCTTGTCGGCACCAGCACCTTGTCGCCCGGCGACAGCGTGTTCACCAGCGCCGCCTCCCACGCCCCATGCCCGTTGCTGGCGTAGCAGATCACCTCGCTCTCGGTCCGGAACACCTTCTTCAAATCCGCAAAGCAGCTTTGCGTCAGCGCCAGAAATTTCGGGTCAGTGAAATCGACCGCCGGCTGCAGCATGGCGCGCAGCACGCGCTCGGGAATGTTGGTGGGTCCTGGGGTATGCAGGAAATTTCGACCTGATGATGCACTCATTGACGCGATCCTCGGGACAGGTCCGCGCGCGTTTTTGAAACACAGCGCGGCAGCCCATCAATTGGGGATAAGTGAATTAGATTTGCTCGTTCCGGTTCTTAGCCTGTTTCGGGGCCGGGGGTAAAGCGGGCTTGCGTTCAAATCAGAGGGAGGAACTGCCGTGCCGCCGCCCCGATCACCGCTTCGACGGTCTCGCCATCCAGCAGCGGCTGGTGGATCGAGACCCAGCCATCGTAGCCTGCCGCCCGCAACGCCCCGACAAGCGGTTGCGGATCGATACCCGACGCATCGTCCAAAGGAACGAAACGGACCCCGACGCCGCCGCGACATCGGGTGGCGAACGTTACCGGTGATTCCGGATCGAGACGGATATTCTGGAAATAGGCGTTGAAGATGTGCGGCGCCAACCGGACAATCGCACCAGGCCCGTAATCCTCGCCGCAGGCCAGCAGATTCGCCGGCTCGTAGGTCACGCCAAAGTTCGGCCGGTCGATCCGCGCCAAGACATCCAGCGCCCCATCGACCGTTTCGAACAACGAGCCCCAATGCATCTGATGGCTGAGACGAATGCCGCGGGCCGCCGCCAAGTCGGCCGCACGCTGCGCGTCGGGGATATCCGTCTCGTCATGCATCATCACGCGAACCAGACCGCTGCCAAGCGCCTCCGCCAAGTCCAGATAAGGCACGATGTTGCGCAGCGCGCCGGTCGCGTCCGAATTGTTGATCGCCAGCGGCAAATCGCCGGTCACCATGGAGACCCGGAGGCCGAGCCCGTCGAGGCGTTCGCGGATCTGATCGCGCCGCGCTGCCGACGTCTCGATGCTGACGACTGACGCCCGCATGGACAGCCCGGCGAACCCTGCCGCCTTCGCCAGACCCGCCACCGTTTCGACCGGCACCGCGGCGACATCCTTGCGCTTCGGCGATTCAGCGATGCGGACGGAGAGGGACAGCTGCATAGCAGGCTATTACTTCTTCTTACGCGCCTTCTGCTTGGCGGCGAAGGACTGCGCGGCTTCCTCCAACCGTCCGGATGCCGCAATCAGGGTGTTCAATTGCTTGCCCATGGCCAACGCATCGTCGAGCGGCATGTTGACCGTGGCGCGGTGCGATTCCTTGGTCAGGGTCACCGCATGGGGATCGCGCTCCAGGAGGCGGGAAACAAAAGCCGCTTCGGTCTCGGCCAATGCCGCCGCGTCCGCCACCAGCCGGTTAATCAACCCCATTCCGTAGAGCCTCTCGGCATCGACAAGGTCGCCGAACACCAGCAGTTCCAGCGCCAGGCGCGGCCCAACGAGTTTGGAGAGGACCGGCGTGTTGATCGCCGCGGGGAATCCGTTCTGCATTTCCATCGCCCCGAACCGCGCGCCCTTCTCCGCGAGCACAAAATCGCAGCCCATGGCGAGCGTAAAGCCGCCAGCGACCGCGTAGCCCTCGACGACGGCCACCGTCGGCGTCGACGCACGATGCAGAAGATGGAAAATTCGAGTCCAGGCCGTATCCGCTTCCAAGGCGGGGACCAGAGCACCCGCACCGCCCGCGGCGTCGAGGTCGCGGCCAGCGCAAAAATGACCCGACGTCCCTTTGATCACGATGCAATGGCAATCGGGATCCGCGTCGCTTTCCGCGATCGCGTCGCCCAACGCGCCGATCATGTCCCAGTTGAGAGCGTTTCGCCGGTCAGGCCTGTCGATAATGATTCTGGAAAGTTTACCGTCGCGCGAAACGCGGATCATGCAACTTCTTTGGTGTCGCCGTTATCGCCATTGTCACCGTTGTCGCCCTTATCATCGTCGTCATCGACAGCCTCACCCGTGTTGTAACGAGCCACAGCCTTGACGGAGAGGAAGATAGAGCGACGGACCGCCGCGTCCGGGATTGCCCGGTAGGCTTTAACGAATTCCTGGACCTCCGACTCGTCGAACGGGTTTTCATCCGGGGTAATGGAAGGGGGCGTCGCTTGTGCGGCTGCCTTCATGTCAGACGGCATATCGTCAAAGAAGAAGGAAACCGGCACGTCCAGCAGCTTGGCAAATTCATGCAGCTTGCTGGCGCTAATCCGATTGGTGCCCTTTTCGTATTTCTGGAACTGTTGAAATGACAACCCCACGCGTTCGGCCAGATATGTCTGGCTGTAATCCATCATAATGCGCCGATACCGAAGGCGGCTCCCGACGTGACGGTCAATTTCGCGAACTTCATCCTTTGTCAGCTTATTGTGCTGCGCGGGCATCTATAACCTCCAAAAACGACAGTAATGGCATTGGTGTAGCATCAAAACGGTATTCCTGCGATGCTGAGATTAGCTATTCCCGTTACGGTATTATACTACCTTGACAATAGCGAATTGCCTGCCTAGTAGACCAGCAGCGGAATTCTTACAAGACTCTTTTTGTGTGGGCCGATTGGCCTCATCCCCTAGACTATCAGCACCTTAGGGATAACCGTCGGAGACCCCATGCAAGAGAACCCCACTTCGATGCGCGTACCGGATGCGGGCGTGCGGTCACTTTTCACCCTCGAATCCCGGTGGCAGGCGTGGCTCGACGTTGAGGCCGCCCTGGCGAAGGCGGAAGCGGAACTCGGTGTCATTCCGAAAGATGCCTGCGACATCATCGTGTCGAAGTCGCAGCTCGACCTGCTCGACAAAGCCAATATCGAGGAAGGCTTGATTCGCACCGCGCACCCGCTGGTCCCGTTGATCTGGGAACTGGCCCGGATTTGCGGCGACGAAGCGGGCGGCTACGTCCATTGGGGTGCCACGACGCAAAACATCACGCAAACCGGCCAATTGCTGTTGCTCCGGCAGGCCCACCGCATCTTTCTCGGTCAAATCGGACGGATATTGACCGCGATGGCGGATCTGGCCGAGCGCACGAAGGATATGGCGTTGCCCGGCCGCACCCACGGGCAACACGCCGTACCGGCGACCTTCGGGTTCAAGGTCGGCAACTGGATCGACGAACTGTGCCGCCATGTCGTCCGCTTCCGCGAGGCCGAGCCACGCGTGTTCGTCGCGATGTTGGGCGGCGCCGCCGGCACCTTCGCCTCGTTCGGCGAATTGGGACCGAAAATCCAGGCGGGCATGGCGGCGCATTTAGACATGCAACCCATGTCGGCGCCGGCACGCACCATCGGCGACCACCAGGCGGAATATGTCTGCCTGCTGGGCATGCTGGCGGCGACCTGCAGCAAGATCGCACGCGAAATCTATACGCAGATGAAGCAGGAATTCGGCGAGGTGGAGGAACCGGTGCCGCCCGGCACCGTCGGCAGCAGCACCATGCCGCAAAAACGCAATCCCAAGCTGACCCAGGACATGGTCGCCGCGGCAGCCCAAGTCCGCGCCCTGGTGCCGTTGGCGCTGGAGGCGATGCAAACGGAGCATGAAGCCGACCGGACCACCAGCTTGATGATCAGCCATGCCCTTCAGGATGCCTGCGGGCAGACCGGCGATATTCTCAGCCGGATGGAAACGCTGCTCGACGGGCTGCAGGTCGACGAAGCGCGCATGCGACGAAACCTGGACCTGTCCGGCGGCCTGATCATGGGCGAGGCGCTGATGCTGTCGCTGGGGGCGCATATCGGCCGACAGGAAGCGCATGATGCGATCTACGACGCGGCCCAGGCGGCCGCAACCACCGGTGACTCCTTCGAATCGCTGTTGGCCAAGGACGAAACCGTCCGCGCCCACTTGAATGCGGATCAGATCGCGGAACTGCTCGACCCGACCGCCTATACCGGTGAATGTGCCACCATTGCGACCCAGCAAGCCGCACACGCGCGAGAGGTGGCGAGAGACTTAGCGGGCGTCGACGTCTAGTCGCGCTGGGCGCGGACAAACCGCGCCATCCGCTCGAGGACGGTTTCGCGCGCCTGGATATGCGGCGCGTGGCCGCAATCCGGAACGATCAGGCTTTCTACGGGGCCGCTAACGCCGCGCACGATGGCCTCGACCTGGGCGTCTGTGCCGTACTCGTCATCCGCTCCTTGGATGACGAATAGGGGGCAGGTAATTCCGGTTAGTGCGGCCTCGATATTCCAATCGCGAAACCATGGTGCGCCCCACATGGTCGACCAGGCGCCGAACATCGCCGCCGTCTGGTCGCCATGGTAGCGGCCCAACCGAACACGAAACCCTTCATCCTGCCACGCGCGGTTGGCAGCGGCGACCCCGGCAATCGATTCCGCCTCGACGAAGACATGCGCGGCTTCGGTGATCACCGCGCGGACCGGCGCTTGCCCCGCGTGCAACAGGGCGATCGTTCCCCCGTCCGAATGCCCGATCAGGATCGTGTCCGACACACCGCAAGCGGCGAAGAGCGCAGGCAAAACCTCATAGGCCTCGCGGTCAAAAAAACCGAGATCGCGATCGCCGGCTTCCGCACTCGAATTTCCATGCCCGAAGCGATCGTATATCAGCGCCGGACAGCCAGTAGCGGCCGACAGTGCATCGGGATAGTCCTTCCACATGCCGATGCAGCCAAGGCCTTCATGCAGGAACACCAGGGTCGGCATGCCTTGGTCAGACGTTTTATCTGGCACAACGCGACGAACGGCAATCCGACCGCCAGGAATTTCGACTTGGGTCACCGCGTCGCGATCTTCGGTGTTCACGAACCTTTTAGCGGACATCGTCTTACGGAGTTTCTCCGAACGCGCTTGGGGCACACACCCGGTGCGTGAGCCGCCGACTTTACGGTGCGTCAGGTTAGGCAGAGACAATCGCGATGACCAGTCCCTTCGGCGGATCGCCTAAGAGTAGGTCGAGCCTACAGGAAATAGGCGCGGCCGATGGCCTCACCTGGCCGCTTGACCTTTGATGCAACAAAAGCTACGAGTGCAAAAAATTCCACCAGCAAACAATGCTGGGGAAATGAAGGTGCGGGACAGGGAAACGGGAATGGCAGCGCATTTGCGCGTGCAACATTACATGCAAATTTTTTTCGTCGGTAGCGCCCCGAAACAGAGGAGCTGTGCGCGATGACAGCGAGTCCTGATTTGACCGTCAACGATACCGGTCCAAAGCTTCTACTGTGGAACGCGAAGGAGCGAGCCGACCGCCCGGCCATGCGAGAGAAATATCTCGGCATCTGGCAGACCTGGTCCTGGAGCGAAATGGCCGGCGAAGTCGAAGCCATCGCCGGCGGATTCAAGGCGCTGGGATTGGCGCGCGGCGACCGGATTTCGATCATCGGTGACAATCGGCCCCGGCTCTACTGGTCGATCATCGCAGCACAAACCCTCGGCGCGGTTCCCGTCCCGGTCTATCAGGACGCGGTGGCGGAAGAGATGCAGTACGTCCTGGAGCATGCCGAATCGCGGTTCATCGTCTGCGAGAATCAGGAGCAAGTCGACAAGGTCCTGCAGATCAAGGACGAATGTCCCAAGATCGAAACGGTTATCTATGCCGACGACCGCGGGATGCGCGACTACAACCAGCCCTTCGTGCACAATTTCGACGATGTCATCGCGCAGGGCCGCAAATACAATCAAGACAATCCGGACGCCTACACCTCTGAGATCGCCAAGGGGAAAGGCGCTGATACGTCCATCATGCTTTACACCTCCGGCACGACGGGCCGGCCGAAAGGTGTGGTGCTGACCTACGACAATATTCTGAAGACGGCGTATAACGCGGTGAAGTTCGAAGGTCTGCAGGAATCCGACGAGATCCTGGCCTACCTGCCGATGGCCTGGGTCGGCGACCATATCTTCTCATACGCGCAGGCCCTGACGTCGGGACTGTGTACGGCCTGCCCGGAATCGTCGGATACGGTGCTCATCGACCTGCAGGAGTTGGGTCCCACCTACTTTTTCGCACCGCCGCGTATTTTCGAGAATCTGCTGACCTCGGTGATGATCCGCATCGAGGATGCCGGCGCGATCAAGCGGAAAATGTTCCACTATTTCATGGACGTGGCGCACCGTGTCGGCCCCAAGCTGCTCGACGGTGAGTCCGTGGGGATGGGCGGCAGGCTGCTGTACGGGCTTGGCAATCTGCTAGTCTACGCGCCGTTGAAGAACGTGCTCGGCTTCACCAAAGTGCGCCTGGCCTATACGGCCGGCGAGGCGATCGGCCCGGACATCTTCAATTTCTACCGCAGCATCGGATTGAACCTGAAGCAACTCTACGGCATGACCGAGTCGAGCGTGTTCGTCACGATTCAACCGAACAACGAAATCCGTATGGATACGGTCGGCCGGCCGATCGACGATGTCGAAGTCCGGATCGAGGATAACGGCGAGGTCGTCTTCAAAAGCCCCGGTATCTTCCAGGAGTATTACAAGAACCCGGAGGCGACTGCCGAGACGAAGACCGAGGACGGCTGGTGCCGCACCGGCGATGCCGGCTTCTTCGATCAGGAAGGTCACCTGCGTATCATCGACCGTGCGAAGGATGTCGGGAAACTGAATGACGGTTCGATGTTCGCGCCCAAATATATCGAGAACAAGCTGAAGTTCTTCCCGGACATCTATGAAGCCGTCACCTTCGGAAACGAGAAGGACTATGTCGCCGCCTTCATCAACATCGACCTCAACGCCATGGGCAACTGGGCGGAGCGCAATGGCGTCGCCTATGCGAGCTATCAGGAGCTCAGCGGGTTGCCGCAGGTTTCGGAGATCATCCGGGGGCACGTCAAAAATGTGAATGCGAGCTTGGCTGAAGACCCACAGCTCTCCGGCTCCCAGATCAAACGGTTCCTCGTGCTGCACAAGCAGTTGGACGCCGACGATGGCGAGCTGACCCGCACACAGAAGGTGCGCCGCCGCACGATCGCCGAAAAATATGGCGTTCTGATCGATGCGCTCTATTCCGACAGGGACCATTGCGAGATCGAAACCGAAGTCACCTTCGAAGACGGCCGCAAAGGTTCGGTGAAGGCCGACCTGATGATTGTCGATGTCACCGCGCCCGCCACCGCAATACCGCAGGCCGCAGAATGAGCGAAACGATGAACACGGAGGCGACCGTCGAACAGACAATTGCCGGGCGGCCGGATCATACCGCCGAAATACTCCTTTCGTTAGACAATGTCTCGCTGAGCTTCGGCGGCGTCAAAGCGCTGCAGGATGTCAGCTTCGATATCCGCCGCGGCGAGATCCGCGCGATCATCGGCCCGAACGGTGCCGGCAAGTCATCGATGCTGAACGTCATCAACGGCTTCTATCACCCGAGCGAGGGGACCATAACCTACAAGGGCGAAGCGCGCTCCGACATGCGGCCCGACGTCGTCGCGCGCAGCGGGATCGCGCGCACCTTCCAGAACATCGCCCTGTTCTCCGGCATGTCCACCTTGGACAACATCATGACGGGCCGGAACACCATGATGAATCGGAACTGGCTGTGGCAGGTGCTGCATATCGGCCCGGCCAAGGAAGAGGAGTTGACGCACCGCGCGAAGGCGGAAGAGGTCATCGACTTCCTGGAGATCCAGGCGATCCGCAAGGTTCCGGTCGGCCGGCTGCCTTATGGGCTGCAAAAACGGGTCGAGCTCGGCCGGGCCCTGGCCGCCGAACCGGAATTGCTGCTGTTGGACGAGCCGATGGCCGGCATGAACACCGAGGAAAAGGAGGACATGTGTCGCTTTATCCTCGACGTGAATGACGAATTCGGCACAACGATTGCACTTATCGAGCACGATATGAGCGTCGTCATGGATATCTCGGACCGGGTGGTCGTCCTTGACTACGGCATCAAGATCGCCGACGGCACGCCGGACGAGGTGCGCGGCAACCAAAACGTCATCGACGCCTATCTCGGCGTTTCGCACGACTGAACCGCCAACACGCTGATGGCTGGGAAATAGGCGATGGATTTTCTTTACAATGTAAGCATCGATCCGATCCTGCAGATCGTCGAGGATCCGGTTTTCTTCATCCAGGTGATCGCCGAAGGGCTGATGGCGGGCGTTATGTACTCGCTCATCGCGCTAGGAATTTGCCTTATCTACAAAGCGTCCGGCGTGTTCAATTTCGCGCAAGGCATTTTCATCGTCTTTGCGGTGCTTTGCATGATAACCGTATTCGAATACGGCGTACCTATCATTCCCGCGGTGATCGTGGCGTTCCTGGTCATGGTCGCACTCTCCTGGGCCATAGAACGTATCGTTTTGCGCAATATGGTGAACCAGGAAGAGATCATCATGTTCATGGCCACCATCGGCCTCAGCTTCTTCCTCGAAGGGTTAGGCCAGACGGTCTTCGGCGGTGACTCGAAGCTGGTTCCGACCGAGGCCTTGCATATCGGCCGCGACGCGCTTGTCATCCCGATGTTCGGCAGTTCTATCCGGTTGCAGGAGCTAGACCTCACCGCCGGCGTTATCGCCGCCTTACTAGTCGGTATTCTGGCCCTGTTCTTCCAGAAAACCCCGGTCGGGCGCGCGCTCCGCGCTGTCGCTGACGACCATCAGGCCGCACTGTCGATCGGTATTCCGCTGCAATGGATGTGGGTCGTGGTCTGGTCGGTCGCGGGTCTGGTCGCGCTGGTCGCCGGTATCATGTGGGGCGCCAGCAGCAGCGTCGATTTTAGCCTCGTCGTTATCGCGCTGAAGGCGCTGCCCGTCCTTATTCTGGGCGGTTTCACCTCGGTGCCCGGGGTCATCGTCGGCGGGTTGATCATCGGGGTCGGTGAGAAGATCGCGGAAATCTACTGGGGCGACGCGCTGGGCGGGTCGATCGAAGAATGGTTCGCCTACTTGCTGGCGCTGGTGTTCCTGATGTTCCGCCCGCAAGGCCTGTTCGGCGAAAAGATTATCGAGAGGGTTTAGGCCAATGATTTATCGTGAAGGCGGCCAAATCAAAACGAGCTACGCAGCCGATCAGCAGATCTTCCCGATCAACCAGGATCGCTGGATCATTTACGGCTTCATCGCGTTCCTGTTCGTCATCCCGCCCCTGTTCGCTACCGAATACCATTACGAGGTCATCCTCTATCCGGTGCTGTCGCTGGGCTTAGCTGCGTTGGGCCTGAACATCCTGACCGGCTATTGCGGCCTGATCTCGCTCGGCACGGGGGGCTTCATGGCGGTCGGCGCCTATTCGGCATTCAAAATCACGACGGCCTTCCCGGATCTGAACATCTTCATCGTCTTCATCCTGGCCGGAGTTATCTCCGCCCTGTTCGGCATCCTGATCGGCCTGCCAAGTCTGCGGATCAAAGGCTTCTATCTCGCCGTCACGACGCTTGCAGCGCATTTCTTCATCGAATGGGCGATAAACCGGATCGATTGGCTTTCCAACTACAGCCCTTCCCACACGATCGGCGGCCCGCCACGGGACATGTTCGGGATTACTGTAATGGGTCCGACCGCCGATCCGGCGGCTAAATATCTGATCATGCTCATTGTCGTTGTCGTTCTGGGCTTCGTCGCGAAGAACCTCATCCGTGGCCGCGTGGGCCGCAGCTGGATGGCGATCCGCGATATGGATATCGCGGCCGAGCTTATCGGCATTAAGCCGCTGCAGACCAAGCTTCTCGCCTTCGCGATCAGCTCCTTCTATATCGGCGTCGCAGGCGCGCTCTACGTGTTGATGTATCTGGAGAGCGTCGACCCGGAAGCCTTCGAGATCCTGACAACGTCATTCCCGGTGCTGTTCATGATCATCATCGGCGGGCTCGGCAGTATCATGGGCGCGTTCATGGGCGCCGCCTTTATCGTGCTGATTCCGGTTATCCTTCGGAACTCTTTCCCTGCGCTGGGACTCGACGTTCCGTCGCACGTGATCCAACACATTGAGTTTATGCTGTTCGGCGGCCTGATCGTCTTTTTCCTGATCGTCGAGCCGCACGGCCTGGCGCGGCTTTGGCAGATCGTCAAAGAGAAGCTCCGCCTATGGCCGTTTCCGCATTAAATTCATAAGGTTGCCTTGTAATACACGATAATTTCCCATGAAAATCAGACCGTGTTACAGTTTAACAATAATGACAAATGGAACAGGTTAATCAGCTTCATTATCCAGGGAGGATTACATGAAACTTAGAAATCTTGCGATCGGGTTGCTTGCGGCCGTTGCGACCGTTGGCGCCATTGAGAGCACACCCGTGCTCGCGAAGGACTCGATCTTCATCCCGGTCTTCAGCTATCGCACCGGTCCGTTCGCACCGGGCGGCTCGAAAGTTGCGAATGGCTATACCGACTATTTCAAACTGGTCCAAAAGCGCGACGGCGGCGTCGAAGGCGTCGAAGTCAAGTTTGAAGAGTGCGAATTCGGCTACAAGACAGACCGTGGCGTCGAATGCTATGAACGCATGAAGGGCAAGGGCAGCATTATCTCGCACCCGAACAGCACGGGCCTCGTCTACAAGCTGGTCCCGAAGGCACCGATCGACGAAATTCCGATCCTGTCCATGGGCTACGGCATGAGCGGTGCCGCGGACGGCCGGTATTTCCCTTGGGTCTTCAACTTCCCGACAAGCTACTGGTCGCAGGCTTCGGCGTTCATCAAATATATCGGAACGCAATCCGGCGGCATGGACAAGCTGAAAGGCAAGAAAGTCGGGCTTATCTTCCTTGAGTCCGGTTATGGCCGCGAGCCGATTCCGCTATTCGAGAAGCTCGGCAAGCAATTCGGCTACGAGTTCAAACATTGGGCCGTTCCCGGCAAACAGATGGCCGATCAGCGCAGCCAGTGGCGCAAGATCACGCGCTGGAACCCGGATTATCTGTTCATGTGGGGCTGGGGCGTGATGAACCCGACCGCGGTTTCCCGCGCGCATGAGTTCGGCTTCCCGCTGAACAAGTTCATCGGCGTGTGGTGGTCCGGCGACGAGCTCGATACCAAACCGTCGGGCGAAAAAGCCAAGGGCTACCGAGCCGCCACGTTCCACGCACCGGGTGCTTTCGCCGACGTTCACAAGGATCTGCTGAAGCATGTCTATGGCGGCGAC
>CAJWOT010000019.1 GCA_913044215.1 uncultured Rhodospirillaceae bacterium | reverse complement strand
CCGATTTCGCCGAGTGCCTTTTGCAGGTCGGGCAGGGTCAGCCCGCCGAACGCCGGGCGCTCCGACATTCCATGCAGCGAGGGCCGGAACGCGGAGACATCGAAATGGACGTTCAGCGACCCCGCGGAGCCCGCGACGGATCGTGCGATTCCCTCGATCGCCCCGGGTGGCGACTGACGTACCTCCGAGGCGCTCCAAATCGCGCCGCCGGCGGCCCGGAAGTCGTGCAGAAATTCCATTCCGGCGCTGCCGGCGCCCGACATGACAGCCGTCGTCCGGGGGATGATCGCGCTGTTGGAGAGCAGACGGCTCAGCGGTGGACGGTCTTCCGATGGCGCCTCCGCTTCGCTTGGCATGGTGCCCGGAAGACGGCCGCCGATCTGGATAAAGCCGACGGGGCCGCGCGGCGACGCGGCGATGGCGGGATGGACGATACTGTCGTCGCCCCCGAGCAGAATGGCCGATGCGCGGCTGTCGTGCAGCTCTTGCATGGTCGTGCGAATGGCCTGCGTCACCGCCGCCGCCGGCAATCCTTCCAGCGGAATATCGCCGATATCGACGAGGCGGCCGTGCATTTCCGACGTATCGATAGGGACACGGACATCGATGTCGACGGGATGGGAAAATTGCGGATTTGCATGCCAGCCGAAATAGACCGATGTCTCGCGCAGCGCCGTCGGTGCGAACCGCGTGCCGGATTTGCGGCCGACATTGTCTTCGACCGGCGCACCGAGGATCGCGAGCTTTTCCGCATCGAGGTCGCCTATCGTCGCACGCCGCGACCGCATGAAGGTGAGATCGCCGGCCATCCGCGGCAAAGGCGCCGTTCTCAGGGGCATTGCTGCGCCTGTTCCGCGAGACAGTCGAGCATCTTGGCCGCAACGCATGCCAATTGCGACGTCATCGCCCGTCCCGCCACGCCGAGATCCGGGACATGGCCCGTCAGTTCCGCACCCACGAACGGCATGCCGTCCAGGGCGGCAAGGACGTCCAGCAGTTGCACCACGGACAGACCGCCTGCCTCGGTTGGCAGGGCTCTGGCGCCGAAGCGCGGCGCCAGAACATCGACATCGACACTGAGATAGAACCGAGCGGCGACCCGCTGCAATGCGTCGCAAGTCTTGCGGACAGCGTGTTCCGGCGCCGCAGCTAGTTCGGTCGCGGGAACGACGACCGCTTCCGACGCCGCGGCCTGCTCTTCCGCCGGCAAGGTCCCGCGGGCGCCCAGAAGCGCGATGGCGGAAAGTTGGTTCGGAAGGATTTCAGCCAGTTCTCTGGTGGCGCTGCGTCGCCACGGCGCGCCTGCCGTTCCGGCCGCTGCGGACTGCAGGTCCAGCCGGCTGGAAATCCGCAAGACAGCCAGTGGCCCGATCGCTCGCACTATGCCGCGAAGCAATGCGGGTGTGACACTGAAATCGCCGCCGATCGCGAACAGTGCCGCACCCGTGGCGGCAATGCGCTGCGACTGGTCCGACAGAATTTCGCAGGTGCGCTGTGGTTCCAGCGGAAACACGTTGAAGTCGCCCAGATCCACCAGCCCTGTCGGGACGGGGAGATCTGAAACCGTGCTGACATAGCGGAACTGCCGGGCGCCGAACCGGCCGCCGGGTTGTCCGGCCGAGAAATGATCGCAGTAGACACCGGCCGCCCCGATGGTCCCTGGAGCCACATCTTCGACATCCGCGACCGGCGCGCCGAAGAAGGTCGCCGCCGGGCGGAGACCGCGCAACGGGAAAGCCAAATCGCCCGCCGCATCGGTCATGGTGCGGCCTCGGTGAAAAGCTGGTTGTCGAGCAAGGCGAGCAGCGCCTTGGCCGCCGCAAGTTCCGTCAACCCTCTCGCATCCAGTTTCGGTGCAACGTTGGTTATCGCGATGCCGGCAAGCGGCGCGGATATGTCGATTTCGGACAGGAGATCGATCAGCTGTTCCGGCGTTGCGCCCCCGACATTGACCGAGGGCGTCCCCGCGGCGTGACCGGAGTCGACGACTTCAAGGTCGACGCCGCACACGCACGGCTCATTCTTCGCGATGAAAGAATTTATCGTTTCAACCGCCTGCGGGCGTGTTTCATGAAGCGCGTCCGCCGATATGACCGCCCCGCCAACGGCGTGCAGACCGTCCCAGGACGCCGCGGATTGCAGGCTGTTCACTCCGACGCAGAGAACGGGGCTGGGGTCCGCAGTCGCCGATGCGAGCCCGGCGAGCGGCAATGGCGCGGCATCGGTTGCCGGCGGAAGCGTGATCTTGTCCGAGACCGATAAGATGGCCGGCGCGCCGGCAGCCGCACGGACGCCGCGAACAAGCCCTTCGAAAACGCGATGATCGCCGCCCAGCAGGATGGGAAAGGCGCCGGCCGCGACGATCGCGGCGGTGAGCTGCGCAACCCTTTCGATGTCTATCGTCGATACTGGCCCTTCGCAGGGTAAGTCGCCCAGGTCCGATGATGCGCCGAAGTCGCGCAATCTCTTCGCGCGATTGCTTGAGAGATCGACCGCTGTCCGGGACGGAGATGCCAGATAGGGTTGCAGCAAGTCGCAGGAAATCTCTCGGATTGCCGATGGCCCCGCGTCGGTGCCCGGGCGTCGCGGCGCGGATGATTGCAGGGGGGCGCCAAACGCAACGATAGACCCTTCCGCGATATCGCTTTGACCGCGTAGCGAAAACCCGAACAGGGTCGAGAAAGGGGTGTCGGGGACGGCCATACTAGCCTGTGCGCGGTTGGATCAGCTTTGCGGTATTGAAACATGATTGCCCATTGCGGAGAACTGGAATGTCCGTTCCGGGTCAAGAATTCGCGTCAGGTGTGCATTGCGGGCGGGTTCTCCGGCCGTAGGGCGGGGCGGCCGAAACGCACGCCGATGGCCCGGCCGTCAGCGCGACCGGTCAGGGCAGGTCGCTAAGTTCACCGATGCAGAAATGGGCCATATGCGCGATGGCGGCGAGAATGTGGAAATCGCCGAACTCCGCCGTCGCATCCTCTCTGGCATACATGCGGGCAACCCCGGCGCCGCCGGGGTGATGGGGGCCCCCATTCGGTGATGTCGTAGACTTTGCCCGAGATGATGACCCAGCAATCATCCTTGCTGTTTTGCCGGGCGACCTCTTCGGCTGTGACGCGGCGCGTGCCGTCCGCCGGTTTCTGCGGCGTCCACAGCGGCTGGTTGGCTGCGGTATGGTCGGCCTTGGCTGCCTGGCGGAAGTCCCGCGGCCCCAGCTTCTTGGGCGGCAACACTGTGCCGATATCGCGGGCGTCATAGGATTAAATCCAGTCGTCGTTTTCACCGCCGCGTTTGTCATGGGCGAAGGCGGGGCTGACCCGTTCGTCGAGCCCTTCGAGCAGCGCCTTCTGCTCCGCAGTGTCCCTGGCCCGCAAATGATAGAAAACGAATTTGGAGACGAGCTGGAAGCGGGTCGCGCGGTAGTGCCGAACCCGTTCATAGTGCACCAGGGCCGTCGCCACGTCCTGCCCATGCAACGTGAACGCGCTGGAGAGCGCGGCGGCGTCCTAGAATTTCGCCACGCTCTGCCCGAATGTGGGAAGCATCGGATGCGCCGCATCGCCCAGCAGACAGTCGCGGCCCTGCACCCAGCTATCAAGCGCGTCCCGATCGTAGAGGCCCCATTTGGTCGGGCGAACGATCGCACCGGCTAATGCGACGAGGTCGTCGCGATTGGGGCTCACGGCGAAAGCTTCGCAGACCTGGCGGACGACCTCGTCATTGCCGACCGGAAACCAGTCGCCTTCCTCCTGCTCAAACACCGTCGCATCGGGTTCGTAATGGGCAATCCAAACATTCAGCAACTTGCCGCCGCGCACCCAGTAGGTGGTCACCGCGCTCGTGTCGGTCTTGTGACGGTCCATGCTGAAGGAATCGGCAGGAATGTTGTCCAGAGGGCTGCCGTCGGGTTTGCGGAGCGCGGCGACGTCCGCCCGGGGGATGAGCCCGCGGAAGCACGTCACTTCGGTCCAGCGCCGGGGCCGCGGGTCCGGCCAGGCCAACGCCAAGGTCACGGAGTTGATGCCGTCGGCGCCGACGAGAACGTCGCCGACTGCGGTCTGGCCGTTCGACAATCGCGCCGTCACGCCATCCGCGGTCTGCTGCAACGCGGTCAGCCGGCTGTCCATGTGAACGGTAATCGGGCACGGCTTGCCGCTGTCGGGGCCGAATTCGTACACACGTTTATAGAGGCACATCAACAGGTCCAGCCGGTGCATGTGATGGAACCCGGCTCCGTCGACCACGGCGGACACATGATCGAACGGCCGTTCCGACATGCTGCCGTCCTGGTTGAACTGGCGTGACGTTTCCAGAATGGCCGCGCGGCCGCCATCGATCGCCCCGTGCGGGCCCTTAGGATCGCCCCCGTCGAGGTCGGCGCCGAGCCAGCGGCACAGCCAGGCGCCGTTGGGGGGATATTCAACTCGGCGCCCGCCGTGGCCGGCTCTTTGGTCTGCTCATAGACATCGATCGACGAGAAGGAGCTGGACTGCCGCAGCGCCAACGCCGTCATCAGCCCGCCCATTCCCGCGCCGACGATCACTGCCCGCATCCTGTCTTCCTCCCGACGCAAGAGTGGATACAATCCGCTACCAGAACGCATTCGTTGACGTTGTCCTGACTCGACTGATTGCTGTCGGTTACGCCCGGTTCCGGGCGTAACGTTAGGAGAAGAGCCCGTCTATCTGGTTGAGTTTTCGTTCCGAATTCCAATGATGTGGCTAAAATGCCCGTGTTGCGCAGAATGTTATACGCAGTCATCTGAACCGTAATTGACCAGTCATATGCACAAAGTCGGCATTCGTCAGGAGATCATCGACCGTGTCCTCGCGCGGCGCGGGCGGCTGTATCTGTTTGACCGCTTCGCGCCGGCCGAGACGGCGCTCGTCGTGATCGACATGCAGCCAACCTTTGTGGCTCCTGGCGCGCCCGCGGAGGTACCGGCCTCTCTGCTGGGTCACGCACGCGAATGCGCAGACGGCGGGAGGCAGCGACTGGGACGGGTTTTTCGACTATTTCGTTGCCGCCGCGGTGCGCGACGCGATGAAACAGGCGCTGACCATGCTATTGGAGGAGCGTGTGAACCGGTGGGTCCGCATGATCGATCAGCTGCAATTCTTCGACGTTCCTCATTGGTGCAGAACCTGCCTCAGAGCGATCGAGATGGTGGCGGTTTCGCAGCCGAACGGAGATTCCTCTGCGTAGGGATGCGGCGTCAATCTAGACGGTCAAGCTGAGACCAGCCGTAATCGGCAGCGTCTCATAGGGGAGGGAACCGGATGATCGTGAGAAATCTGAATGACGCGGAGAGCGCCGGCCGCCGCGTCCAATCGCCCAGCAGCGAGAGCGTGCGGCTGCTGTTGGCGGAGGACGGGATGGGATTTTCGCTCAACGTGACCACGCTCAAGCCGGGGGTCGAGGTGCGGATGCGTTATCATAGCCATCTGGAAGCGGTGTACTGTGTCGCGGGGCAGGGCAGTATCGAGGACGAGGTAAGCGGTGCGGTGCATCCGATCGCACCCGGCACGCTTTACGCGCTGGACCGGCACGACGCGCATGTGCTGCGGTCGGAAACAGAGCTGGAGCTGCTCTGTGTCTTCAATCCCGCCCTTGTCGGTACGGAGACGCGGGATGCGTCCGGCGGCTATCCGCTGCTTGACCCTTCAGCCTAGAAAGACCAGTAACGCAGATTCCTTCACAGCAAAGACGTTTTGGAGTACCCGAATGAAGTTCGGTTTCATGACCCAGCTGCAGATCCCGAAACCCTGGACGGCGACGTCGGAACGCCATGCGTTCTGGAACGGACTGGACCAGGGCGTCGCGGCGGAAGCGGCGGGGTTCGAGTATTATTGGATCACGGAGCAGCATTTCTTCATTGAGATCGGCCACTCGCCCGCCTCCGACATGTATTTGGCGGCCTTGAGCCAGCGGACGTCGACCCTGCGGCTGGCGCTGGGTGTCGTGCTGATGCCGATCCACAACCCGGTCAGCATCGCCGAACGGGTCGCGACGCTCGACGTGCTGAGCAACGGTCGGGTGGAGTTCGGCACCGGGCGCGGCACCAGCGGCTATATCTCCGAGGGTATGGGGCTCGACCCGGCGGAGAGCCGGAAGGTCGCGCGGGAACATCTCGACGTGGTGCTGAAGCTGTTCGACGCGCACGAATTCGAAGGCTACGACGGCGACTACGTTTCCCTGCCACCGCGCCACATGGTGCCGGGCCTGATCCAGACGCCACACCCGCCGCTGTGGACGGCGGCCTCGAATCTGGAGACCTACGAGCAGGCGGCTCGGCAGGGCTTCGGTTGCGTCGGCGTCACGCGCAGCTCGATCGCTGATACCAAACGAGCGGTCGAGAATTATCACGCCATCGTCAAGGCGACCGACCCCGCCGACTTTATCGCCCGCAAGCCGAACCACCAGACGGCGGTCTTCGGCATCGCCTATTGCGACAAGGACGACAGGGTCGGCCGCGATATCGGCTGTGCGGCAGCACGCTGGTATTACGGCGAAAACGACGCGGAGCTGAACCCGGTGCGCTTCGCCACCGCCGGCGGGGTCGAGAAGGTGAAGGCGCGCATGGCCGGGTTGAGCGACGACGATTTGATCGACAACGGCATGGCGATCGGCGGCGACCCGGACACGATCAGCCGCACGGTGGAGAATTGGGCGTCGACCGGTATCGACCAGATCATCTTCATGATCCAGGCCGGCAACACCACGCACGAACAGGTCATGCGTTCGATCGACCTGATCGGCGAAAAAGTAATCCCCCGGTTTCAGGGATAGGGCGCGTCACTCACTCGGCCGGACCCGTGCAGATGAATTCGGCGAAATAAAGCGGGCAATCTTCGCGCAGCAGAACGCCGTTGCCGAGCCACCACAACTTCATCGTCACGGTCGTCTCCGCCTTGCGCTTACCGCAGACTTTTGCCATGTGCTCCTCGACGGTCAGTTTGCGGCAATCGATTGGTTTGCGCGATTTTCCCGAATACAGATGCCGTGATATTCGCGGTCTGACGAGCACACCTTGTGCGTCGCGGAGCCAAAGATGAGAACCGCTCCCACCACAACGCCAATCAGGACGGCACACCCCGCGAGGCCTGTGATGATCTTTCGAGATTTCTGTTCTCTTAACCAGAAGATCAGCGGCCGGTCTCGCCGCTCCGTCGGGGCTACCCGTAACTGTGCGCCATACCCTCCGACGGATCCGCTTGTGGGCCGAAGGGGACGATGGGGTAGCGCAGTCCGACCTTGCCGATGCCTTCCAGTCCCTCGATGCCGCGGGCGAATTCGTCCGGCGGCAGGGCGATCAGCAGCTCGTCATCGGCGACGCCGCCATAGCGCCGCTCGGCAAAGCAGGGGATCGAGATGCTGGTCTCGCGCGTCGACAGCGCCTTGCCCCAGCTGTCGGCGCAGGCGCTCTCGCCGGTGATGCTCATGTCGTAGCGCTTGTATCGTTTCCACTGCAGCCCGTTGACGAACAGGATCATCTGGCCGGGCGTGGCGTAGAACAGGATGATGTCGGGCGGGTCGAGCCGCGCCGAGCGCAGGGGCGAGACGACGGTGCCGACGAACCGGCCGGACGGGACGCGCGGCATGTGCAGCTGGTGCTGATGCGCCGCCTCTCGGTTTTCGAACCAGACGCCGTCCATATGCTCGCCGGACAGGCAGCCTTCCGAGGGCTGTTCGAAGCCCATGACCCCGCCGCAATTGCCGCCGGAACGCACATTCTCCGCCGCGACGCCGAGGGTGAAGCCGGCCATGCGGCTTTGCGTTACGAGCTGGCAGGTGGTGTGGCGGACGCCTTCCTTGGGCCAGCGCAGGCCCGGCACCTTCTCCATCTCCTCGCGCGACTCGTACTGCTTCATGCCGATCGGCAGGGTGCGGATCTTCAGCAGCTCGGTGAGCTTGCCGGCGAGTTCCTTCAGGGCTTGCGCGTCGATAGCGGACATCTGCGCCTCTCTAAGCTGTTGTTGTGCTAGGACAACGCTAGCATGCCGGGAACCGGGAGAGGCGCGGCCACTTGCCGCAGAGCGTTCGCTCCGACCGGTCAGCCGTGCAGGGCGCTCTTCTTCAACATGACATGGACGCCCTTATGCACGTTCACCGTCTGGCTGACCCGTAAATCGGCGGCTAGGCTGCACAGCATGTAGGCGTCTTCCTTCGACAGGTTGGTCTTCTCCTGGATCAGGCCGATCATCTCGCGCAAGGCTTGTTTGGCCGCGTTGTCGAGGCTGGGGTCGATGCCGGTGGTGATGTAGACGCTGTCATTCTCCGCCCGCGGCATCGTGATCGGCGTGTTCTTGTGCAGGATCAGCTGGAAGGTGCCGCTGAGGCAGGTCTCGATCGCCGTGCCGTTGACCTCGCCGTCGCCCTGCACCGCGTGGCCGTCGCCGGCGGAGAAAAAACCGCCGTCATTGAAGACCGGCAGGTACAGCGTGGCGCCGGCTCTGAGCGCCTTGATGTCCAGGTTACCCCCATGGGCGCGCGGGATGATCGAGGTGATGCGGCCCCAAGCCGGTGGCGGGGCGACGCCCATCACGCCGAAGAACGGGCTGAGCGGTAGATCGACACCCCAGGGCATATGGCCCACCATCTTCTCCCGGTCGAGGCGCAGATGGTTGAGGGTCATGGTCGGGAAGTCTTCCGGCAGAGTCCCGGCGAGCGGCCGGATGCGGTTCCAGCCCCAATCGGTCCGCAGGGAGACGTCCTGGATGCGCACCTCCAGCATGTCGCCGGGTTGGGCGCCGCGTACCGCCACCGGACCTGTCATGATGTGGCCCGCCCCGCCGGGCGTCACCTTCTCGTGGATTTCGCGATGTTCCGGCAGGATTTCGAAACTGTCGTCCGGCAGCACGTCCGGACCGCCGGAGACCGTGTTCAGGGTCACGGTGTCGCCGGAGTCGATCGTGGCGACTGGCGGCAGGGCTGCGTCGAAGATGGCCCAATGGACGGTGTCCGGGCTGGCGTCGATGGTGATGTGGTTGGCCATGGAACGGCTCCTTGCTGTCCTTACGGATCGATGCGGTAGAACGCCATCGCGTTCCGGGAAAACAGCTTTTCCCGGTCCTCGCGCGGAAAATGCGCGGTGATGGTCCTGAAGGAACCGTAGATCAGATCGTAGCTGGCACGCAGCCCGTCGACCGGATAGTTGCTGGCGAACATGCAGCGGTCGACGCCGAACATGTCGATCGCCTCCAGCACGATGGGCCGGTTGCTCTCCAGGGTCCAGGGCCCGTCCGGCAGGCACAGGCAGGAGATCTTCAAATGCACGTTCGGTGCGTCGGCCAGCGCGTGCATGCCGCGCCGCCACATCGAAAGACCGTCTTCGCTACGGTCCCAGGGAAATCCCGTATGGTTCAGGACGATACGGGTGCCGGGAAAGCTCTTGGCGACCTCCGCCGCCTCTTCCAGATGCCAGGAGGGCACCCGTAGATCCCAGGACAGATCGTATTTCTCCAACAGCGCGAATCCCGCGAGCCATTTCGGGTTCTGCATGGTGCGCGGCGCGCCGGGCTGTTTGCTGCCTGGATCGGGTGCCGTCACTGGTTTCGAGCGGATGCCGCGGACCAAGGGAATCGCCGCCTGCGCGGCCAGGATCTCCTCCGAATTTCCCTCGTCGAACCAGGCGTGCGCGACGATGGCATTGGGAAAGCCGTGCTCGGCGTTGATCGCGCTGATCCATTCCGACTCCGCAACCTGACTACCGCGATGGCACTCGGCCTCGACATGGACTGTCTTGATGACATTGTGCTTGGCGGAAACGCGGCGATAGTCGGCCGGCAGGAAATTCTTCCGGATCGGTGAATTGTCGCCGAGGAAGAAGTCTTCCTTGGGCTCGTCGCTCAGGAATGGATAGTGCAGCCCTTGGAGGTCCCAGAGATGATGGTGCGCGTCGACGATCGCGATGTCGTCCATGCCTATCCCCCGAGCTTGGTGCCCACGATGCGGCTAAGCGTGCCCGCAATGAATTCGTGCACGGTGACATCCTCGAAGCCCGCCGCCTCGAAATAGCCGATACAGTCGGCCTCGGTATGGGCCATGCCGGTGCTGCCGTTGATCGCTTCCGCCAGACCCCACAGCGCCGGTCCGATGGGCCCGCTGCGGTCGTCCCGCAAGGTTTCGCCGATCAGGTGCATCTCGCCGCCCGGGACCAGCGCGTCGAAGCTGCGCTGGATGACCTGGCCGATGATCTCCCGGCTATAGAGCGGCAGGTTGCTCGCCATGATCGCGACGTCGCAGCCCTCGGGGAAATCATCCGCGGTGAAATCGCCGCCGATGGCGGAGACCTGATCTGCGACGCCATGCTCGGCGATGTATTCGCGTGCCACTTCCGCCACCGGCGGTAGGTCAAAGACCACCGCTTCGATATGCGGATGCGCCTTTGCGGCGGTGATGCTGTAGGCCCCGGAGCCGCCGCCGAGATCGACGATTTTCTGGCGCTCCGACAGATCGACCTGACGGACGAAACGCCGCGCCGCCCCCATGCCGATACTGTAGGTCGCCTCGTGCATCTTGCGCGCGGCCTCGACGGTCAGCCCTTCATACTGACCTAAAATCTTTTCTTCGGGTTGGCGCAGAAAGTCGGTCAAGTTGCCGAACTGTTCCCAGCGCGGTTTGGTGAACAGCATCCACGGGCCAGCATAGCCCGGCTCGCCTTCGACCAGGAACCGCTCGACATCGGGCGCATTGCGGTATCGGCCGCCATCGTCCGTTTCCAGCAAATCCATCGCCCGGCACACGGTTGCCAGCCGGTCGGCGTTCCGTTCGGTGATGCCGGTCTCCGCGCCGATCTCCGCCGTCGTACCCGCGCCTTTCGACACCGCCGTAAACAGGCCCAACTCGATCGCCGACATCAGGCTGGCCGACTGCCAGAACCCCATCGCGAGGTTCTGCAGCCGCACGGTATCGACCCGCTTCCCGCTCATGACGCCTCGGCGACCGGGCCAGTGAAGGCGGTAATTTCCGGCAGGGCGTCGTCAAAGCGCGCCACCTCGACAAGCGTGCTGTGCGCGATCGGACCTTGCGCCAGTTGCGAGGTGCCGCGATCGAGCGTCAGCACGTTCGGATTGCCATGCTTGTCCAGCGTGCCGACCTTGCCGGGTTCCGCCGGGTCGTACCAGGCGCCCGTCGCCAGGTTTACGACCCCGGGCATCACCGCGTCCGACAGGGTGACCCCGGCCAATGTTTCACCGCGATCGTTGAAAATGCGGATGACGTCGCCTTCCGAAATGCCGCGCGCCGCGGCGTCATCGGGGTGGATCGCTGCCGGCTCGCGGCCCTTGATCTTCGACACGCGGCTGGCCCCCGCGCAGTCCATCTGCGCGTGCAGCCGGGTTGCCGGCTGGTTTGACATCAGATGCAGCGGGTATTTCGCCGCCTCTGCACCACCGAGCCACTCGACCGGTTCGAGCCAGACCGGGTGGCCCGGACAGTCGTCATAGCCGAAGCCGTCAATCTTCTCCGAGAAGATCTCGATCTTGCCCGACGGGGTGCGCAGCTTGTTCGCCACCGGGTCGGCGCGGAATTCCGAAAAGACGGTGTTGGCGAAGTCGGGTTCCGGCACTTCGACATGGCCGTTCTCCCAGAAGTCGTCGAAGTCGGGGAGTTCCACTTTTTTGCGGGCGGCCTGTTGGCGGGCGACATCGTAGAGATGACGCAGCCATTGGCGCTCGTCGCGGCCCTCGGTGAATTTCTCCGTGTAGCCTAGCCGTTCGGCAAGGCCGGAAAATATGTCGAAATCGTTGCGGGCGCCGCCGACCGGCTCGACGGCCTTCTCCATAGCCAGAATAAAACGGTCGCGCGAGCTGGAGCCGATATCGTTACGCTCCAGGGTCGTCGTCGCCGGCAGGACGATATCCGCATGGCGCGCGGTCGCCGTCCACCAGGGCTCGTGCACGATGATCGTCTCCGGCTGCTGGAAGGCGTGCACCAGCCGGTTCAAATCCTGATGATGGTGGAACGGGTTGCCGCCGCACCAGTAGATCATCCGCGTGTCCGGGTAGGTCCTGGTTTCGCCGTTGAACTGATATTCCTCGCCCGGATGCAGCAGCAGGTCGGCGATGCGCGCGACCGGGATGAAGCTGCCCGTCGGGTTCGAGCCGGCGGCGAGGTTCGGGGCGGTGATCGGATCGATCGGATTGCCCTGGCCCTGCATGCTGCCATAGCCGAAACCGAAACCGCCGCCCGGCAGTCCAACTTGTCCGACGATGGCGCCAAGCACGGCGGTCATCCACCAAGTCTGTTCGCCATGGTCGCCGCGCTGCAGCGAATAGGCGGTGGTGATCATGGTGCGTTTTGACGCCATGCGGCGCGCCAGGCCCCGGATGGTATCCGCGTCGATCGCGGTGATCGCCGCAGCCCATTCGGCATCCTTCGGCTGGCCGTCGTTCTTGCCCAGCAGATAGGCCTCGAACTTTTCGAACCCGGTGCAGTACCGGTCCAGGAAGGCCGGATCGTGCAGCCCTTCTGAGACCAGCGTATGCGCGAGACCGAGCATCAAGGCGACATCGGAATTGGGACGCGGGGCGAGCCATTCGGCGTTCATGTAATCCGGCGTGTCGTCGCGCAGCGGTGTGATGCTCACCATTTTGACGCCGGCATCGACGACACGGCGCAGCCATTTCTCGGTCGAATGTTCACCGGCGCCGCCGGGCTCGACCTGCGCGTTCTTCGTGCCGATGCCGCCGAAGGCGACGACAAGTTCCGTGTTGTCGGCGATGTCCCGCCAGGAACTCACGGCGCGCAGCGACCGAAGATCGCCCAGAATATGCGGGATAATCGCCAGGCCCGCGGCGATGGAATAGCTGTGCATCTGTGCCGTGAAGCCGCCGTGGCAGTTCAGAAATCGCTGCAGCTGGGTCTTGGCGTGATGGAAACGTCCGGCGCTGGACCAGCCATAGGAGCCGCCGAAAATCGCCTCGTTGCCGTGATCGCGCTTCACGCGGACGAGCTCGTCGGCGACCAGATCGAGTGCCTTCGCCCAGGAGACAGGTACGAACGGGTCGCCGCCGCGCAGTTCCCGCTTGCCGCCCGGCCCGTTCTCGAGCCAGCCCTTGCGGATCATCGGCTCGGCGACGCGGCAATCGTGATAAAGCGCCTCCGGCATGCCCTGCAGGATTGGGGTCGGGTTGGGGTCGGTTTCAAAGGGTTTTACGCCGACCACCCGGCCCTCTTCGACTTGCGCTGTAAAGGCGCCCCAATGGGCGCTATGCCGAATATTTCCCATTTTTTCGTCCGGTTGAAATTTTCTGACCATTTTCCCCGGGACCGCCGCCCGGAACCGGTGGGCACCATACCCGCCCTATCCGACGATGGTAAACATCCCTCATTTGGGGGACGATGAATTTTGCGAATTCGACTTCAATGACACCTATCGAGAGGGGATTGGCGCCGAGGTAAACGATAGGAGCTACGGTGAACTCGATGGTTAAAGATGAATGTTGCGCCGCACGAGCGGCCTACTGTGAACAGATCGAATTCGGCAATACCGAAGACAACGCCTTAAATCTGGCAACGATCGTCTATCAACAGCGCCACCCCTGTGTCCCCGCCGGACAGGCCAAGGCCATGGTTATCGAGGCGATCGGCGTGCCGGCGGGAGCTTAGAGTAAGAGGAAGCAGAGTGGTGAGTAAGAAGGGACATTCCGTCCTGGCGTTTGTACCCCATAACAAATCCGAAGACCTGCGACGGGCCACCGACGCCTATGCGCTGGAGGTCGCGTTCGGCCGGCCGTCGGACGCCGCCCTGAACTACGCGACAGCGGTCTATGTAAAACGGCAGCCCAGCTTGGATGCTCGCGCACTGGTTCGCGCCGCGATCAACGACGATCTCTGATTGGCCCCGTGAAAGTGCACATGCCGCATATGTTTCGGTGGCGTTTTCGGTGTTATTCTCCGCGCCCATTCGATCAGTAAGGCGCGGGGCGAAAGCGTGAAGCAGGCCAACAATATTCTCTCCGGTTACGGAACAACCGTGTTCGAGGTGATGTCGCGCCTCGCCATCGAGCATCAATCGATCAATCTCGGCCAGGGCTTCCCCGATGAGGATGGTCCGGAAGACGTCCGGCAGCTTGCCGCTGACGCGCTGATGGCGGGCCCGAACCAGTACCCGCCCATGTTGGGCATTCCCGAGTTGCGCCAGGCCGTCGCGGCGCATGGCCAGCACCATTATGGTCTCGACGTCGACTGGCAGACCGAAGTGATGGTCGCCTCCGGCGCCACCGAAGTCCTGACCGGCTGCATGCTGGGACTGATCGAGCCGGGCGACGAGGTGGTGCTGATTGAACCGCTTTACGACTGCTACCTGCCGATCATCAAGCGCGCCGGCGGTGTGCCGAAGATGGTGCGGATCGAGCCCCCGGACTGGACGCTGCCGCGCGAGGCGCTGGCGGCGGCCTTCTCCGGCAAGACCAAACTGATCCTGCTGAACAATCCGATGAATCCGGCGGCCAAGGTGTTCACCGATGACGAGCTGTCCTTCATCGCGGAGCTGGTGATCGCGCATGACGCCTACGCCGTGTGCGACGAGGTCTATGAGCACATCGCCTTCGATGGTCGCGGGCACACGCCGCTGATGACACTTCCGGGCATGCGCGACCGGGCGATTAAGATCGGCTCGGCCGGCAAGACCTTTTCGCTGACCGGGTGGAAGGTGGGCTACGCCACGGCTGCACCCGAAGTGCTGGCGCCGGTCGCCAAGGCGCACCAGTTCGTCACCTTCACCACGCCGCCCAACCTGCAGAAGGCGGTGGCCTACGGGCTCGGCAAGGACGATGCCTACTTCCAGGGGTTGTCGGACGAGATGCAGGCCAAGCGCGACCGCTTTGCGGTGGGGCTGAACAAGCTAGGCTTCGGCGTGATCGACTGTCAGGGCACTTACTTCATGTTCGCAGACTTCCGCCCGCTCGGCTTCGACGGGGACGATGTGGCCTTCTGCCAACACATCACGACCGAGGCGGGGGTTACTGCCGTGCCAGTTAGCGCCTTCTATCTGGAGAACGGGCCGAAACACTTCGTCCGCTTCTGCTTCTCCAAGAAGAACGAGGTGCTGGACGCGGCGATCGACCGGCTCGAGAAGCACTTCAAAGGTTAGTTCTTAGGGCTAATCCTGCGCCGGCGATTTTGGCACATCGGCCAGACCTTCCACCCAGGGCATCGCCGAACTGCACCAGATCTGCCGTTGCGGCGGCAGTTGCGCACGCTGGTTCGACGTGCCCAGCCGCAGACTGATACGTTTCGGTCCATCGCCCGTCGGCATGCCGAGCATCTGCGTGCCGCAGGTCGGGCAAAACACCAGGGCGCGTTCGGTGCCGCTCGCCGCGATTTTCTTGTAGATCTTGGTCTCGCCGGTCATGTGCAGATCGCTGTTCGGTAAGCGGATCGTCGTGCGGAAGGCGCTGCCGGAGATCCGCTGACAGTCCGTGCAGTGGCAGACGCTGGCATTGTGCGGATCGACCGTCGCGGTATAGCGCACCTGGCCGCAATGGCATTGGCCGTCGATTTCCATTCGGTATCTCCCGGGCTGTGGCGTTGCGATCACTGTAGCGCAGCGGGCAAAGGCGTGCCCGTCAATTGCCAGTGCGCCGTTCCGGGGCCTATCCTGCGCGAAACCTAGCGAGGTACCGATGGCGATATCGCCCACGATGCGGAAAGCCGACTACAACCAGGGCCACGCCGCCAGCCTGCCGATCTCCGACGACCTGCCGCTGCCGGAACCGGCCCCGTTTCAGGATCCCAGCGGATTCGACCGCGCGGCAGCGGTAAACCCGGCCGAGGCTGCGCACTTCAAGCAGCATGGCTTCATCGTGAAGCGCGGCCTCATCGACGATGCCGCGGTTTTCGCGGAGATCGACGATCATATCTGGCGCAGCGTGCCGTGCAGTCTGATGCGGCGCGATGAGCCGGAGAGCTGGGTCGATGCGCCGGACGATCAATGGACAGAGGAGGATTCCCTGAAGGTTGGCATGCTGCTGGAAGGCAATTGGAAGATGCGGTCGAAGGACGGGATCGGGACCGAGCCCTTTCTGCTCGACGGCGTCGTCAACCATCCCAACATGCGGCGTGTTGCGGAAGCACTGATCGGCGGCACGCCGGCATCGGCGTCCCGGGTACGCGGCATCTACAGCGTGTTCCCCACGCGGCCGGGGACCGTGGACCGCTACCGCCCGCACACGGACTATATGGCGGCGCATCTGTCGGCCATGGTGATCGGCAGCGAAATCAACCCAAGGGGCGGCGGCTTCATGCTGTGGCCGGGCTCGCATGCGCGGTTGCATACCTATTGGCGGACCGTGCATGGCGGGACGATGGCACCGGAGAACGCCGAACCATTCCTCGCGGCGCGCGAAGACATACTGCGCGATACCGCACCGGTGGAGTTCACCGGCTCGCCAGGCGACGTGATCTTCTGGCATCCGCGCGCCCTGCATTCCGCCGGCCTCAACCATTCCGCGGACGACGGCGAACCGGTGGTGCGCGTGATCATCCCCTGCGACTATCAGATCGCCGGGCGTGACTATGTCGACGATCCGGACTACGGCCCCGGCGCCGACTTCCAGTGGTGGATCGACACAAGGAACTTCGAAGGCGACGTGCCCCCAACCGCCGACAATATGTGGGACGATTGGGGGATCTGACGCGGGATCGCGGTGAGGCCGCTTACGGTCCCGGCGGCGTCACGGCCACCACGCAATCCTGATAGGCTTTCCGCTCCAGCAGCCGCGCGTGCCAGGCCTCGAGATTCGGGTGCGACGGGCGGTGCGGCGACCAGTTGATCCAGCGGTGCGTCAGCACGCCGGCGGGAATATCAGCCATTGTCAGGCGGTCGCCGCAGATGAAATCGCGGTCGGCCAGATGCGCGTCCAGCACGTCAAAATGCGGGATCGTCGTGGCGATCGCCTTCTCGACGACCTCCTGGCTGCGCTCGGCTTCTGGTAGGCGCCAGAAATGCTGCAGAAAAACGCTGTTGAATGGGCCCAGATTGAGCGAGCTCCAATCCATCCATTTCTCCGCATCGGCGCGCCCGCGCAGGGTCGCCGGACACATGTTGCCCATGCTGTAGCGGCCGCAGAGATAGCGGACGACGGCGCCTGATTCCCACAAGGTGAATCCGTCTTCCTCCTCCAGGGTCGGCAGCCGGCCATTTGGGTTTTTCTTGCGGTATTCGGGATCGTCATTGCCGCCGAACTCGCCGCCCCAATCGATGCGCTCATATTCCACACCGATCTCGTTCAGGCACCACAGCGCCTTGATGACGTTCGATCCGTCGTTGCGGCCCCAGATTTTCAGCATGTAGATTTTCTCCCCTGTGTTGGTATGCGATGGCGCGCGATACTCTAACGCACGCTGCCGTAATCGCGGAAGTCGAAGATATTGGATAGCGGACCAAACAGAGCGGCTTTGGATCGCAGGGCCTCCTGCGACTTCCTCATAATAGGCTTTGCTGTTTCTGGTCGGCCATTGGCATATCGCGCAGGGCGGAAAGCGTCGTCAGGCTATCCGCTTCTGCTGCGGGCTTATCCCATCTGATCCGCTTAATGCGCGGAAACCGCATGGCGACGCCGGATTTGTGCCGGGACGAGGGCTGCAGCGCGTCGAACGCGACCTCGATAACCAGGTCCGGCGTGACGGCGCGGACCGGGCCGAACCGCTCCGTCGTATTGGCGCGGACGAACTTGTCCAGTTCGAGAAGCTCTGCGTTCGTGAATCCGGAATAAGCCTTGCCCACGGGCACAAGACGCGGGCCGGCAGATTCAGCCCCCTCTTGCCAGCATCCGAACGTAAAATCGGAATAGTAGGAGGAACGCTTGCCGTGGCCGCGCTGCGCGTACATCAGAACGCAATCCGCCGTGAGCGGTTCCCGTTTCCATTTGAACCAATGACCTTTAACCCGCCCTGCAAGATAAGGGCTGTCGCGGCGTTTCAGCATCAGCCCTTCGTATCCGCCGGACCTGCTGCGTTCGCGCAACGCGTCAATTTGCTGCCACGTCTCGACGGGAAACACCGATGATAGATCAAACCGGCTGAGAGGATTTGCTGATGCCCATTCTTCCAGCCGCTGCCGCCTGATCGCGAACGGTTGCGGCCGCAGGTCCGCGCCTGGTAGCTCAAGTAAATCGTATGCACGGATACGCGCCGGGTTCTCCGCTATCGCGCGTGCGGATGGCGCCTTTCGTCCCAGTCTTTTTTGTAGCCGGTGGAATGGCCGTACTGTTTCGTCTTCAACGACCAGAAGCTCGCCATCAATCACGCCTTCCCAGGTCATGGACTCCAATATATCTGGGAATGCATGCCCGATATCATCGCCCGTGCGCGTGTACAGGCGACGCTTACCATCAAAAGAAAGCGCTTGAACCCGTATACCGTCCCATTTCCATTCCGCAATGAAATCCGCCGGATCGAGCCTCGCAAGGGTCTCGGCGTCCAGCGGGTGGGCCAGCATAGCCGGACGAAACAAGAGAGTCCGGTCAACAGCTGGCGCTGGTGCACGACCCTCCAGCCAGGCAAACAGTGCGCAATAGGGAGGTTCGAGACCGAACCAGAGTTCCTCAATTTCTTCCGGAGCCTTGTCGCCGAAGGAGGCCAGGGCCAGTTTGAGCATTCGCGCCGATACACCGACGCGCAACCCTCCGGTGGCAAGCTTGAGCAATGCAAAACGCTCGCTTTCGCCAAGGCAGTCGAGCAAGGATTCCAGAAGGGGGGCGATTTCGGAGCGGTGCGCCGAGCGAAGGCGCGACACGACCTTATCAAGTGAAACCGGTTCGGTTGTCCGTTGGCCCTGCCAAATGAGGGACACGGTTTGCGCCAGGTCGCCTACATAGTCGTAGGAAAGCCGAAACAGAACCGGATCGACGCGAGCCTCCGTCAGTTTTCGGACGATGGAGGGTGTCACCGTTCGCGTATCCAATGTCCCGGCGATCGCCGCGACAGCCCAGCCTCGGTCCGGGTCCGGCGCTTCCCGGAAATACGTGGCGAGGAGGCGGAGTTTTTCATTCCGCGAATTTGTGAAGACCAATCGCTCCAGCAAATCGGCAAAAAGTTTCAAGCCGCGGACTCCTCGTCCCGACCCTGTAGCGCCAGGGGGGCCGCCTCCAGTCCACAAGACCGGGCGTAGTGGACCAGCGCTTCTTCCTGACCATGCGTGACCCAGATCGTATCCGCGGCAACATCCGTTATCGTTGCGGTGAGCTCATCCCAATCGGCGTGATCGGAGATCACCAATGGCAACTCCACCCGGCGTTGTTTGGCGCGCTGCCGGATAAGCATCCAGCCAGAGGCCAAGGCCGCGATGCGATCCGAAAAGCCGCGCGACCAGCGGTCGGCGAGCGCGCTGGGCGGGCATAGAACGAGGCGGCCTTTGGTCGCTTTCTTCGATTCTGTGGTTACCGGCACCAGTTCTCCAAGCGCCACACCGTGCTGTTCGTAAAAATCCGATAGCGCAGTTAAGGCGCCGTGCACGAAGATCGGCGTATCGTAACCGTTATCCCGTAAAATTCGGATCAGGCGCTGGCATTTTCCCAGCGCGTAGACACCGACAAGATGGGTTTTTTCGGGAAATACCAGGAGCGAACGAAGCAGCTTTTTTACTTCTTCTTCGGCATCCGGGTGGCGGAAAACCGGCAATCCGAACGTGGCCTCGGTGATGAACAGATCACAGGGAACAACTTCAAATGGCGTACAGGTGGGGTCCGGCCGGCGTTTATAATCTCCCGAGACGACGACCCGCTGGCCAGCTTTTTCGATCACCACTTGCGCGCTGCCCAGCACATGCCCGGCCGGGGCCAGCCGGACAATTGCGCCGCCGATCGTGACCTGCTCGCCATAGTTGACCGCTTGCGTCTGCCGGGCATGCTCTTCCCCATAGCGCGATGCCATTATGGCGAGCGTCTGGGTTGTCGCCAGAACCTTTTGATGCCCCGCCCGAGCATGATCCGCGTGCCCATGCGTCACGACCGCCCGGTCGACCGGGGACATCGGGTCTATATAGAAATCACCGGCAGCGCAGTAGAGGCCGGTCGGCGTCGGAAAAATCCAGTCAATGCCTGACACGCCCCTTTCCCTCCAATCAATGACCTTTGTTACATAACGCTCTTTCGGTGTTTATACGCTCTTTCGGGCGCGCCTTGCTCGAAAGCTGGAGACATTGCCTTAACCCGTTGGATTCAAGATCGAGGCCTGACGGCGATGCTTCGATCGTCCTGCCAGACGGCAATACCTGAAGCAACTCTTTGTCAGCTCTGGGTCGTTGTTCGCGCCGCAAGAACCGGACGAGCATCTCAGCCTAGAAAATCTTGGCTCGTAACGTCGTGGCCGTAGAGCCAGAGATGGGCGTCGCGGTGGCTGTTCAGCCGTTCTTCCAGATTGTCGATATCGGCATTGTGGAAGAATTCGATATTGTCGCGTGACATTTGCTGCACCTGTGCCGTGCGGTCGCGGCGCAGGGTCTCGTACCGTTTCAGCGCAGCGGGGACATCGTCCGGCTGGGCGGCAAGGCACTGCGTGACGGTGTAGGCGTCCTCGACCGCCATGACCGCGCCCTGCGCCATGAAAGGCAGCATGGCGTGGCACGCATCCCCCAGCAGGGTGGCGCGGCCCTGGGACCAGGCCAGCATCGGATCGCGGTCGAACAGGCCCCAACGGAAACAGACATCGGCGTTGTGGATCAGTAGTTTCAGGTCCGCGTGCCAGTCCTGAAAATCGGTGAGGAAGTCCTCCTGCGCGCCCTGCGACGACCAGGATTCCGCCGCCCATTCCTCCTGCTCCATCACGCCGACGCAGTTCACCAGGGCGCCGCCGCGCAGATAGTAATGGACGAAATGGCCGCCCTTGCCGATCCAGTTGGAAGCGGCGGGGCGGACATGACCTTCCGGCAGGCGGTCCGTTGGGATTGTCGCGCGCCAGGCGACGCAGCCGGTGAAGCGCGGCTTGTCGGGCCCGAACAGGGCGGCGCGCACGGCGGAATGGATGCCGTCGCTGCCGATCAGCACCTCGCCGGAAAAGTCGGCGCCGGCTTCCGTGGCGACGGCTACGCCGCACTTCGTTTGCGATAGGTCGACGATCTTCTGGCCGAGATGAATCGTGACGTTCGGCATAGCCGATGCGGCATCCGCCAGAACGGCGTGAAAATCGGCACGGTGCAAATGGTAGTAGGGGAAGCCGAACCGCTCTAGGCTGGCATTGCCGAGCGGCCGCGTTGCCAGGACCTTACCCGTCTGCCAATGGCGGACCTCTCCCCGTTCGGGCGTGAAGGCGACCTTGGCAAGCGCGTCTTCCAAGCCGAGTGTATGCAGGACGCGGGCGCCGTTGGCGCTGATCTGCACGCCGGCGCCGACTTCACCGAGGGCGCTTGCCTGTTCTAACACGCAGACTTTGAACCCTTCGCGAGCGAGGCAATTGGCAAGCGTGAGGCCGCCGAGACCGGCGCCGGCGACGATGACCTTGAGGGGCGCGGCCATGAGGGTCGGCGCGGACTAAACCGCCTGCCGTATGGGCTGCGCCGGTGACGATCCCAGGAAGTGCGGCATGACCTTCTCCGTGAACATCATGAAGGAGGAATGGCTCAGCGGTGCGCACATCAGATAGTCTAGATACATCTCCTCTTCGAGCCGGTGCAGCAGGTCGATGACCCGTTCCGGCGTGCCCCAGATAATCGCGTCCTGCAGATAGCGATCGATATCGTCGACTTCCTGGACCTTGCCATCCACCACGACCGTCTTCACGGGATTGGCCATGCCTTTGGATTCGTTCTTGTAGGATTTGACGATCCATTCGGCGCCGCTGCGGGCGATCTTTTCGGCCTCGGCATCCGTGTCGGCGACGGCGATCAGGCGCGCCATTGGAATGTCGCGCCCTTCCGCCGAATGTCCGTTCGCCTTCATTTTGTCGAGGAAGAAGTTTCGCATCTCGGCAACCTTGTCGAACTCGGCATGCGGCCCCAGCATCGCGGTATGGCCGCGTGTGGCGGCCCACTCGATCGAATCCGGTGAACTGCTGGCGATCCAGACCGGCGGGTGCGGCTGCTGGTAGGGCTTAGGCAGAACCTCGACATTCTCAAAGTTCCAAGTGTCGCTCTTCCAGGTGATGGTCTCGTTGGTCCAGGCTTCCAGGACGATATCGACCGCCTCCTGGAACCGCGCCTTGCTCTCCGGCAACGGTATATTGAAGGTGTGGAATTCGGTCGGATCGAAGCCGCGGCCCGCGCCCCAATTGACCCGCCCTTCGCTCAGCACGTCGAGCAGCGCAACTTCTTCCGCCAGGCGCAGCGGGTGATACATTGCCGCCAGCGACACGGCGGTGCCGATCCGCAGATTTTGTGTCTTGTTGGCTAGATGCATGCCCATCATGTGGACCGAGGGGCAGACGCTGTATTCGGTGAAATGGTGCTCCGCCAGCCAGACCGCGTCATAGCCGGTCTTGTCCATGATATCGATGCGCTGCATCGCCCGTTCGTAAACGGTTTGCAGCGTCGTGCGGCGTTGCGGCCAGGAAAAGAATTGCAGTACCCCGAACTTCATTTGCATCCCCCTTGTTCAACAATATTGAACAAAATTCATTATACCTGTAGTTTAGGACTCAATTCAACAAAGCAGCATTTGGCATGGACGGCGACGCCCACATAGAAGGGAAAGGCATCCAATCGATCGATGTCGGTTTCCGCCTGGTCCACGCGTTGGCCGAAGCCGGGCGGCCGCTCCCCTTGAAATCGCTGGCCGCAGCGGCGGACATGTCGCCCAGCAAGGCACATAATTACATCGTCAGCTTCCGCCGCATTCGGATGATCGCCAAGGATGCGGAGACCGGCCACTATTGCCTGGGGCCGATGGCGGGCGATCTCGGCCTGTCTTATTTGGCGCAGCGCGACGGACTCAGTATCGCGGAGCGTGCCATTCGTCTCATCCGCGAACGCGGCACGCTGCAAAACGGTCTGTTCGTTTCGATCTGGTCGGAGAAGGGCCCCGTCATCGTCGCTTGTGACGAGGGTGGCGCCGGCGTGCCGTACGAGCTGCGCGTCGGGCATCACAGCTCGCCCATCTATACAGCGACCGGTCGTATGTTCCTTGCCCATCTACCACCGTCGGTGACGGCGCCGGTCATTGCCGCGGCGGCGGGGGAGACGGTTTCTCCCTGGGGGGGGCGGGCGGAGGAGCTGACGGCGTACGAGCTTGAACTTGAGTTGGCGGGCATCCGGCAATTCGGCGTCGCTGTGGTGACCGATCTCCGCATTCCCGGGATGACGGGCATTGCCGCCCCGGTGCTCGATCACCGAGGTAAGCTGGACGCCGTCGTCACCATGATCGGGGTCTCGGGTTCGTTCGACATGACGCTGGACGGCGCCGTCGCGAACGAGTTGCGCGACGCGATTGCCGTGGCACGACGAAGCTAGAGCCTTATCGCCTACTCCGCGGCGTGCCGTGGTTCACCGGTCGCGGCGAGTGCAGCGGTCAGCGTTTCGATGAGCTTGTCGATCTCTGCCTCTCCCATCGGGGTCGACAATGCGCAGACGCCTGTTTCCGAAATCAGGATGCCTTGGGCGTACATGAATTCGACCAACGATGTGAGCGCCGCCTTATGGGTGTCGGTTGGCAGCGCTGCCCTGTAGTCGACCAGCGGAATATTGGTCATATGGATGCGCAACAGCGATCCGGCCCCGGTCACCTGCCCGTCCATACCGGACGCCTCGAGCGCTTTTCGCGCGCCCGCGCGCGCATAATCGCCGAGTTCATTGAGCCGCTCGAAGGCCTCCGGCGTCAGCAGTTCCATCGCGGCCGTTCCCGCGACCATGCTGATCGGGTTCGCATTGAAAGTGCCGCCATGGGGCGCCAGGAGTTTTCCGTTGCGCGGATCGAAGACCGCCATGACCGCCTCTTTCCCGGCGACCGCACCGATCGGGAACCCGCCACCGATGATCTTGGCGATCGTCGTCAGATCGGGTTCGATATCCATCAGGCCCTGCGCGCCGGCGTAGCCGAGGCGGAAGCTGACCGCTTCGTCGAAGACCAGCAGCACGCCGGTGTCGCGCTTCACCTGCCACAGCATATCGAGATAGTCCTGTGACGCCGGTATCAGCCCGGCGCGGCTCGGCATCGGGTCGACCAGAACGCAGGCCAACTCGTCGGCATGCATGCGCAAAATGCGATCGGCTTCTGCGGGTTTTTTGAATGGGACGACGATCACCTCGTCCAACACGCTCTGTGAGGTGCCCGCGTTGTATGCGACCGAGTTCGGGTCCGCGTTTCCCTAGGTGGCTGGCGCGGAATCGAGACTCACCTCTGCGAAATCGTAGCTGGCATGATAGGCACTTTCGCACTTGGCGATTTTCGGTCTGCCCTTGTGGGCACGCACCGCCTTCAGCGCCATCATCACCGCCTCGGAACCGGAATTGGTAAACCGAATCCGTTCGAAGCTCGGCACCCGGTCGCACAGCAACTCCGCCAGTCCGATTTCGGATTCGGTCGGCATCGCGAAACAGGTGCCCAACTCAAGCTGCTCGTGCACGGCTTCGGCGATTACCGGATTGGTGTGGCCGTGAATCATGGAGGTGAAGTTGTTGATAAAGTCGAGATAGGTATTGCTGTCCACATCCATGATCCGGCAGCCCTTGCCGGAGGCGGCGTAGATCGGGTGCGGCGCGCGCCAAACGGTGGTGCGTGTGTTGCCGCCCGGCATGGTATCGCGGGCGCGCTCGTGCAGTGCGGCCGAGCGTACGGTGGTTCTGTCGCTCATCGGTTGCCGCCAGGGGTCAACAAAAGACCGCTACTCCGCAGCGTGCCGCGGCTGGCCGGTCGACGTGAGAGCGGCAGCGAAGATGTCGATGAATTCGTCGATTTCCGCCTCGCCCATCGCGGTCGAAATCGCACAGAGACCGGTCTCCGCCAACAACACGCCGTTCGTGTGCATGTAGTCCACGACCGAGGTCAGCGCGGCCGATTGCGCCGCCGTCGCGCGCGCGGAACGGTAATCGACCAGCGGCACATTCGTCATGTGGATCCGCAACAGGGAACCGGCGCCGGTGACCTGGCCGTCGACCCCGGCATCGGCGAACGCCTTGGCGACGCCGTCGCGGGCGCGGGCACCGAGACCGTTGATGCGTTCGAACTCCTCCGGTGTCAGCAACTCCATCGCCGCCTTGCCCGCGACCATGCTGATCGGGTTGGCGTTAAAGGTGCCGCCATGCGGCGCCAGCGGTTTGCCCTGGCGCGGGTCGAACACTTTCATGACCTCGGCAGCCCCGGCGACCGCGCCGATTGGGAAACCGCCGCCGATGATCTTCGCCAGGGATGTCAGGTCCGGCGTGACACCGAATTCGCCCTGCGCGCCGCCGTAACCGAGCCTGAAGCTGATTACTTCGTCGAAGACCAGCAGCATATCGTTTGCCGTGGTGAAACGGCGTAGCATCTGCAGATATTCCGTCGTCGCCGGCATCAGGCCGGCGCGGTTCGGCATCGGGTCAACAAGCACGCAGGCCAGCTCGTCCGCATGGGCGGCCAGGATCTTCTCAGATTCCTCGGGCCGGTTGAACGGGATGATGATCACTTCGTCCAGCACGCTGCGCGGTGTGCCGGCCGAATAGGCGACCGAATTCGGATCTGCGTTGCCCCAGCTTTCCGGCGCGGAATCGAGGCTCACTTCGGCGAAATCGTAACTGCCATGATAGGCGCCTTCGCATTTCGCGATCTTCGGTTTGCCGGTATGCGCGCGGGCCGCCTTCAGCGCCATCATAACCGCCTCGGAGCCGGAATTGGTGAAGCGGATTTGTTCGAAGCCGGGCGCCCGGCCGCATAACAGCTCCGCCAGCTCGATTTCCGATTCGGTCGGCATCGCAAAGCAGGTACCGATTTCCAACTGTTTGCGTACGGCTTCTGCGACCACGGGATTGGCGTGGCCGTGGATCATCGAGGTGTAATTGTTGAGGAAGTCGAGATAGACGTTGCCGTCGACATCTGTCAGCCGGCAACCCGCGCCGGATGCGGCATAGGGCGGGTGCGGCGAATGCCATACGGAGGTGCGGGTGTTGCCCCCGGGCATGACATGGCAGGCACGGTCGAACAAAGCGGTGGAGCGCGCGGCGGTGCTATCGCTCATCGGTATCCCTCTCGATTTCCCCAAACGGTCCCCCCGCCCTGGCCCCGGGCGGCGCGGTCTTGATACAGTACGCTCTTAGCGGAATTCAGAACAAGGGCGGACGATGGGCGACAAACCGAGGGGAATTAGCAGGGGACTGACGAGCTATGGCGATGCCGGTTTCTCGCTTTATCTGCGCAAGGCCTTTATCAAGGCGATGGGCTACAGCGACGACGCGCTCGACCGGCCGATCGTCGGTATCGCCAACACCTTCAGCGGCTACAACGCCTGCCACCGCACCGCCCCGGAACTGGTCGAGGCGATCAAACGCGGCGTCATGTTGCAAGGCGGGCTGCCGATAGAGTTTCCGACCATCTCAATGCATGAATCCTTTTCCTTTCCGACCTCGATGTTCCTGCGCAATTTGATGGCGATGGACACGGAGGAGATGATCCGCGCCCAGCCGATGGATTCGGTCGTGATGATCGGCGGCTGCGACAAGACGGTGCCGGCGCAGCTTATGGCGGCGGCCAGCGCCAACCTGCCGGCGGTTTCGGTTGTGACCGGGCCGATGATGACCGGCAGCCATCGCGGCGACCGGCTCGGCGCCTGCACTGATTGCCGGCGATATTGGGGCATGCACAGGGCCGGCGAGATCGACGCGGTGGAAATCGACGAGGTCGGCGGCAAGCTGGCGCCGACCGCGGGCACCTGCATGGTCATGGGCACCGCCAGCACGATGGCCTGCATGACCGAGGCGCTCGGCATGATGATGCCGGGCGGCGCGGCGATCCCGGCCGTCGCGGCGGACCGGCTGCGCCACGCGGAAGCGGCCGGCGCACGGGCCGTCGCGATGGGCAAGGGCGGTCCCACACCGCAGCAGATCATGACGCCGGAAGCCTTCGCGAACGCATTCCGTGTGTTGCTGGCGATCGGCGGGTCGACAAACGGTCTCATCCACATGACGGCGGTCGCGGGACGGCTTGGCATCCAGGTCGATCTGGAGGCGCTCGACCGCATGGGACAGGAGACGCCGGTGCTGGTCGATCTCAAACCCTCCGGCCAGCATTACATGGAGGACTTGCAGAAGGCGGGCGGGCTGGTCACCGTATTGCGCGAGTTGCGGCCGCTGCTGCACCTCGACTGCATGACCGTCACCGGCCGCACCCTGGGCGAGGAGATTGACGCGGCGCCGCCGCCCTGGGACCAGGACGTGGTACGACCCTTCGACAACCCGCTTTACCCGCAGGGCGGCATCGCCGTACTGCGAGGCAATTTGGCGCCGGACGGCGCGATCGTGAAGCAATCTGCTGCTTCGGAACATCTGATGGACCATACGGGCAAGGCCGTCGTCTTCGAGGATCAGGAAGATCTTGCCAACCGTATCGACGACCCGGATCTCGATGTCGGGCCCGAGGATATCCTGGTGATGAAGAATGCCGGGCCGAAAGGCGCGCCGGGCATGCCGGAATCCGGTTATCTGCCGATCCCGAAGAAACTCGCCACCGCTGGGGTGAAGGACATGATTCGCATGTCCGACGCGCGGATGAGCGGCACCGCCTTCGGTTCCATCGTCCTGCACATCACGCCGGAATCAGCGGCTGGCGGGCCACTGGCGCTGGTCCAGAATGGCGACCAGATCAAGCTCGACGTACCCAACCGGCGGCTCGACCTGTTGGTCGACGACGCGGAGATGGAACGCCGCCGCGCCGCCTGGACCCCGCCGCCGCCGCATGAAGGTTCGGACCGCGGTTATCTGAAGCTCTATCTCGACCACGTCCAGCAGGCGGGCGAGGGCGTTGATTTCGACTTTCTTGCGAAACCGCCGGACGGGCGGAAAACGCCGGTTTAGCGGCTAGAGCGTTTCAACATGTTCTTGAAAGGCTATAAACCCGCAGCTCCAGATCCTGCCAACAATCGTCGGGGCTGTGGATCTGCAGGGCATCCATGCCGGCGACGGTCAATGTTGCCGGGCGCAGACCATGTTGATGGAGTTCATGTTGGTCATGAAATCCTTGGCGGCGTCGAAAAAATTGTCGTCGCGGGTCAGGGTCGGCACGTGCCAGTACAGCCGGTAGCCCATGTCAAGAAGCGTGCGGATCAGGCTCGGTGACTTTTCCTTTCGGTCGTTCTCCACATACAGGACCGGTTTGTGTTGCGCGATGAAGGTGCGTGCGCCGAGAATCACCTGTTCTTCCATGCCCTCCACATCGATCTTCATCAACCGGCAGCGGTTGGTGCGGAGATATTGGTCGAGCGCGAGCAGTTGCACTTTCTCACCAGTCGTCGCCCTTTCGATCGAATGGGCGCCGAACACGCCGGGCTTATCATATTCGATTTTCGGCAAGGTGATGGATCCGCTTTCGCGGCCGACGGCAGCGTTGATCGCCCGCACGTTGGTGAGCCCGTTTAGTGCCAGGTTGGCGCAGAGGTTCTGAAACAGGATGTGCTGCGGTTCAAAGGCGATGACGTGGCCTTTCTCCCCGACGAACTGGGCCAGCGGCACGGTGAGTGCGCCGATATTCGCGCCCACCTCGAC
>CAJWOT010000018.1 GCA_913044215.1 uncultured Rhodospirillaceae bacterium | reverse complement strand
GTCAGGTGCCGGAGCCGCACGATTTCTACGTGACCAAGGTCGGCCGCCGTTCGGTTATGGTGACCCGCGACGGGCAGGGCAAACTGCACTGTTTCTTCAACACCTGTCGGCATCGGGGCGCAACCCTGTGCCATACCGAGAGCGGCAACTGCAAAGTCCATATTTGCGAGTATCACGGCTGGTCCTACGGCTCGGACGGCGCCAATACAGATATCAAGGATCGCGATATCGGAGAGTATGGCCAGGCTTTCGACGAGGCCGGCCACGACCTGATCCCGGTGCCGCGCTTCGAGCGTTATCGGGAGCTTTGCTTCGTCAGCCTGAACCCGGATGTAATGCCGCTGGAGGATTACCTCGGAGACGCGCGTGCCATGATCGACCTGGTTATGGATCAGGGCGAAGACATGGAGTTGATTCCAGGCCGCTCGCGCTATACCTATCAGGCCAACTGGAAACTGCAGATGGACAATGGCGAGGATCCCTATCATCTGACTTCGACCCATCGCGGTTTCGCCAAAATCGTCTACCGTCGCGAGGCGGGGGAGAGCGGTAACAAGCAGGTGGTGTCGCCGAATTTCAAGCGGCGTTTCGCTATGCCGGCCGGTCAGTTCAACTTCGACAACGGGCATGGTGTGATCTGGAACGATCATCCCAAGCCGGAAGATCAGCCGCTCTATGGTTCGATCGACGAGGTGCGTAAACGGGTTGGCGAGACCCGGGCGAAATGGATGTTGCGCGCGCGCAACCTGACGATCTTTCCGAACCTGCAGCTCGCCGACAGCACATCGCTGATATTGCGCACCTTCACGCCGCTGGCCGTCGATCGCACGGAGATGAACCTGTGGAGCCTCGGTCCCAAGGAGGAAGCGGACGAACAGCGCGAGAAGCGTATCCGCCAGCATGAGGACTTTTTCAATGTTTCCGGTCTCGCGACGCCGGACGACACGATCTGCTACGAGGATTGCCAGGCCGGTTTCGATGCGATGCCAACCGATTGGCTTCAGAGCTTCGAACGCGGCGTCGGCGTTGTCTGCGAAGGCCCCGACGAGCATGCGGACGAACTCGGCATCCATCCGTCGCACAGCATGCAAGGTGGCTACGGTCTGCAGGGTGAAATTGTCTTTCACGCCGCATATCGCGAATGGGTGCGCCGGCTGTCCAGCAACCGTGCGCTTGCAGCGGAATGACCGAAGCGGCGGACAAAGCGGCGCTCCTTGCCACAGGAACTGAGTTGCTAAATCGCGAGGCGCTGTATCTGGACGAGCAGCGCTGGAAAGATTGGATTTCGCTGTATCAAGAGGATTGCATCTTCTGGGCACCCGCCTGGAAGACGGATACGGAACTGACCAACGACCATATCCGCGAGATTTCAATCTTCTATTTCAAGTCCCGCGCGGGACTCGAAGACCGGGTCTGGCGCATCGAATCCGGTGAGGCGCCGTCGCTCAATCCGCTGCCGCGCACGACACACACGATTTCCAACTCGGTGTTGGAGGTGGGTGCTTCCACAGATGCGATGACCCTGCATTCCGCCTGGACTTGCCATGTGTTCTTTCTGCGCAATCGGACGCAGCATGTCTTTTTCGGTCGCCGTACGGACGACCTCATAAAGACAGCGGATGGCTGGCGAATTCAACGCAAGAAAGTCGTCCTAATGAACGACTACGTCCCGGCGCTCATCGACGTATTCTGCGTTTAGGTCACTGACCGGTCCGTCCGGTTCTGAAAGATTGTGTGAATGGCTGAAAGCGATCAGGAGACGATCAGCGCCGTCGCGCTTGTTACCGGCGATATGGCCGAGTCCGTGGCTTTCTACCAGGCGCTTGGCTTTGAAGTGACTTATGGTGGGGCTGATGCGCCTTTCACCTCGCTGCGATTTGGAGCCTGCTTCGTCAATCTAGCCTTTAGGGACATCGAGACGCCCGTGCTGTGGTGGGGGCGCGTCATCTTCCATGTGCCTGATGTGGACGCGGTCTACGCGCTGGCCGTCGCGAACGGGTTCGCCGTCGAAGCGGACCCACGCGACGCGCCATGGGGTGAGCGATATTTTCATGTGCTCGACCCATCGGGCCATCAACTAAGCTTCGCAAAGCCGTTGTGATATACTCGCCTTAGTGATGTGACGAGAGGAACCGACAATGCCGATTCAGAGAGTGGGCCATGTGGTCCTGAAGATGCGCGATCTCGACGAAGCCAAGCGCTTCTACAACGGTGTCCTGGGCATGAAGATTGCCGATGAGCGTGAGGATATGGGCGTGTTTTTTCGATTCGACGACTATCACCACGATATCGCTGTCTTCAAGGTCGGCGAAGATGCCGCCGCGCCGGAGCGCAATCAGGTCGGGCTCGCCCATGTCGCCATGATCGCGGACAGCTTCGAGAGCGTTCAGACCATGTACCGGAAGCTTAAGGACAGCGGCGTGGAGGGAATCCGCACCGCCGATCACGGGGTCACCAAAAGCGTCTATTTTAAAGACCCGGAAGGCAACGAGTTGGAAATCTATTGCGAGGTTCCGGAAACGCCCTGGCAGCAGGTCGACACGATCATCAAGTCGGATCCGCTAGATCTTGACGCTGCAGATTAATCGAGCGGGTTGAATTCTCCGGTTTCCGGGTCGAGCGCCAGCAAGGTTGCGTCGGCAATATCGAAATAGGCCCCGCGCAAATTCAAGCGCCCGTCGGCGACACGCTCTTGAATCCACGGGAAGGTCATCAGATTCTCCAGCGAGCGGCGAATGGAGGTATGTTCCACCGCTTGCTGCAATTCTTCCTTCGATTTGCCGCGCGCTAGTTTTAGCACCTCCTCGCGGGCTGGGTTCAGGAGGGACATCCAGCTTTCGATGAAACCGGGATTTTCTTTCGGGTCATGCAGACCGGCGAGAAAAGCGTTTATACCGCCGCAGCGCGCGTGACCCATCACCAGGATCGTTTCGACCTCAAGCCCATTGACCGCGAACTCCAGGGCAGCGCTGGTGCCGTGGTAATCGCCTTCCGGCTCGTATGGTGGCACCAGGTTGGCAACATTACGGACCACGAAAATCTCACCCGGCCCGGCGCTGAAGATGACACTCGGATCGGCACGGCTGTCGCAGCAGGCGATAATCATGGTCTTTGGCGACTGGCCGTTTTCAGCCAAAGCCCGGTAGAGTTCGGCCTGCTGCGGATAGCGTTCATCGAGGAACTGTTTATAGCCGCCGACGAGGTCCGTAATGTCACGCATCCCGTGCTCCGCTTCCTCAAAATGGAGGCTTAGTCTACTCAGCGAAGCGGCGAGATGCGAACCCTTGGTGCCAGGATACACACATCCATAATAAGATTTTTTGCAGTTCCGGTGCTGAGTAATTGGTGAAGGCAGCGGACTCATTAGCGCCTTCTTGAGAAGTGGCTAAAACTTGATTGAAACCAATCTCGCTAGGTCTAACAAAGCGCCGCGCCGCTGCACCGGCAGTGAGGCTCCATCGACCAGGACACGGGTTATGACTTCACAGACTGACGCCGCCCAGCGGCGCTATGACGAACTGCGCGGCCGCAACTACCGCATAGACATGACGCGCGGCAAACCGTCGCCGGAGCAAGCGGAACTGAGCAATCCGATGTTGACGATTCTGGATCCCGACGATTGCCTGGGGGACGGTGGCGACCATTATTGGAATTACAGCCACGCGACGGGTATTCCCGAAGCAAAGCGGTTATTGGTCAGCTATATGGACATGCCGCCGGATCAGATCATCGCCGCGGGCAACTCAAGCCTTCAGTTGATGCACGACGTGGTTGCCTGGTCCGTTCTGAAGGGGGGACGGGCGGTGATGGCCCGAGGCAAGATGGCGCAAAATTCATTTGTCCGGTACCGGGCTATGATCGGCATTTTGCGATCTGTGAGCAGCTTGGTATCGAGATGATCACGGTCGAGATGGGAGACGATGGGTCCGATATGTCAGCGGTCGGGACGCTCCTGGCGGAAGATGCTGGGATCAAGGGTATCTGGTGCGTACCGAAATACTCCAACCCGACCGGCGCGATCTACGCCGATGATACCGTCGACCGGCTCGCCGGGATGGAAACCGCAGCGCCTGACTTTCGTGTCTTCTGGGACGATGCCTATTCTGTGCATCATTTGACTGAAGCGCGTCCGGTCGTGAAGAACATCTACGAGACCTGTGTCGATGCCGGGTGCCCCGATCGGCCTTATATGTTCGCGTCAACTTCCAAAATCTCAATTCCCGGTGCCGGGCTGTCCGCGTTTGCCGCATCGGCAGCGAATATTGCGGATATCGCGCGTAAGATGTCTTTTCAGACCATTGGACCGGACAAGCTGAATCAGCTGCGCCATACGCGGTTCTTCAAGGGGCTCGCCGGAATTGAGTCCCAAATGGAGAAACATGCGGCGCTGATCGGAGCGAAGTTCGATGCGGTGAGCGCGGCGCTGACAAAGCATTCGGGGGTGGACCGGTCTGGCGCACTGACACAAGCCCACGGGCGGTTATTTCTTCAGTGTCGATCTTCAAGATGACTGCGCAAAGAAAGTCGTCCGGTTGGCGGGTCAGGCGGGTGTGACGCTGACTCCGGCTGGTGCGACCTTTCCCTATGGAAATGATCCGCACGACCGGAACTAAAGGCTGGCGCCAACCTATCCCTCGCTTGATGAAATCGACCGCGCAATGGAGGTACTTTGCGCGTGAGTCGAACTGGGAGCGCCGGTAAAGGTTAGCGTACGCTTGCGAGGAGCGGTGTCGGGTTCTTTAGTGAGGGCGTTGTGTTTGCCCAACCGGAGGTCCCGATGCCCCGTCGTACCAAAAAAACGCCCCGCTATTTCGAAGATCTGAAGATCGGCGAATTCTGGGAAGCGCCGTCGCGCACCCATTCAGAAGCGCTGTTTTACGCTTTCCAACTGGCCAGTGGCGATAACCGGCCGCTGCATTACGATATGGAATACTGCAAGTCTTTGGGCTTGCCGGGGCTGGTTGCGCATGGGTTTCAAGTGCTGGCGCAATGTGCCCCAGGGGCGAGTGACATGTCCCGCGGCGACACGGAAATCCGCATCCTGGGTATGCTGGAGACGTCGGCGAAATTCCTGGCGCCTGTCTATTCCGGCGACACGGTTTATCCGGCGCTGGAGATCGTCGGGCTGGAGGAGCAGCGGACAACCGGCGTGATGGTGTTACGCACCACGGTGCACAATCAGCGCGATGAGCTGTGCCTGGAGGGGACATTGCGCATGCTAGTGGCCAAGCGCAGCCGCGACGAGGCCGCATGAGCGGCGTAAACGCTGGAAGGGTCGGTGCGTTTCTAACCTCCGCTCCCGAATTAACGCTGCCGGAAACGGTGCGTGATGCGGCGCTGCGCTGTCTGGTTGACTGGATGGGGGTTGCTATCGCGGGCAGCCATGAGTCGGTCACGCAAGCGGTTCTGCGGTATGCCGGGTACGAAAGGGCGCCGGTCCATGGTGCCGCAGATGCGGAGAAAGCTGCGCTTGCGAATGGAACGGCGGCGCATGCGCTCGACTTCGACGACACCCATATACCGACGGACTCGCATTTCAGTGCGGTGATCTGGGCCGCGCTTTTGGCGGTGGCGCGACCTGAGGATTCGGACGGCGGCCGATTGTTGCAGGCCTTCGTCGCCGGGTACGAAGTCGCCGCAAAGCTGGCTGGGCGCCGTGTGGGATTCAGTCTGCAGTTCCGCTGGTTCCATCCTTCCGGTGTTCTAGGCCATCTCGCCGCAGCGGCTGCGGTGGCCGTCTATAGAAGGTTGGACGCCGAACAGGCGGCGCACGCCGTGGCTTTGGCCGCGACGCAGGCCGCGGGATTGCGCGGAACCTTAGGCAGCATGGCAAAGCCGGTGCAGGTTGGACGCGCGGCGATGAACGGTATCGCCTGTGCCCGAATGGCGGCGGTTGGGGTCGAAGCGGGTTTCGATATCCTGGACCCGGAAGGCGGATTTATAAACGCCTTCGTCCAGGACGGCACGGCGCAGCTGGCGGCGCTGGAAGAGGGCGAACTGGGCGCCGACTGGGCGGTTCTGCGCACCTCCTTCAAACCTTATGCTTGCTTGCATGGGATCCACCCCTCGATTGATGCGGCGCGCGAGATAACGGTCGATCTGAAGAACGTTGTCGCGGTGCGCGTTCATGTCGCCCCGGGGGTCAAACAGGTCGCCAAATTCAGCGTGCCAGAAACGCCTCTGCAAGCGAAGTTCAGCGTCGAGTATTGCGTGGCGGCCGCGCTTACGGGCCAGCAGCTCGGGGCGGCAGATTTTACGGAAGCGCTATTGCGAGCACCCGAGGTTCAGCGACTGATGGAGCGCATCGAGGTCGTGCCGGAAGCTGGACGAAAGATGCTGGATTCAGCCGTCGACGTTGAATTGACTGACGGCACCCGTGTCCGCGGCGAGACCGCGCTTTCACGCGGCCACCCGGGAAATCCCTTGAGCTGGGAAGAGTTGGAAGCGAAGTTCGTGGACCTTTCGACCCCGGTATTGCATGAGCAAACGGCGGTACTATTTGCCGCGTTACGAAACTTCGATTACCCGGACGCCGTCCGGCAGGTTGCAGTCTTGCTAGAGGCGTCGCAAAAACGCTTGGACGGTTAGTTCGGCCTATGCGGGCTGTCGCTTCAACGACTGCCGGCGGCGGAAAAGCGCCAACCCAAGCAGACCCGCGCCGAGCAACGCGATCACGCCAGGCGCCGGCGCTGTCGCCTGAGAGAAGGTACCGACCTCAATCGCCTCACCAAGGTTCTACCCGTCCGGTCCAAACGCAATGACATCGTTAAATGCAAGGAGATCGATGATCAGGCCGCTGGGGCCGCTGGCAAACTGTATATCCAAGTCGGCATCGATGAGAATGTCGCCAAATGCATCCGTGCCGAATGCGAAGGCTGTCACGTCAGCAAGGCCAAACGAATTGATGCCATCGGTAAAATCAGCCGCCGTCAGCACCCCCGTCTTGTCGCCGCCTGCCTAGCTGGTGTTGTCAGGGACATCGATGGTGAAGGTGCCGGTCAAGCTTCGCACAACGCCATCGTCATAAACGCCGAAAACGTTGTCGGGGTCGTAGTTCGGACTTTGGTAGTTGTAGGTGAACGGGATGGCATCGGCTGAACTCGAGACGCCGGCGAGGAAGGCGAGACCAATTAGCGCGGCGAACGTCTTTTTGGCAATTCTCATTTTCCTTATCTCCACATACTCTGCCTTTACCCTCCCGTGGCCGCCCGAAAACCGATTTGAAAGGCTGCCGGTGAAGACTACCCCTTGAACGAAGACAGTATTGTTAAGACAACGTTGGAAACGGCTCCTACGTCTTCATGTCTATCGTCGCGCAGACTGGTACGATCCCGATCTGGGTTAAAATGAAAATTTAAAGAAACTAGAAATAATTTTATCGCTTAAAAACATTGTGTTGTGCGGTTTCGTGCCGTTGCCGAATTTTCGAATTCGGCGTGTGATTTTTAGTCGTTGCAGGACGACTACCCGGGATTTAATGCGATAACGTCCAATTCGACTGATGGTTAAAAGAGTTTCTCGGAACTCGATAACCATTCCCCTCAACTATTGATGAATTTCTTACAACCCGTGATCTTTTTTGCGTTGTCGGCGATATAGTCGAACGACAACAACGAATTTTCTGCGTCAGAGTGGGGTGATTTTGAAGAATTCGCGCATCGCGAAGAGAATCTAGACAGTCAACCAGATTGACCTGAAGTCGCGGCGCGCGCGAAAATGGCGTAGCTGTTTGGAAGATTTTGAGGAGACCGTTCATGGCTACGGTAGGCAAGACATCGCCAAAGATATTACGCGAGATTGAAACCCGGCCAGTGGCTTGGCGTAATACAGACCTTGCCGAAGATGCGGGCGTTGTGCGCGTAACGGACGCCTGCCGCGCAGAGCTGCTCGACGCGGCGGCGCTGTTGCAGGCCAATCCGCTGCCGATCGTATCGCTCCGTCCGGACGATTTCGATCTTCCCGTTTGCCGCGCCTTGATGCGTGACGTTAAGGCGGCTCTGGAGACTGGTGTCGGGTTCGCCGTAATCGACCGGTTGCCGGTCGACGCGTTGGACCGCGAGACAGCAACGAAACTCTATTGGCTGCTGACCAATATGCTGGGCCAGACCGTGGCCCAGAAATGGGACGGCACAGTGGTCTATGACGTGCGCGATACGGGTAAGAAACGGGAAGCGGGAAACGGTGTGCGGTCCTCCACGACGAATGAAGGGCAGGGTTACCACACGGACAACTCTTTCAATCTGCCGCCGGACTATGTCGCGCTGTTCTGTCTTCACCCGGCCAAGGATGGTGGCGTAAACGGCGTAATCAGCTTTCCGGCCGCGCATAACGAAATGCTGGAGAAGTGCCCCGGTTTGTTAGAGCGATTGTACGAACCATTCTTTTTCGATCGGCAGCAGGAGCACGCCCCTGAGGACTCACCGATCAGTCAGGCGCCAATCTTCCGCTATGACGGCGATACGCTGCATACGCAGTTCGCGGATATGCTGGTGTACGCCGGTTACGATGTCGCGGGAGAGGAGATCGACCCGAAGGGCCGTGCTGCGATCGAAGCGCTGACCGCAATCATCGAGGCGCCGGACGCACGCCATGATTTCGTCTTCGAACCCGGTCAGATCCAGATTGTCGATAACCGCCGTCTCGGCCATCGGCGCACCGCGTATACGGACTGGCCGGAGGAAGAAAGGCGTCGGCATTTGGTTCGTCTTTGGATCCGGAACACCGGGCGTCCATTTTATCACGGGTAGCGGCACCGCAGATGTGCGGTCGATATAGCCTTACAAGTCCCGTCGAAGCGATGGCCGGGCTGTTTCTGTTCGACGAACGGCCAAATTTGGGCGTTCGTTTCAATATCGCACCGACCCAGGAAGTTCCGGTCATCCGGTGCGGCGAAGACGGTGACCGTCAACTCGCCATGATGCGTTGGGGACTGGTCCCGTCCTGGGCGAAGGAGATCGGCGGCTCCGCACCTTTGATTAATGCCCGCGGCGAGACCGTGGCCGAGAAACCGTCCTTTCGCAACGCCTTCGCCAAACGCCGCTGCTTGATTCCCACAGACGGATTTTACGAATGGAAGGCGGAAGGGAAGGGGGAGAAGCAACCCTATCGCATCGCGTTACCGGATGACGCACCGTTTGCCTTCGCGGGTATCTGGGAACGTTGGCAGCGCGCACAGGGCGATGCTCTGGAGAGCTGCGCCATCATCACGACCGCGGCGAGCGCGATGATCGCTGACATTCACCACCGTATGCCGGTTATCCTGGAACCGGACTCATACGATGCCTGGCTCACGACGCCGGATGCGGCCCTGATCGATGCCTATGACGGTCCGCTGCGCGCCTATCCGATCGGCACGGCAGTGAACAAGGTCGTCAATGACGATCCGAGCCTATGGAACGAAGTCGAACCCGCGCCGAAGCGCGGCCAGATAGATTTGTTTTAGGTCAGCGCGCGCCCAATCCCGCAGCGTGTTAGTGCGACAGGATCTGGCTCAGGAACAGTTGCGTCCGCTCTGACTTCGGATTGTTGAAGAACTCTTCCGGCTCGTTCTGCTCGACGATCTGGCCTTCGTCCATGAAGATCACCCGATTGGCGACCTTGCGGGCGAAGCCCATCTCGTGGGTCACGCACAGCATGGTCATGCCAGTCTCGGCGAGCCCGACCATCACATCGAGCACTTCGGAGATCATTTCCGGATCGAGTGCCGAGGTTGGTTCGTCGAACAACATGATGCGCGGGTTCATGCACAGCGAGCGCGCGATGGCGACACGCTGCTGCTGGCCGCCGGAAAGTTGCCCCGGATACTTGTCGGCTTGCTCCGGAATCTTCACTCGCTCCAGATAATGCATCGCCGTTTCCTCGGCTTCATCCTTCGGAACCTTACGGACCCAAATCGGTGCCAAAGTGAGGTTTTCCAGGATTGTCAGGTGCGGGAAAAGGTTGAAGTGCTGGAACACCATGCCGACCTCGCGGCGGATGGCGTCGATGCCCTTCAAATCGCTGGTCAATTCGATGTCGTCGACGATGATCTGCCCCTGCTGATGCTCTTCCAGCCGGTTGATGCAGCGGATCAGGGTCGATTTACCCGACCCGGAGGGGCCGCAGATGACGATCCGCTCGCCCCGATAAACGGTCATGTCGATGTCCTTCAGGACGTGGAAATCGCCATACCATTTGTGCATGCCGATGATCTGGATCGCGACTTCGTCGCTGACGCTCATCGTACCTTGTGCGGTGTCGAGGTTTGTCATGATCCGTTCCCTTAATCTCGATGGGTTGTATCGAGGCGTCGTTCCAGCGTTATGCTGTAACGCGACATACCGAAGCAGAAGATCCAGTAGATGCAGGCTGCGAAGACATAGCCTTCGGTCGCCGTACCGAGCCAATTCTTATGCGTCGTCGCCGATTGAATGATGCTCAGGAAGTCGAGCAGCCCGATGACCAGCACCAGCGTCGTGTCCTTGAACAGGCCGATAAAGGTGTTGACGATGCCCGGGATGACGATCTTGAGGGCCTGCGGCAGGATGATGAGGCCCATCATCTTCCAATAGCTCAGCCCCATCGCCTGCGCAGCCTCGAACTGCCCCTTCGGGATCGCTTGCAAGCCACCGCGCACGACCTCTGCCATATAGGCTGCGGCGAAGAACGCCATGACGATCAAGGTTCGGAGAATCTTGTCGAAATGGGTGCCGGGCGGCAGGAACAGCGGCAGCATCACCGATCCCATGAACAGTACGGTGATCAGCGGCACACCGCGCCAGAGTTCGATGAAGGCGACGCAAATGATCCGAACGACCGGCATGTTGGATCTTCGCCCCAACGCGAAGACGACGCCGAGCGGCAGTGACACGATGATCGTGACCGTCGCCAGCACCAGGGTCAGCATCAGCCCGCCCCATTCATTCGTCTCGACGACCGTGAGCCCCATGCCGCCATAGAACAGCATGAAGGCGATGAACGGGTAGATCAGGAAGACGAAGATCGCGAGATACTTCTTGAACGGGACTCCTTCGATCAACAGCGGGATGCCCGTGCCGAGCAGTAACAGGAAGCCCAGATTGATCCGCCAGCGTTCATCGACAGGATAGAAGCCGTACATGAACTGGTCGAAGCGGACTCGCACCATGGCCCAGCACGCACCATCACTGGTGCAGTCCTGGTAGGTCTTGCCACTCCAATCGGCTTCCCAGAACATCCAGTTGAACAGCGGCGGGACCGCCTTGTACAGCAGATACAGAGCCGCTGCGGTCAGCAGCGTATTGACCCAGTTGGAAAACAGGTTCTGCCGCAGCCAGGCAATGACGCCGACCTCGCTTTTCGGCGGTGGCAAATCCGGATGGGATTCTTTTCGGACGTAGGAGAGGTCAGTCATGATTATCTCTCCACTAATGCGATTTTACGGTTGTACCAGTTCATGAACATCGAGATCAGCAGGCTCACCGTGAGATAGAAGGCCATCGTGATCGCGATGATCTCGATTGCCTGACCAGCCTGATTTAGCGAGGTTCCGGCAAATATGGCGACGATTTCCGCGCCGCCAATCGCGACCGCCAGCGACGAGTTCTTCGTCAGATTGAGATACTGGCTGGTCAGCGGCGGAACGATGACGCGTAAGGCCTGTGGGATGATGATCAGGCGCATCGTAATTCCGGGTTTGACGCCAAGAGCATAGGCGGCCTCGGTTTGGCCGCGGCTGATCGCCTGAATACCGGCGCGCACGATCTCGGCGATAAAGCCGGCTGTGTAAAGCGAAAGGCCCAGTACCAGCGCCGCGAATTCCGGCAGGATGATCATGCCGCCTCTGAGACCGAAGCGGTTCTGCTGCGGGTGCTCGAACTCGAGCGGGAAGCCGGCAATCGCTGCGCCGATAAGCGGCAGGGCAATCAATAATGCCAGAGAAACCCAAAAGACTGGGAAAGGCTGTCCCGTTTCATCCTGTCGCTTCTGAGCCCATTTCTTAATGAAGATGACTGCGACGATAGCCACGATGAGACCCATCCCAACCATCCAGAAGCCGTCCTGCGGTATCGGCAGAGGGCCGAACAGCCCTTCGATGTTGAGAAAAAACAGATCGAAGATGCTTATGCTATCGCGCTTGCTCGGCAGTGTTCCAAGCACGGCGAAGTACCAGAAGAGCAGTTGCAGCAGCAGCGGGATGTTGCGCGTAATTTCGACGTATAAATAGGCCAGTTTGGAGACGAGCCAGTTCGATGACAGCCTGAGCACCCCCATGATGAAACCCAGGACCGTCGCAATCACGATGCCCGTGAACGCGACTAAAAGGGTGTTCAAGATGCCGACGGTCAGCACGGTGCCGTGCGTCGCCTTTGCGGCATCGTATTTAAGGAAGGGGGACATACCGACATCGAACCCTGCCGGCGACTGCAGGAATCCGAAGCCGGACGCGATCCCGCGCTTCTCCAAATTGGCTGCTGTATTGTTGATGATATACGCGGCGACGATGATGAGGGCGATCATGACAATCGCTTGATAGATCAACGCGCGCTTTTTGGGGTCGTTCCAAAGGCTGACGCTGGGCGCGCTGCTTTGAGCTTCGCTACTGGCCGCCATCTCGCACTCCTGTGGGGGCTATGCCAGGCCGCAGCCGCACTTGGACCGCGGCTCCGGACCGCTGAAACGCGATCAGCCGGCGCGAAGGCCGGCTGATCTGTTTCGTTCTTCCTAGCGGAACGGGGGTGCGTAAAGCAGTCCGCCTTTGGTCCACTGTGCGTTCAGGCCACGCTCAAGCTTGAGCGGGGTGTTGACGCCAACATGGCGCTCGTAGATTTCGCCATAGTTGCCGACAGATTTAACGATCTGATAGGCCCAGTCCTGGCGCACGCCAAGCTGTTCACCCATCTTGCCTTCGACGCCGAGTAGGCGGAGAACTTCCGGATTCTTGGAGCTCTTCATCTGATCGACATTGGCGGATGTGACGCCAAGCTCTTCCGCAACGATAAGCGCGAAGAGTGTCCAGCGGGCAACATCGCCCCATTCGGACTGACCGTGACGGACGACCGGGCCAAGCGGCTCTTTCGAGACGACTTCCGGCAGAACCACATGGTCATCCGGCTTTTTTAACAGCGAACGCTGTGCCGCAAGACCGGAACGGTCCGTCGTGTAGACGTCGCAGCGGCCGGCGTCATATGCGGCACGAATTTCGTCTGCCTTTTCAAAGACAACCGACTTAAACTTCATGTTATTAGAACGGAAAAAGTCGGCGAGGTTCAGCTCGGTGGTGGTGCCGGTCTGAATACAAACCGACGCGCCGTCGAGTTCCTTGGCGCTTTTCACGCCGAGGTCTTTACGAATCATGAAGCCCTGGCCGTCGACATAGTTGTTGCCGATAAATTCGAGGCCAAGATTGACATCGCGCGTAAAGGTCCAGGTGGTGTTCCGCGCGAGAACATCGATCTCGCCGGACTGCAGGGCCGTGAAACGCTCTTTCGAGGTCAGCGGCGTGTATTTCACCTTGTCGGCGTCACCGAAGATCGCCGCGGACATGGCACGGCAAAAATCGACGTCGAACCCTTCCCATTTGCCCTTGTCATTCGGTGCAGAGAAGCCGGTCAGACCGGTATTCACACCGCATTGCAAGTGGCCTTTTTTCTTCACATCGTCGAGGATTCCCGCGTTGGCGGCCCCGGCGATGGTCAAAGCGGCGGTTGCGGCCGCCGCAGCTGTCAGGATTGATTTAAGAACCATCTCCTAATTCCCCTGTTTATTAACGAATGTTGACACCGCTTTGTTGCGGGTCGAATCAGTAAAACAGCCTTTGAATCAAAAAAGCAATCGTGGAATTGCGCATTTCGTGCAAAAAATTGGTTAAATTTTTTAGGTGACTAAAGTTGTCGCAACCATCGGCGTCATCTGCATAACGTTTGTTCATGATGCTGCAGCGCGCGCAGCGCGTTGGCGGCGTTGGTCAACTCGTCAAACACTGGTATGCCCCGTTCCAAGGCGAGCTTTCGGCACTGCCGTTTGCGCTCGTCGATATCTGCGCGTCCATCCGAGCGGAGGACCAAAAGAAAGTGCGTCCGGTTCGTATAGGGTTTCCGCACCCGATTGGCGGCATCCAACATGTTTTCCACAATTGAATTGTCGCCGCTGTCGATGTGGCTCCACATCACCGGCAGGTTGATATGCAGGACAAAGGCGTCGACCGTCTCGTTTTCGTATACGTGCAGCATGACCTGTCCGCACACGGCACCGTCGCCTTGGCGGAGCGTACCGACCGGCGCATCGATCGGGTTCGCGATGCTTGTTCCCGGTGGCATGTTCATGGATCCCAGCGCGTCGCGTGTCCTTTTGGCAAATGGTGCGATTTCGATACCGCATTCCGCAAAGACATCGACGGCCAACACGCTGGTACCGCCCCCATTGCCGAACAATGCCGCGCTTCTGGTTGGGGACGCCGGTCGCGGATTCAGGAACTGGAAGGCCAGGAGCGTATCGATGAAGGTCTCCAAGTCATCGACGAGTACGGCGCCGGTTTGCCGGGATACGGCGTCCCAAAGACGCCGGTCGCCGGCCAAGGCCCCGGTGTGCGAAACGGCGGCCTGGTGTCCCAACTCCGTTCGTCCGCCTTTCAGGACGACAACTGGTTTTTTCGCTTGCGCGCGGCGCAGCAACTCGAAGAAGCGCCGGCCTTCGGCGACGCCCTCCAGATACATACCGATGACCTTTGTTTCAGGGTCGGCGAGGTAGAATTCGAGCAAGTCGGCTGGGCCCAGATCGGCGCAATTCCCCAATGTCATTAATCCGCTGAACCGTAGCCCGCGTTCCTGGCCGCGCCGGATGATATCAATGCCAAGGCCGCCGCTTTGCGTGAATACACCCACCGAACCACGCTCCGGTGAGGCACCATGGGTCAGGGTGAGATTGCCGCGCGGTGAATACCCGCCGTTGCAGTTCGGTCCCAAAAACCGGACGTCGGCGCGTCGTGCCGCGAGCATCAGCTCGTCCTGCAGATCTTCTTTGCCGGGTGTTTCCGCAAAGCCGGCGGCCAGGACATGGGCGAAGCGGACATTGCCGTTCGCTTCCGAAATGGCGTCCGGGACCCGCGCTGCGGGGATTGCGATATAGGCGTAATCGACCGGGCCCGGTGTTTCCCCCAACGAAGGGTAGACCGGCAGCCCTTCGATCCGATCGGCGGAGGGGTGTATCGGATAGATCGGCCCTTCGAACCCGTAATCGCGCAACTGCCCGATATAGGTGTTGGCTCTGTTCGTGGTTGAAGCGGAGGCGCCGACGACCGCGATGCTTTTCGGGGCGAACAGCGGCGTGAAGAAGGTGCGGATATCGGCTTCCTTTTTGAGGACAGGGGCGCCGGCCTGCGCGGCAGGTGTTTGGCTCAACACGATCCGCGCGTCCGCTGCCACGGCACCCTGAGGGGCTGCGATAAGCGGATTGATGTCAATTTCCGCGATTTCGTCGCGATACTGCCATAACAGCCCGTCGCTGCCGCCGACAGCGCACAAGGCATCGATCACAGCCTCACGGTCTATCGGTTGTTGACCCCGGGCACCGGCGAGCATCGGGGCCGCAACAAGCTCGTCGAGCATGGCGCCCGCATCCGCGCGGTTGATCGGACACAAGCGAAAGGCAGTGTCCTTAAAGATTTCGACGAACACGCCGCCGAGCCCGACCATGACCATCGGACCGAATTGCGCATCGACGATTCCGCCGATCACCAGCTCTTGCCCGGGCCGCGCCATTTCTTCGATGAGATAGCCATCGATCCGGGCGCCATTGTCCTTGAGGGCCGTTTCGATCTCGTCGATCGCAAATTCGACGCCCGTTGCGTCGGGAAGCCCCAAGCGCAGGGCACCGAGGTCCGATTTGTGCACGACGTCCCGGGAAACCCCTTTGACCGCGAACGGCCCCTGCAGTTCGGCGCAGGCGGATGCAGCCTGGCTGCGCTCCGAAACGACCAACCCGCGGGGTACAGCGATGCCGAACTCGGCCAAGGCGCGCTTGCCGGCACTTTCGTCGAGCAAGCTGCGGCCATCGCTTCGGGCCGCGGCGATCAGACTGTTTATGTCGGGCACAGGCTTCAGACGATGCTTGTTGGCCAGGTCCGCATCAGATGCTCGCCGACACCGTTGGTCATACGCAGGCGGTGTACCTCCAGCATGTTGATCAGGTGCTGGCGGGTCTCCTGGGGTTTTATTACGTCCTGCGCCTCATACATGGCCGCCAATTCCCAGGGCGCGGCATCGCGCTGCAATTCCTCGACGCGCTTTGCGAACAGTTCCGGATCGTCTTCCTGCTTCATACCGAAGACAACATTCACGCCGGTATGCGGGTCCATGAAGCCGACATCGGCGGTCGGCCACAGCGCCATTTCATCCGATCCCTTGTTGCCGGCCATGTTGATATAGGCTTGGCCATAACTTTTACGCAGGATGACGGACAGTTTCGGAACCGTCGCGAGTGACAGGGCATTCATCCAGTTCATGATTTTGCCGGGCGCCGCCTTGCGCTCGCCATCGACGCCGATCAGAAAGCCCGGCACGTCGACCAGCATGATAATCGGGATGTTGAAGGAGTCGCAGAAGACGATGAAGCTCGCTGCCTTGCAGCAGCCGTCCGGGTCCGCCGCGCCGCCTTTATAAAGCGGGTTGCTCGCCAGGAACCCGACCGTATGCCCGTTCAATCGTGCCAAAGAGGTGAGAACCGAGCGGCCATAGCGCGGCTTCATTTCGAATACGCTGTCGCGGTCGGCGATGACCTCGACTGCGTGGCGCATGTTGTAGACCTTCTGGCGTTCCTCGGGGACAATATCGACGATCTTTTCGATCGCTGTGTCCGAACCTGCCGGCACGGGAGCGACCGGCGGGGCTTCCATATGGTGGCTCGGCAGGTAGGAGAGGAACTGTTTACAGATATCGAGCGCTTCCTCGTCCGTATCCACCGCGACGTCCACGAGGCCGCTGGTCGAGGTGTGCATTTTCCAGCCACCGAGCTCTTCGTTCGAGACCGGTTGATTGATCGCCATCGAGGTGACCCGGCTGCTGGCGACCGCCATGGTCGCGCCCTTGCGCATGACAACGAAGTCAGACATGCAGGCATACCAGGTGGATGAGCCGTAACACGCGCCAAGCTGCGCCGTGATCCAGGGCGTTTCGCGCATGCGCCGGTACTCATAGGGGTCTTGCGCGATGATCACACGGCCTTGAGCCCCCATACGGTCCGGCATGCGCGAGCCCGAAGACTCGCCCAGCCACACGATTGGCATGCCGCGCTTGTTCGCGACATCCTTGATGTGCTTCATTTTCTTCAGGTTGATCAACGCGCTCGACGCGCCCATGACCGAAAAGTCGTTCGACACGCTGGCGGCCCACCGCCCATTGATCTTGCCATAACCGGCAATCTTGCCGTCGGCCGGCGCCTTGTCGCGGACTTCCGGTCGCGATGCTGTCGCCAGCATGCCGGATTCAACGAAGCTACCCTTGTCGAACAGGTAGTCGAGCCGCTCGCGCGCGTTCAGCAAACCCTCATTCTTCATCTTTTCCAAGATGGCAGGCTTGCCCATTTTCAGGACCTTGGCGCGGCGTTCGTCCAGATCCTTGTTAACGTCTTCGAATGGCATGAATGGTTCCTTGGTCTTTGTCGTTTGCCGCCTATTTCAAGCGGTATTTCTCGATCACTTCCTCGTTGAGTTCGATGCCGAGGCCCGGCTTATCCTCCATTTCGAGGTAGCCGTCCTTGAAGGATTTGATCGGCAATTGGCAGAGGTCCCAATGCAGCGGATTGTGCTGCTCTTTATTCCAGTCGCTCTGCATGTACTCGTAGATCAGGAAGTTCGGTGCATAGGTCGCCAGGTGCAGCGACACCGTCATGATGATATTCGACGAACTGCCGGTGTGCGGCGCGTACTGCACGTGGAAGGCGGACGCCATGTCGGCGATCTTGCGCGCCTCGGTAATGCCGCCGGCCCGTGCCGCGTCATGTTGCACGATGTCGATCGCGTCGCGCTTGAAGAAGCGGGCGAAGCTGAAACGGTTGAAGTCGGCTTCGCCGGTCGCGATGCGGATGCCCAGCTTGTCCTTGAGATAGGCGTAGCCCTCGATATCGTCCGGCGCCAGCGGTTCTTCGTACCAGTACAGGTTCATTGCCTCGAGCGCTTGGCCGACCTGCAACGCGGTCTTGAGGTCATGCCCGTAACCGCAATTGACGTCCGCCATCAGGGTGACATCGTCACCAGCATGTTCCTTGATCTGCTCGACGGTCTTCATTTCGCCGCGCCAGTTCATCGGATCCTTGCCGATCTTGATCTTCATGGCGTTGAAGCCGTTCGCCTTGTGCTTGTCGATCTCGTCGCGCAGGATCTCGATGTCGCGTAACCGCAAAGAGGACGCATAGGCCCAAAGCTTCGGATTAGTCTTGCCGCCGAGCAATCGCCAGACCGGTACACCCGCGGATTTACCCCAGATATCCCACAACGCCGTGTCGATGCCGGCCAAAGCCTCCAGATAGAAGCCCGAGTGATGGCCGCGATTGATCATCACCGACCACAGCAGGTCCCAAAGATATTCCACATCGCGCGGATCTTTGCCGATTAAGAGCGGTTTCACGTAATGCACGATGTCACGCAAGGCGGTCCCGGATAGGCGCGTCATGCATTCGCCGACACCTTCGAGACCGTTGTCCGTGCGGATGCGGACAATGACCGAGCGATATTCCTTGAAGACAACAGGGGCGACTTCGTCGGCGCGCGGCATGCTGATCGGCGCGGCGATCTGTTTTTCCATCGGCACGGCGAGCGCAATCGCCTCGACATCCGTGATCTTCATGATTCCGTCCTGTAGGTGCGCGGGCGCTCTCGACGCCGGGTGGGGGCCAATGATACTGGTTGCCGACGCAACGGCAAGGTGGATGGCATGGAGAAGGCGATACGCAACGTTCTGGTCGTGGGGCCGGGAACCATGGGGCGTGGTATAGCGAACACATTCCTGCGCGGCGGGCATGCGGTGACAGTGATGAGCCGAAATCCCGCTAAGGTTCAACCCTTTGACGGTGCGGTTACTGTGACCGGCACATTGCCGGAGGAAGCGCCCGACTTCGTCATCGAATCCATCGTCGAGGAGATGGGTGCCAAACACACCTTGTTCGAACAGCTGGAGACCCAGTACGGCGGACAGCCGATCCTGGCGACGAACACCTCGGGCCTTCCGGTGGACGAAATGATGGCGAGGCTTAAATATCCGGAGCGCTTTATCGGCGTTCACTACCTTCAGCCGGCGGACGCCCTGCCGCTGGTGGAGGTCATTCGCGTCGACTCAACAACGGATGCCGTGCTCGGCGTGGTGAGGGTGGCACTCGAGCGGAACGGCCAGAAGGCGCTGGTCCTGAACCGGCCGGTACCTGGATTTCTACTCAACCGGTTGCAACACGCGATGATGCACGAGGCGCTGGCGATGATCGAGGATGGGGTCTGTACAGCGGCAGATGTGGATGCCTGCCTGAAAGGGGCGCTCGCCCCACGTATGTGCCTTACGGGTTTGATCGAACAGAAGGATCTGAGCGGCCTGCAGGTGACCGCGGCGACCCACCGCAATCTCGTCCCCGACATGCACCACACGAATACGCCCGTGGCCTTGCTACAGGATATGGTGAAGGACGGGCACCTCGGCGTCTCAACCGGGCAGGGGTTCTACGATTGGCGGGACCGCGATGTCGACGGGTACAAACAGCAAGTGGCGAAAAAGCTACAGCGTATTCTGGATTTGCTGGTTGAATAGGCACGTGCCATGACAAACGCCATTACCGAATGGGTTCGCTTCGACTGGCCGCTCTCCGGCCGGCAGTTCGGGGTGTCCTTGGCGTCGGGCTACACTTTGCGCGCTGCGGGTTCTTCCGATCTCTCCGAGATGCGATCCATCGTGCGGTTGGCGTATGAAACGGATCCTGTTTGGAGCGGCAAGACCGGTTCGATCGAAACGAATGTCATGGAACGGGTCGAGGCCAGGATTGCCGACCCGACGGCCCATTTTGTTTTGGCGGAATGTTCGGGTCAGGTCGTTGGACTGAACGGTGTCGCCGTTGCGAGCGATACGCAGATGAATCTGATCACGGGCATTTGCGTGGCGGCAGATCATCAGGGGCGTGGTCTCGGTCGCGCACTGCTCGGCCGTTCGCTCGAATGGCTGCGGGACCAAGGACTATCCGTCGCGACCGTGACGACCGATAATAGGGCGGTTGCTGCCCATGTTTATCGCCACTTCGATGCGGAACGCGTGGACAATGTCGAATATCCCGGGGCCTTTTGATCTGACTGGTGCGCCGCCATGGCATACGACCTGAGCGATGTGCGCATTTTGGTGGTCGATCCGAGCCCCTTCCGGCGCATGCTGATTTGCGATGTCCTGAAGGCGATCGGGGTTGAACAGTTCGAGGCGGTCGATCAGGGGACGACGGCCTATCGCGCCGCCAGCTTCGATATCATCATCGCCGAACAGGTCATGCTGCCACTGGACGGCCTCGACCTGGCCCGCATGATCCGCACTAACCCGGACAGCCCGAATCCGACCGTGCCGGTCCTGATGATCGCGGCGTCGCCGCGGACGGATGAGGTCGTTGCGGCGCGCGATTCGGGCGTGACCGAGTATATGGCGATGCCGTTTTCCGTGACGACGCTGTACAACCGCCTTGTCTTCATCATCGAGCAGCCGCGACTGTTCGTGTGCGATGGCGAATATTTCGGCCCGGACCGTCGGCGATCGGTCAAGGACTTCATGGGCGACGAGAAGCGCAGCGGCGAAGAATAGGCTGCGCATCGACATCCCGAATATTGGCGGAGTTTGTAACGATGGAAATACGGTTGACTGAGGAAGGGCGGCACATCGCCGTCATCACGATCGACAATCAGCCGCGGCGCAACGCCATGACGCGGGAGATGATCTACGAACTTGCGCGGTTGTGGGACGAATTGGAGACCTCCGATCATCGCTGCATCGTCGTCACCGGCGCCGGCGACCGGGCCTTCAGCTCCGGTGCCGATCTTGGCGGCGATCTCCGCGCGTCGGCGGATCTGGCGGCGAAGATCAATCGCGGCCTGCTGAAGACGGATGGATATCCGAAACCGGTCCTCGCTGCTGTCAATGGCGATTGTGTGGCCGGCGGGTTGGAGCTGATGCTGTCCTGCGATATCCGTTTCGCATCCCCCAACGCCCGTTTCGGGCTTCCCGAGGTCAAATGGTCGATCTACCCGTTCGGCGGCTCGACGACCAAACTTGTCGCCCAGATTGGTTACGTTCACGCGGCGGAGATGCTGCTGGGGGCGCAATTGATCTCCGCCGGGCAGGCCGTCGAGATCGACCTCGTCAACCGGGTGGTGCCGCAAGCCGATCTGATGTCCGAGACTTTGCGCATGGCCGAACTGATTGCCGACAACAGCCCGTCTGCGGTCCAGGCCGTCAAACACCAGCTGAGCGAGACACAGGCGGAACTTGTGCGTTCCCGCGAAAGCGTCGAGCAGGCGCTTGGTGACGCGGTGCGCGAGAGCCCGCATTTCAAGGAAGGGGTGGCCGCCTTTCTGGAGAAACGGCAGCCCGATTACGACTGACCGGGTGCGGGTTCGAACAGCTCCGGCAGACGGTTCTTTTGCAGCTTCCCGGTTGTCGTCAAGGGGAGTTCGGCGCGGTCGACGAAACGGTAGCGCCGAGGCACCTTGTAGGCTGCGAGTTCTGCACGGCAATGATCGATGAGTTCGGACTCACGCGGCTGGGTGCCGGCTCGAGAGACGATGACGGCTGCCAGCGCTTCGTCCAGCCGGCTGTCCGGCACGCCGGTGACATGGGCTTCTTCGACATCCGCGTGGCTGGCCAGGACGGCCTCGACTTCCGCCGGGGCCACGTTGATCCCGCCGGTCTTGACCATCTCTTTCAGGCGGCCGCGGAAGATCAGGTAGCCCTCCGTATCGAGATAGCCGAGATCGCCGGTCAACAGAAAGCCGTCCACGTCGAACCCTTCCGCTGTCCGGTCCGGGTCGTCCAGATAGCCCGGTGTCAGGAATCCGCGGATAACGATCTCGCCGGTCTCGCCGGTTGGCAAGGGCTTACGGGTTTCCGGGTCGACGATCCGGATTTCGACATCGTCGAGCGGTCGGCCGCAATTGTTCAGTCGGGTCTCCAGCGGATCATGTGCGTCGCCAACCGCAGAATTGCCATAGGCTTCGGTCAGTCCGTAGACATTGCAGATTTCCGTCGCCCCCAATTCAACGATCCGGCGGACCTGATCAGGGGTGCCGATCGTAGCGCCGGTTCGAAGCGAGGAGAGGTCGCGTTTTGGCCGATCCGGATGCTCGATAAGGGCGAGCGACATGTTCGGCGTGCCGTAGAATACGGAGCAGCGTTCCCGTTCGATCAAGGCGAGCGCCTCGCCGGCGTCGAAACTGTGCTGCAGGACGATCGCGCCGCCATGGGTCATCAGGGTGAACAGGGCGTTAACGCAGCCGAACGACCAGAACAAGGATACGGCCAGCCACAGCCTGTCGTCCGGCGACAGTCGCTGTCGTTCGCCGATGCGCCACATATTGTCGACCATACCGTGTTGCAGCAGGGGGACACCCTTGGGTGTCGACGTTGATCCGGACGTATAGAGAATGCACGCCACATCTTTAGCCTTCACCGCGCTGCGGGCCTTTTCGTAAGTGGAGTTGGAAACCGCAGCACCGGCCTGCACCAAACCGTCGAAAGAAATGGTATCCGCTACCGGTGTTTCGGCGACACAGATGGTCTGCTCGGGCGTTGCCGATCCGACCTCGTCGAGTAGTTCGGGCAGCGGGCGGCCTCGAACTGCTGAAGTGGCCACCAGGTGGCGGACACCGGCGTGATCGAACTGATAGGCGAGTTCCCGGGCGCTGGACCAGCAATTCAGCGCCACGACTTCGGCACCGATCGACATGGCGGCGAAATAAGTGATGACCCATTCGGCCTGGTTTTCCATCAGGATCGCGAGCCGGTCACCCCGCGCGACACCTATGCCAAGGAGCCCCTTGGCATGTTTCCTCACGACAGCCTGAAACGCTGCGTAGGTGAAGCGCCGCTCGCCGTCGATAATGAAATCGCGCGCGCCATACCGGGCCGTCATTTCGTCGAGCAGGTCCGGTGCCGTGCGGCTGACTGGCGCGTCCATGGCAGCGGTCCTGTTAGCGCGTGACGATCGTGCCGGCGCCGTTCATACGGTCAATTGCGCTGTCGTCATAGCCGAGTTCGGCTAAGATTTCTCGCGTGTGCTCGCCAATCTTCGGCGGCTGCATGCGCAGCTTCAAATCGTGATCGCCGATCTCGACCGGCAGGCGCGGCACCTTGGTCACCGGCGCGTTTTCGAGTTCGACTTCGAGCATGCGCCCGTCGGCGTTGAGTTGCGGATCGTCTGTCAAATCTTCTGGCCTGGCCACGTTCGAGAAGGGGATCTCGATCTCCTCGCAGATCTGTAGCATCTCCGCCAGCGTATAGCGTCTCGTGATTTCGGCGACGATCGGCAGTGTGACGTCGCGGGCTTTCACCCGATCTTCGTTGGTCTTCAAGCTCGGGTCGGCGAGCAGGTCCGGCCGCTCGAATTTCTCGCAATAGCGGCGCCAGTGGTTGTCGCTGGTCAGGCCGATGAAGATGCGTTGTTCGTCCTTGGTTTCGAATGTCTCATACACAGCCCAGGCCCCGACCCGGCCCGGCATTGGCGGCTGCTCCGTGCCGGTCACGGCGCCGCCGACGAGATGCTGGGTCATCAGGAAAGCGGTCGACTCGAACAGGGCGCTCTTCACGAGCTGACCTTCGCCGGTGCGGTCCCGGTCGCGCAGTGCCGCCATTATGCCCAGCACCGCATAGGTCCCGCCCATGATGTCGACGACGGATGCGCCGGCGCGCAGCGGCCGACCCGGCGGGCCTGTCATATAGGCCAGTCCCGCCATGTATTGCACGACTTCGTCCAATGCCAGTCGGTTCTCGTAGGGGCCGCTCAGGAACCCCTTTAGGGCGCAGAAGATGATCCGCGGGTTGAGACGTTTGCAGTCTTCGTAGCCGCAGCCCAGCTTCTCCACCGTGCCCGGCGCGTAGTTCTCGATGACCACGTCCGCTGTTTGAAGCAGCTTATGGACCGCGGCGCGGCCTTCATCGCTTTTCAGATCAGCGGCGAATCCGCGCTTGTTGCGGTTGAACCCGCCGAAAAAGCCGGCGGCGAAACCGTGCAGGCGGCGGGTCTTGTCGCCGTCGGGTGCGGGTTCGACCTTGATCACGTCCGCGCCAAGGTCGGCCAGGATCAGTCCGGCGCTCGGCCCCATGATGGTCTGACAGAATTCCACAACCCGAATACCGTCGAGCGGCAGGGGTTGTGTCGCGGCATCACTCATGCGCCGGTCTCCAATCGTTTACTTGTACGAAGCGCGGCAAAATAGCGCGCGAATACCGTTTCGGGTAGGGCGTGCGACGATTTTGTCTTGACCTTCCAGTCCCTTGAAGCGACAGACAACGCGCTGGGAGGGCCGATTCATGTGGAAGTACGCCGTTTTCGTTCTTGCGGCCGGGGCCGCAATCGCAGGCATTACCATGGTCTATTGGCAGAAGACTGGCCCTGCATTTGCGGATGCATCCGATGCGGTGCTTGTCGCCCAGGGAAAGACGGTTTACGCGGATCAGTGTGCGTCCTGTCATGGCGTGAACCTGGAAGGTCAGCCGAATTGGCGTCAACGCCGCGCGGACGGGCGTCTGCCGTCACCGCCGCATGACGAGACCGGTCACACTTGGCATCATCCCGACGCGCATCTGTTTCAGGTCACAAAATACGGCACTGCTGCCGTTGCCGGTCCAGACTACAAGACCGATATGTCGGCATTCGGTGAAATATTAAGCGATACCGAAATCTGGGCCGTCTTGGCCTTTATCAAATCGCGCTGGCCCGCTGCGATACAACGCCGTCATAGTGAACTCAACCGCAACCAACGCTGAGGCACGGCGGGGAAGGGGGACAGTTATGTGAAAATACGCCGTCTTAATCCTTGCGGTTGGTGCCGCAATCACCGTCGCCATGACGAGATTCTGAAACAAATCTAATCCTAAACATGCAGACACGGGCAATACTGCGTTGGTTGCGCAGGGGAAAACCGTTTACGCGGATCAGTGTGCGTGATGTTATGGCGCTAACCGGGAAGGGCAGCCTAACTTGCGTTAGCGACGGATGGATGGGCACCCTCCCGCGCCGCCATATGATGGAACGGGCCTTACCTGGCATCATCCCGGTACCCGTTTGTCCCAAGTCATAAAATTCGGGACCGCTTCTATTGCAGGACCGAACCACGAGACCGATATGGCTGCATTCGGCGAAATTTTGATCGATGCTGGAATTCGGGCCGTGCTCGCCTTCGAAAAAATGTTTGCCTACAGCGGTTCGTCAGAGGCATGACGAAATCAACAAGGTTCAGCGATATCGCTGTCGGTCGGTATTAAAATTTCTTTGTTTATAGACCGAGCTTTCGTAAGCTTCCCTTCACAAGAATCAAAATCTGTTGAACGGATAGGAAAATTGCTATGACAGTCTATGTAATTGCTGACATTGAGGTTACCGATGATAGCTGGGTGCCGGACTATGCTGCCAATGTCCACAACATCGTGGCCAAACATGGCGGAAAGTATCTTTCTCGCAGCGGCAATATCACAACAGTCGAGGGCGAGGGCCCAAATTCGACCTTGGTCGCCCTGATTGAATTCCCGTCGATGGAAGCGGTGCAAGCCTTTGCCAGCGATCCAGATTATGCGCCGTACGGTTCTGCCCGACAGGCGGGTAGCAATTCGATCCTGCGTGTCATCGACGATACTGACCTGGCCGGTTCGATCTCCTATCTGCCGAAAGGGGCGTGACGCGAGCGCAGTACCCGATTCCGGATCTGTAGGTGCAGAGGCAATCGGTCATCTTTCTATCTCAGCTGTTGTCGATCAGCGCTTAGGCTCTGCTCGGCCGATCAGCCAGGCGGGGCCTACGGCCAGTAAAGCGACCACGGCGATGGCGAGGAAGGTGTCTTTGAAGCCAAGAGTGCTTGCTTGCGCCAGCACTACCTCCGCCAGATAGTCCAAAGCGCCTGCCGCTTGGCTGGTGTCGGGCATGCCGGACTCGGCGAGCAGCCGTTTGACCGAGCCGAGCAATGCATGCGTTGTTTGATTGTCTGAGGTCTGCGTTGCTGTGAAGGCCTCGCCATGAAAGCGGGTACGATGCTGGAAAAACGCGGTTAGCAAGGTTATTCCGAACCCGCCCCCAAGATTACGGAAGAAGGTGGCACTTGATGCTCCACGCGCCAGTTTGTCCGGCGGGACAGAACGCAACGCAGCGACGCTTAGCGATGGAATTGCGAAACTTAAGCCGACTTTAATAATTCCCGTATAAGCAACAAGAGTCCAGAAAGTCGTATTTACGTCGACGGCTTCTATTAGAATGAAACCTATAGCGAAGATAAGCAGCCCGGCGGCTATGGGAATATGTGCCGGTATCGAGTCAGTTATTCGCCCAGCCAGCGGAAAGAATAACATCATGACGAGGCCACCAGGTGCAAGCAGCAATCCGGCACGAGTTGCACTGTATTCCTGAATAGTTTGAACAAAGACAGGGATGAAATAACCTGAGGCATAAAGGCCAACGCCGAATACAAAACCCGCAATCATGGTTAGACTAAATTGCCTGTCTTTGAATAGGCTCAGGTCAAGTAATGGATAGGTTGCACGGAGTTCCCAGAATATAAATACGATGATCCCAATGGAACCACAGGTTAGACGTGTGACAACGGCATTGGAATCCCAACTCCATCGTGGCCCATTTGCGAGACCACTGAGTACATTGAATAAAATAAAAAAGATAAGGCCAAGACCAATCCAATCGAAAGGGGGGAGTTGTTTGGGTAGTTTCTTCCCCGGCATGAACATAAGCCCGAGCAAGAGTGCAGGAAAACAGAAAGGTAGAGGTAGATAGAAGAGGTAACGCCAGCTGATAGTGTCAATTGCTATCCCGCCAAGGATGGGTCCAAATGTCGGGGCAAGCACACTGCCCAGCCCGTAAATGCCCATCGCTGTTCCGCGGCGTTCCGGCGGGAATACGCTAAAAATACTAAACATGGCGAGCGGCTGGCCGATGCCCGTTGCGAATCCCTGGAGCACGCGGCCTAGAATTAACAGATCGATATTGGGCGCCGTTGCGCTCATGAAGGCACCAGTACCGAAAATAACCATCGTTGCGATAAAGGTGATGCGCTGGCCCAGTACTTCAATCAGCCAGGAACTGAGCAGCATCGTAGCGGACATGGTGGCGAGAAATCCGGTCGCCATCCATTGCGCTTGGTCGAGCCCTACACCGAAAGCGCCCATTACTGATGGCACTGCGACATTTACCATTGAAGAGGCAAAGCCCATCGCAATTGCAGCGGTCATCACCGTTGCGGTGACGAGCCAGCGATAAATGGGGCCGTACCGTTTAAAAAGGTCGTCAATACTGGCGTGTGCGCCTGATGTCATCGCTGTTGTATTCGTGTTGGCTTCTGCCGCAAAGCGATCCGGCCCGAGGCATTAAAAATTTCTGGCAATACGTTAACCAAGAAATTCATCCTGCAGGTAGCATTGAACCGTTTTCGTGAGCAATTGACTGTTGCCAGAAATCATACTCTCGCTCGTCGTGGTTGGGAAAATTTACCGTTTTTTGAGTTCATTCTATAACTGAGTTGATAATTGGAAAAATTATTATAAAAATAAGGTGAATATTTACCATTATTTGTTAATAAATTAGTGACAATAAAATTAAAATATTTCATTTTTATTTTGGTCAATATAATATTCAGCTGACGCAGCCTCGGAATTTCAAAGATTTCATAGGTTCAAAATTGAGTCTTAAAGCGTACTTACTTGGCAATATCGGCAGAGGCTTGGATGTTACAGGTGGATAAAAAGAGTGCACGAGCTGTGCGGACAGCGCGCATTTTATTTCGCAGATATCTCGTGCTGTGGTCCTTAGCACAGCGGCAATGCTCACATTTGCCTCAGGCCCCGCCTACGTTGCCAAAGCACGAACCCTTCTTTTCTCTCGAAGCCTCGAAAGAGTGAAAATTTTAAAGTGAGCTCGTCCTGGCAACGATGGCGGTGTTGCGGGACGAGTGGCCGTCCTTGCTTCAGGCATCGTTTCGTTTCGTTAGCCAGTTGGACCGCGAAGTCACTCGGATTTCGGTAGAGGATGGTGAAACTGTGCTGCTTGCCTGCTGGCATACCGAAAATACGCTGGAGGCGGTCAGTGTACTGCCCTTCGTTTAGGACTCTACGATCGGTAAAGAAATGGTCATTTGTATTCTGATCGTTTGGTATATGGCAGCTTCTATAAGCTGCATCGAAGATACGGGGACCGGGGTGCAATGGGCCGTTGGTATCGCCATGCTCCTTTTCTCTTCTATCACGCTGCATGCATCGAGACGTCGGTCATACGGCCGGTAAGGGCGCTGCGAACCTTCGGATAAGGTGGGCGCCACTTGGGTTTAATTCACGCAACTGAAGAGTTTAACGTGGCTCCCAGGGTGGTCAGATGCCAGGTGAAAGTTCTCGAAGAATGGTTGGGCGCCCCGCTTTTGCGCCGCTACCATAATCAGGTGTTGTTGATCCCGATGGGCCGAAATTATCTGCAGGCGGTCAGCGAACCCTTGGAGCGGATCACGTCCGCGACGGAACGGGTCTGGCAGTAGGAAATGGACCGGCCGATCGCGATCAGTTGTTACCCGACCTTCGCGTTACGGTGGCTGGTGTCGCAATGGGGTGATTTCTGCGATCAACATCCGGACATCGATGTGCAGCTCACGACGACCCTGCAGCTGGTGGATTTCACGCGCGGCGATGTGGATGCGGTGATACTCGTCGGCGAGGGCGGGCAAACCTGGCCTGGGTTGGAGGCCAAGAAGCTGGTCGATGTGGATTTATTGCCGGTTTGCAGCCCCCAACTGTGCGAAGGGGAGAACGCGCTGACGCGACCGGAGGAGTTGGTGCGGTGCACCCTGGTGCACGGCATGCCGCGGCGCGACGATTGGCAGCGCTGGCTCCGCTTCGCCGGTGTCGACGGAGTGGACGCGCAAACAGGTGTTACGTTCGACAGTCTTAATTTCTCGATTCAGGCGGTGATAGAAGGGTTG
>CAJWOT010000017.1 GCA_913044215.1 uncultured Rhodospirillaceae bacterium | reverse complement strand
ACAAACAGCACGGTCGGCACGGCGACCAAGGGAATCAAGGCAACGGGGCCGCCGACGAAATAGCACGCGCCGATGAAGAGCACGATGAACGGTAGGTCGACCAACGCCAATACCGGCGCGGCAGTCATCATCCCGCGCAGATCTTTCAGCGCGTCAGCGACAGCCGCCAACTTCTTATCGGCGTCGCCGGAGTCCGCCAGCTTCACGGATACCATGCGTTGGAACAAGCGATCTTCGATGCGCGCCATAGCGGCGGCCCCAGCGGATTCCGCGAAGTGACTGCGCAACATCCGCAACAGGAAATCGAGGCCGATGACCACCGCAACGGCCGCGCCGAGCCGCCATATCAAGTCCACCGAGTTGAATTGAACGATCTGATCGAAGGCCACGATCGCGAAAAGCGGGATGGCGAGCGCCAGCAAATTGACAAGAATTGCGGCGAGCAGCGCTTCCGCATAGGCACCGGCGGAGCCGAGAACGGCCTGCCGAAACCAGCCGCGCGCGCGGGGTACGGTCATCGGATCCAAAGGCGATGCCGAATCCGGGCCCTCTTCCAACGCCATTTATCCTCCGGTTTGACGAGACCATAAGGGGATTCGCGCCTTTTTGCGACAAATCGACAGGTTGACGGTTGGGTTTTGCGAAGCGCCCGCCGCCTGTCTATGGTGCTTGAATCCATAACCGAATCCGAGACCGACCATGCCCGACACTGGTTACGAATTGATTATTGAAGGGGGAACGGTGATCGACGGCAGCGGCGCACAACGCCGCAACGCGGATATCGGTATTTCAGGGGACAAAATTTCCGCAGTTGGCGATTTGAAGCAGGCCACGGCGCAAAACCGGCTCGATGCCAGCAACCGGATCGTCGCACCGGGCTTTATCGACGTGCATACGCATGACGATCACGCGCTGCTCGCCAAGCCGGACATGGCTTACAAGGCGAGCCAGGGGGTTGCGACCGTGGTGGCCGGCAATTGCGGTATCAGCCTCGCACCGTTGCGTTTCAAAGGTGATCGGCCGCCGCCACCGATGGATTTGCTGGGCGATGGTTACCGCTTTCCGAAGATGGCCGACTTTTTCACGGCACTTGATGAAACACCGCCGGCCCTCAACGCGGCGCTGCTGTGCGGCCATACGACCCTGCGGGTGGGGGCCATGGATGATCTGCAACGCGGCGCAACCGATGACGAAATCGACGTCATGCGCAAGAACCTCGCGGAGGCGCTAGAAGCCGGTGCGATCGGGATGTCGACCGGTCTTTACTATCCGCCGGCGAAACCGGCACCGACCGACGAAGTTATCCGGTTGGCCGAATTGCTCGGCCCGGAAGGCGCCCTATACACCACGCATCTGCGCGACGAGGGTGCCCACCTGCAGGAAGCGATGGAGGAAGCCTTCGAAATCGGACGCGCATCCGGCGCCAAAGTCGTCCTTTCGCACCACAAATCTGCCGGCGCCTCGAACTTCGGCGGGACCGTCGAATCCCTCGCGCTCCTCGATAAAGTGCGCCAAGAGCAGGACGTCACGCTGGACGTCTACCCCTACGATGCGGCCTCGACCGTGCTGAGCGTCGATCGGGTCAAGGATTCGCGCCGCGTCATCGTGACCTGGTCCGAGGCGCGTCCGGACGTCGCCGGGCGGGATCTGGCGGACATCGCCGAGGAAATGGACTGCAGCCTCGAAGAAGCAGCGGAAGCGCTCCTGCCAGCGGGGGCGATCTATTTCCTGATGGATGAAGCGGATGTGCAGCGCGTGCTGCAATACCCGCACGCCATGGTCGCCTCCGACGGGCTGCCGCACGATATCTTCCCGCACCCGCGGCTCTGGGGCACCTTCCCAAGGGTCCTGGGACATTACAGCCGCGACCTCGGTCTGCTGACCCTGGAAGATGCGGTCTACCGGATGAGCGGCCTGCCCGCCGCGGAATTCGGTCTGACGGGCCGTGGCGTGATCGCCGAAGGAAACTACGCCGATATTGTGGTCTTCGACGCAGAAACGGTGATCGACAAGGCCGATTTCGCGACCCCGACCGAACCAGCGGCCGGGATCGATACCGTCTTCGTCAATGGCAAGGCCGTCTGGCGCGATGGCGCTCCAACCGGGGAACGCCCCGGGAAGGCCCTGCGTCGCCAGGAGTTGCAGGCCGCAGCGAAGCCTTAGACCAGTTCGACCCGATAGTGGTGAGCGCCGGTTTCGCACAAGCTGAGGCGCCACTCGACCGGCGCCCCGTCCAAGGCGAAGGCCGTCCGGTCGATCTCGAGCAACGGACAGCCCGCTTCAATGCCGAGCAGTGACGCGGTATCCGCATCGGCCGACGTCGCCCGCAGCCGCTCTTCCGCACGCGCGACCGTTACCTCATAGCGACGCTCATAGAGCTCGTAGAGCGTGTTGGGCAAATCGCCGTCGCGGCCGATTTCCGGGAACAGCGCTTCCGAGACGGCAATCGTCTCGACGATCGCCGGTGCACCGCCAAGCGCGCGCACCCTGCGGATTCGAGCCACGGAATCGCCACGGAGCAACGCCAGGCGGCTGGCTTCCATCGCTGTCGCCTTGCCATAGCGGCAGGACAGCACACGGCTCTCCGGGAGTTGCCGTTCGGCCCCTTCGCCCACCATGTGGAAAAAATGAAATAGCGCCCGGTCGGTATCGTGCTCGGCAACGAATGTGCCAAGCCCTTGCCGCCGCACGACCAGATTTTCCGCCGCCAGCGTGTCCAGCGCCTTGCGTGCCGTTCCCTGGCTAACGCCGAACTCGACACCAAGTTGGATTTCACTCGGCAGCATGGTGCCCGGTCGCCACACACCGTCGATCAGGCGTCGCAGAATACGCGCCCTCACCTGCTCATAAAGCGGTTGGCGAGGGGGTGTTTGCCGTCCAGGTCGTGTCGTTCCCGTGTCCGAAATTTTGTTCACCGTCGATCCGTTGACAGGCGGCGGGCGCGTATGTCTTATATAAGACTTAAGACATACCAACAACTGAATCGCAGGCCAGCGGACATGAGAACCGTCGGCTGCGCGGCGATAGGCACAGGAGGAACGATGAGCGCCCCCCATTTCGTTGTGCACGACAAAACGGATTCCGTCGGCGTAATCGTCGTCGAGACCGTAGAAGCCAATACGGAAATGACCGGTTGGGTCATGGAAACCGACGAGACGATCACCATCACGGCACTTGATCCGATTCCGATCGGTCACAAAGTCGCCCTATCAGATATTGCCGAAGGCGACACGATCCTGAAATACGGTCACAGTATCGGGAAAACGGTCTCTCCGATCGGCAAGGGCAACCACGTCCATACCCATAACCTCAAAACGAAGAAGTGGTAGGAAAGATGGCACTCCCCAAATCATTCACCGGCTATCGCCGCGAAAACGGCCGGGTCGGCATTCGCAATCATGTCGTCATCCTGCCGCTCGACGATTTGTCGAACGCCGCCTGCGAAAAGATCGCCAACAATGTGAAGGGCACAATCGCCCTGCCGCACCATTATGGCCGTCTGCAGTTCGGCGCTGACCTCGACCTGCACTTCCGGACGCTCATCGGCACGGGCTGCAACCCGAACGTGGCCGCGGTCGTCGTCGTCGGCATCGAGATGGGTTGGACCAGCCGTATCGTCGACGGCATCGCCAAGACCGGTAAACCGGTCGAGGGCTTTGCCCTGGAGCGCAATGGCGAGCACAAAGTTGTCATGGAAGGCAGCCGCATCGCACAGGAGTACGTCCAGAACGCCAGCGAAAAACAGCGCGAGGAGTGCCCGATCGAAGACCTCTGGGTCTCCGTCAAATGTGGCGAATCGGACACCACTTCCGGCCTGGGCTCCAATCCGACCGTCGGCAACTTTATCGATAAGATGGATCCGCTCGGCATCACCAGCTGCTTCGGCGAGACCTCGGAAATCACCGGTGCCGAAGAGGTCTGCAAGGAGCGCGGCGCAACCCCGGAAGTCGGCCAGAAATTTTTCGACACCTGGCAAGCCTATATGGATGAGGTCATCGAGCCGCACAAGACTTCCGACCTGTCCGACAGCCAGCCGACCAAGGGCAATATCGAAGGCGGCCTGACGACGATTGAAGAGAAGGCGTTCGGTAATCTTGAGAAGATCGGCAAGAAAACCAGCTATATCGACGTACTGGAACCCGCCGAGGAGCCGAGCAAGGGCGCCGGCCTTTATTTCATGGACACGTCCTCCGCAGCAGCCGAATGCGTTACCCTGCAGGCGGCGGCCGGTTTCGCGGTACACCTGTTCCCGACAGGACAGGGCAATGTCATCGGCAATCCAATCGAGCCCGTCATCAAGCTGACCGCGAACCCGCGGACGGCGCGCGAGATGGGTGAGCATGTCGATCTCGACGTATCGGGTATCCTGCGCCGCGAGATGAATTTTGACGAGGCAGGCGACCGCCTGATCGACATCACGATGCGCACTTGCAACGGCCGACTTACCTGCGCCGAAGCGCTGGGTCATCGTGAGTTTGTCATGACGAAACTCTACCGGAGCGCATAATCGACGCGCTTCGCTAGGTTCTCTCGAACCGGAGTAAGAGAGACGCACATCCGTACGGCCCATATCGTCCTTGGGTTCATCGCCTTCCTCGGTGTCGCCATGATCGGCGTGCCGGGCAAGGCGGACGGATGGCCGCAGCAGCCCGTCGACTACATCATCCCCTTCGGCTATGGCGGCGAGTCCGGGATCGCTGCCCGTATGCAGCAACCGGTGTTCACGCAATTGACCGGTCATGACCTGGTGATCTCGCACAAACCTGGCGGCGGCGGCGCGGTCGTATGGTCGGAATTGAACAATATGAAGGGCGATGGCAACACCATCGTCGGCATCAACCTACCGCACCTCATCATTCAACCCGTCCGGGGCGCCCGTTACAAAACGGAAGAGATTGCCGCGCTTTACCTGTTTCACTACACGCCGAACGCCCTGATCGTTTCCAGCGACTCGCCCTATGAAACGCTCGACGATTTGATCAAGGATGCGCAAGAGCGACCAAATCAGGTGCTATTGTCCGGTTCCGGCAAAGGAACGGCAAACCATCTTGCACAGGTCCGGTTCGACAATTTGGCCGGCATCGAAACCGAATACCGTGCGTACAAGGGAACCGGAGAATCCATCGCAGCACTGCTATCCGGTACCGTTGACGCCGCATGGGCCTACACCACGGTCGCCTTGCAGCAACAGGCCGACGTCCGGGTCCTGGGGGTCGCCATGGAAGAACGGCATCCCAGCATTCCCGACGCGCCGACCTTCCGCGAACTGAAATTCGATATGGTCGACGGTGCCTATCGCGGCATCGCCGTGCCCAACGGCACTCCGGAACCGATAAAGCGAGCGATCTCGAAAACCTTCGCCACGCTCAACAAGGATGCGGCATTCGTCCAGAAAAAGCAGTCGCTTGGCTTCGTGCCGGTTGATATAGGCTATGACAAGCTTCCGGCATTCATCGCGGAGCGGACACAGCAATATCGCGATCTCGCGAAGCGCGCCGGCCTGACCGAATAGAGCCGCGACCAGGCACGTACCAATGCAAACTTGGAGATGTGATGGCTGAAATCATCATCACGGAATTCATCGATCAGAGCGCTGTTGACGACCTCTCTGCGGATTTCGACGTCGTCTACGACCCGCAGCTGGTCGACCAACCGGAGCGGCTTCTCAGCCTTGTCGGTGAGGCGCCTGCGCTCATCGTCCGCAACCGGACCCAGGTGCGCGGCGCGTTGCTGGAAGCCGCAACCGCCCTCAAGGTCGTCGGGCGGCTCGGTGTCGGTCTCGACAATATCGACATGTCCGCCTGTGCGGCGCGAGGGATCACGGTCTGCCCTGCCACCGGCGCGAACAATGTTTCGGTTGCGGAATACGTCGTCACCACAATGACGACCCTCCTGCGCCGTCCCGCCTATAGCGTGACGGAGGCCGTGCTGGCCGGCGCGTGGCCGCGCACCGAGGCGATCGGCCGCGAAGCCAGCGGCAAGGTTCTCGGCCTTGTAGGTTTCGGCGCTATCGGGCGCGACGTCGCCCGCCGTGCCGCACCGCTGGGCGTGACCGTTACAGCCCACGACCCGCTACTTCAGGCCGACGATCCGGCCTGGGCGATGGCCGAGTCCAAATCCCTGGACACGCTGATCGCCGAATCCGACGTGATCAGCCTGCACGTGCCGCTAACCGATGAGACCCATCACCTGCTGGACGCAGCGGCGATCGCACGCATGAAGCCTGGCGCCATTGTGATCAACGCAGCGCGCGGCGGCGTGGTCGATGAAGTGGCCCTCGCCGAGGCCCTGAAAGAAGGCCGGTTGGGTGGCGGCGCGCTCGACGTTTTCGAAACGGAACCGGTGACGGCGGAAAGCGGCACGCATCTGGCAAATGTTCCAAACCTCATCCTGACGCCGCACATCGCCGGATTGACCGACGAGGCGAATCTGCGAACAAGCGATATGACAGCGGCCAATGTCCGCCGCGTGCTGGAGGAAACCCGATGAGCGACAAGACCCTGTCCCTGGCCGAGTTGGAAAGCTTGGCTATCCGGGCATTGACCGCCAACGGCACCAGCGCGCGCAATGCCGCGCAAGTCGCTGCCGCCATCGTGACCGCGGAGGCCGACGGGCTGAAAGGTCACGGGGCGTCGCGCGTGCCCTTTTATGCAGCGCAGGCCAAGAGCGGTAAGGTCGACGGCAACGCCACCCCGGAATGCCACGATGTCGGCGCCGCCGCGCGGCGTATCGATGCCAAGCAGGGGTTTTCGTACCCGGCGATGAACCTGGCGGTGGAGCAGCTTACCGATCTTGTGAAAGATACGGGGATCGCCGCGGCGGCGATTGGCAACTCGCATCACGCGGGCGCCGCCGGACAACCCGTCGAGCGGTTGGCGCGCGCCGGGCTGGTGGGGCTCTTTTTCGCCAATTCACCGGAAGCGATCGCGCCCTGGGGCGGCAGTAAAGCGTTGTTCGGCACAGATCCGGTCGCCTTTGCCGCACCGCGGCGCAACGACGCGCCGCTGGTTATCGACATGTCTTTATCCCAGGTCGCACGGGGCAAGATCATGGTCGCGGCCCAAAAGGGAGACTCCATCCCGGAGGGATGGGCGCTGGACGCCGACGGAAATCCCACCACGGACGCAAAGGCAGCCATGGCCGGCACCATGCTGCCCATGGGCGACGGCAAAGGCGCCCAGCTCGTTCTGATGGTCGAACTGTTTGCGGCGGCCATGACGGGTTCACTGTTCGGCTACGAGGCTAGCAGCTTCTTCGAGGCCGAAGGCCCCGCCCCGCGGACAGGACAATTCCTCATCGCACTCGACGCCGGGCGTTTCTCCGGCGGCGTTTTCCCCGACCGGCTGGAAACCCTGATCGAAGCGATACTCGCGCAGGACGGCACCCGAATCCCGGGCGTGCGCCGTTTCGCCTTGCGGGCGCAGGCCGAACGGGAGGGTATATCGTTGCCGCAAGCGCTATTTGACGAAATCAGCGCGCTGACGAGATAGGGCATGACCAAACGGCGGGATCTGCTTGCCGACGCCGCGACGCGGGCCGCAGAATATCTAGAATCCTTGGACGAGCGAGCCGTCTTTCCCCCGCCCAAACCGGTCGAAACCCTTCGAAGTTTTTTGGAAGCGGCATTGCCAGAAGGCCCAACCGCACCAGAAACGGTACTGGCGCAGTTGGACGAGATCGCGGGCCCGGCCACCGTGGCAAGCGCAGGGGGCCGTTATTTCGGCTTCGTCACCGGCGGCGCCCTCCCGGCGGCCGTGGCTGCGAACTGGCTGGCGACGGCATGGGATCAGAACAGCTTCAACAACGTCAGCTCTCCGGCGATCGCACTGCTCGAAGATGCCGCGCTGCGTTGGGTCAAGCAGGCGCTAGACTTGCCGGCGACCGCGGAAGGCACCCTGGTGACCGGCGCGACGATGGCGAACTTCACCTGCCTCGCCGCCGCGAGACAACGGGTCCTTGCCGATGCGGGTTGGGATGCGGATGAGAAAGGATTGTTCGGCGCCCCGCCAATCGATGTGATCGTCGGAGACGAAGTCCACGCGACGATCTTCAAGGTACTATCCATGCTGGGGCTCGGCCGCGACCGGGTTGTCCGCGTACCGGTCGACGATCAGGGGCGGATGCGCGCCGACGCCCTGCCGCCGATCGACAAGCCTGCTATCGTCTGCATCCAGGCGGGCAACGTGAATTCGGGCGCGTTCGATCCCGCAGCTGAGATCATCTCCCACGCCCATAAGGCCGGCGCCTGGGTGCATGTGGACGGCGCGTTCGGTCTGTGGGCCCGTGCTTCAAAAACCTTGGCGCCACTCGCCGCCGGGCTTGAAGCTGCTGATTCCTGGGCAACCGATGCCCATAAATGGCTCAACGTTCCCTATGATTGCGGTGTCGCACTCGTGCGCGAACCGGATAATTTGCGGCGCGCCATGTCGATCAGCGGCGCTTACCTTTTGGCCAGCGGGCAGCGCGACCAGATCGATTACTCGCCGGACAGTTCCCGCCGCGCCCGTGCCGTCGATGTCTGGGCCTCCCTGAAATCGCTTGGCCGGTCCGGGTTGGCTGAAATGATCGAACGCAACTGCCGGCAGGCGAGCCAGCTGGCCGAGAGCCTCCGGCGCGCCAATATCGAAATCCTCAACGACGTCGTACTGAACCAGGTCGTGGTCGCGTTCGGCGATGCGGACCGCACGAACCGCGTCATCGAAGCCGTCCAAATAGACGGGACGTGCTGGGCCGGCGCGACGGTCTGGCGGAACCGCACCGCGATGCGGATTAGCGTCAGCGGCTGGGCGACGACGGATGCGGATATCGAACGATCACTCGAAGCCATCCTCAAAGCCCATCGCGAAGCCTGAAGGACTCTTGCACCGTCCATCGCCTTGATTAGGATGCGCGCATGGCGCCAGACAGCACCAATTCAACGGAGAACCCGCCTGAAGCGCGTGACAAGGGATCTCAGATCCAACGCGCCTTTGCGCTTCTTGACATCGTTATCGCGGAGGGCCGGCCGATCAACTTGGCCGCCATGGCGGAGCGGCTCGACCTGCCCAAGCCGACCGTGCATCGGATCGCCGGCCGGCTGGAAGCGGAAGGCTATCTGATCCGCGAGCCCGGCGGCCGGAATTACGGTATCGGCCCGCGGCTCAACGCGCTGGCGGCCGACACGTTGAGCGCGTCTGCGCAACGCGCACCGCGTCACGCCGTGCTGGAGTGGTTGGCCAAAGAAACTGGCGAAACCTGCAATCTGGGTGTGCTCGACGGCAACAATGTCGTCTATCTCGACCGGGTCGAGAGCACCTGGCCGTTGCGAATGCATTTCACGGTCGGCAGCCGGGTGCCACTGCATGCAGTCGCGATGGGGAAACTCTTCATGAGCCGGATGCCGAAACGGGCGCGGGAGCGTCTGTACGCCGCCTCGCCTCTGGAACGCTTTACCGAACACACCATCACAGATCCGGATGCGATGGAGACGGAACTCGCCGCAATCCGGCGTGAGGATATGGCGACGAACAATCAGGAGTACATGGTCGGGCTGGTGGGTGTCGCCGTGCCAGTCGCCGTTGGGCCGGATTCGCGCCAGCTGCGCGCCGCCCTGGCCATTCATGCGCCGATTCCGCGCATGACCGTCGAGGATTGTCGGCGCCATCTGCCCGCGATGCGAGACGCCGCCGCCCGGTTAAGCGCCGCCCTGTTCAAAGAGAGCGACACATGCTGAGCACGCGGCCGTTCGAATGCCCGCCCGCCTTGCTCGCGCGGGCGCAGCGGAACCCAGCCGTCACAACCGCTGTGGCCAATGCCGGCGCGGTACTGGCCCTGGAGAGCGCGAAACAGGCGACGGAAGCACGTCTCATAACGCCCATTCTTGTCGGCAACCGGGAGGGAATCGCCCGGACTGCAGACGAGATCGGGTGGAATATCGGGGCATTCGAAATACTTCACGCGGACGACGAGGATATGGCTGCGCTGAAGGCAGCAAAGCTCGCCGGTGATGGGCATGCCGCTGCCTTGATGAAAGGCCACGTTCACACCGACGCCTTTATGATGGCGATCCTCAACCGGGACTCAGGTCTACGCACCGGCCGGCGGCTGACCCATGTCTTCCACTTGACCGTTCCGGACCACGACAAGGCACTGCTGATCACTGATGCCGCCGTCAATATTGCGCCCGATCTGGAAACCAAGTTCGAAGCGATCCGAAACGCGGTCGGCCTGGCGCAAAATCTAGGCATCGCGGCGCCCAGGGTGGCCATCCTGTCCGGCACGGAAGAGGCGACGGACCGGATGCCCTCCAGCATGGATGCCGCGGCGCTGACGGAACGCGCGGCGACCGAACTCCAAAACGCGCAGGTATTTGGCCCCCTGGCGTTCGACAACGCCGTCTCGCCGGACGCCGCGCAAATCAAGGGTATCGACCATCCGGTCGCCGGCAATGCCGATATCCTGCTGGTACCGAACATCGAAACCGGCAACGCCCTGTTCAAGATGATGGTCTATTTCATGAGCGCCTGCGCGGCCGGCATCGTGCTCGGCGCCAAGGTACCGGCGATCCTGACCAGCCGTGCGGACCCGCCGGAAGCGCGCCTCGCCTCGGCCGCGATCGCAGCTATCCTCGCGGGTGCCAAAAAGGACGCGGTCTAACCGGACAGCTTGTTACGGAACGCGTCCTGCCATTCGGTATAGGAGCCGAACTCGGGCTCTTGGCCGAAATCTTCCTCGGTCTTCTTCAGCAGCGCCGCGTCGTCCAGATCGAGATCCGTCGGCTTGCCCTGCGGCTGGCGGACATGGAACGGCGTATCGACGAAGCACTCGACGCCATTGCCTTCCGGATCGGTGAAGTACAGCGACCAGGCGTTGCCGTGGGACACTTCACGGCGGACATCGACCCCTTCCGAGGCCAATCGCTTCTTCAGGCCGCGCAGTTCGTCCAGGGACTCGAGACGAAATGCGACATGCGCCAGATTCCGTGTGCCGTCGCCGTCCTTCATTGTGTTGGCCAGCGCGATCTGATGATGGTTGTCGGGATCCTGGCTCATGAAGACGGCCTCGGTGTCACCCCGGAGCGTTCCCCGGTCGGTGACATGAAACCCCAGGACATCTGTGTAAAAGGGCACGACCGCATCGAGATCCGCGACATTGATGAAGGCGTGCGAAAGTTTCATCCCCATGCCTTGCAACCCTCCTTTTTCGCTGCTGTACCCCGATACCGTTACACCGGATCAACGCCAGCCTGCAAGGTCGGCTACGCGCTCTGCCGCCCTGCCATCAGATAATCCATCGCCGCGGCGACGCCACCGGTGCTGTGCGGCACGCCGGCCAATCCCAGCCCCATCTCGACGCCACAGAGGGTGCCGCTCAGCATTAGATCGTTGAAATCGCCCAGATGACCGATGCGGAACACCTTGCCCGCCACCTTGCCCAGCCCATTGCCAAGCGACATGTCGAAATTCTCCAGCACCGTCTTACGGAAATTGTCGGCATCGTTGCCCTCCGGCATCAGAACGGCGGTCAGCGCGCTGGAATATTCCGCCTCGTTCTGGCACAGCACTTCCAGCCCCCAGGCATTGACCGCGCGGCGCGTCGCTTCCGCGTGCCGGTCGTGCCGGGCAAAGACATTGTCCAGCCCTTCCTCGTGCAGCATGTCGATTGCCTCGCGCAGGCCGAACAGTAGATTCGTACCGGGCGTATAGGGGAAGACGCCATTGGCATTGGCCTGGATCATCTCCTCCCAGTCCCAGTAGGAGCGCATCGACCGCGACGTCTTCGCCGCGACCCGCGCCTTGACGCTGACGGCGTTGAAACTCAGCCCCGGCGGCAGCATCAGCCCCTTCTGCGAGCCGCCGACCGTCACATCGACGCCCCATTCATCATGCCGGTAGTCGATCGAACCAAGCGACGAAATCACGTCGACCATCAACAGCGCCGGGTGACCGGCGGCGTCGATCGCCTCGCGCACCGCCGGGACGTTCGAAGTGATCCCCGTCGAGGTGTCGTTATGCACCACGCAGACCGCCTTGATCTCGTGCGAACTGTCCTTCGCCAGCGCCGCCTGAATCGCCGCGGCGTCGGCGCCGTGTCTCCAGTCGCCCGCGATGAATTGCGGCTTCAGCCCGATTCGTTCGGCGAGATTGCGCCACAAGGTCGAGAACTGGCCGGTCTCGTACATCAGGACCCGATCGCCCGGCGACAGCGCGTTGACCAAGGCCGCCTCCCATGCGCCGGTACCGGACGCGGTGTAGATCACCACCGGCTGCTCCGTCTTGAAGATGGTCCGGACGTCCTGCAGAACCCCTTGCGCCAGCGCCGCGAAATCGGGACCGCGATGGTCGATCGTCGGGTTATCGATCGCCCGCAAAATTCGGTCCGGCACGTTGGTCGGGCCGGGAATCTGCAGAAAGTGTCGTCCGCCGCGTCGCGCCATGATCGTGCTCCTAAAACAATGCCCCGTCGTCATCGGGTGGCTGAAATTCGATATTGATTGCATATTGCATACAATTTTTAATTCGGCAATCCCTTATTTTAGGCAAATTATCTCGCAAACTAAATCTATTCTTTCATTTTGCATACAATTCTGTAGGGTAACCGGATCACGTTCAGTTCATGGGAGGCGAGACAATGAGCAGCGCCACGACGACCCGGATCGGCGATTCCGCGCTGGCCGCCCGGCTACGGCGCGAGACAGAGGGCGACGTGCTGTTCGACGCCTTCAGCCGCGGCCGCTACTCAACCGACGCCTCGCACTACCAGATTGAACCGATCGGCGTGCTGGTACCGAAGACCGAGGCCGACATCCACAGCGCCATCCAGATCGCCGCCGAGGAAGGCGTCCCCGTCCTGCCGCGCGGCGGTGGCACCTCGCAATGCGGCCAGACCGTCGGCGAGGCGCTGGTCGTCGATGTCAGCAAGCACTTCAACAATATCGTCAGACTCGACCCGGATGCCCGCCGCGTCACCGTGCAGCCCGGCGTCGTGCTCGACCAGCTCAACGCCGCTTTGGCCCCGCACCGGCTCTCCTTCCCGGTCGACGTCTCCACTTCGAGCCGCGCGACCATCGGCGGCATGACCGCCAACAACAGCTGCGGCGCGCGCTCCATCGTGCACGGCACCATGCGCGACAACGTGGCCGAGATCGAGGCCATCCTGGCCGACGGCACGAAGATGCATTTCGGCCCCCTGCCCCCGGACCTTTCCACCCTCGCCGCCCCCGCCCAGGCCCTGGCCCGCGATCTGCTGGCGCTCGGCGACCGCGAGAAGGCGGAGATCGCCGCCCGCTTCCCCGACCTGATGCGCCGGGTCGGCGGCTACAATATCGATGCGCTGGTCGCAGACGGCCGTAACGCCCCGGTCAATCTGGCGCATCTGCTGGTCGGCTCCGAAGGCACGCTCGGCTTCTCCACCGAGATCGCCCTCGACCTCACCCCGATCCCGACGCACAAGCTGCTCGGCATCTGTCATTTCCCGGATTTCTACGCCGCGATGGACTCCACCCAGCACATCGTCAAGCTGGGCCCAGCCGCGGTCGAGCTGGCCGACAAGGTGATGATCGACCTGGCCCGCGACATACCGATCTTCCGCCAGACCATCGAGACCTATATCCAGGGCGACCCGGCCGCCATCCTGCTGGTCGAGTTCGCCGGCGAGGACCGCGACGATCTGGTGCGCCGCATGGCCCAGCTGGAGGACCTCATGGGCGAGCTCGGTTTCCCCGGCGGCGTCGTCCAGGCGCTCGAACCCGCACAGCAGAAGGCCGTGTGGGAAGTGCGCAAATCCGGCCTCAACATTATGATGTCGATGAAGGGCGACGGAAAACCGATCAGCTTCATCGAAGATTGCGCTGTTCGTCTGGAGGATCTCGCCGACTACACCGACCGGCTGACCAAAATCTTCCACGACCACGGCACCGAGGGCACCTGGTACGCGCACGCCTCTGTCGGCTGCCTGCATGTGCGGCCCGTGGTCAATCTGAAGCAGCAGGCGGGTGCGAAGATGATGCGCGACATCGCCGAGAAGGCGTTCGAGATCGTTCGCGAATACAAGGGCTCGCATTCTGGCGAGCACGGCGACGGGCTGGTCCGTTCGGAGTTCCACGAGGCCATGTTCGGCACGCGCATGACCGACAATTTCGCCGAGGTCAAACGCCACTTCGACCCGGCGGGATTGTTCAACCCAGGCAAGATCACCAACCCGCCCAAGATGGACGACCGTTCCCTGTTCCGCTTCAAGCCGGGTTATGCGGTGCCGGATCTGGACACAGCCTTCGACTGGTCCGACTGGGGCGGCCTCGGCGGCGCGGTGGAGATGTGTAACAACAACGGCGCCTGCCGCAAGTTCGACGCCGCCGTCATGTGCCCCAGCTTCCGCGCCACCGGCGAGGAGCAGCATCTGACCCGCGGCCGCGCCAACACACTGCGCCTGGCGCTGTCCGGCCAACTCGGCGACGGCGCGCTCACTTCCGATGCCATGTACGACACGATGAAGCTCTGCGTCGGCTGCAAGGGCTGCAAGCGGGAATGCCCGACCGGCGTTGACATGGCCAAGATGAAGACGGAGTTCCTGTACCACTACACCAAGGAACGCGGCCTCACCCTGCACGACCGGCTGGTCAGCTACCTGCCGCGCTACGCACCCTGGGCCGCGAAACTGGGCGGTCTCCTGAATTTGCGCGACAAGCTGCCCGGTCTGGCCAAGCTCAGTGAGGCGTGGCTCGGCTTCAGCGCCAAGCGCGCCCTACCGCGTTGGCGGCGTGATCATTTCGAATGTGCAACCGATGCGGTCGGCCCCGCCGACGGCACGCCCGTGGTCTTTCTGGCCGACACCTTCAACCGCTGGTTCGAGCCGGAGAATGCCCGCGCCGCCGTCAATGTGCTGATGGCCGCGGGCTACCGGGTGCACCTGCCCACCCCGCACACCGGCAGCCGCCCGCTCTGCTGCGGCCGCACCTTCCTGGCGAGCGGCCTCGTCGACGAGGCGAAGGCGGAGATCGAACGGACCATGCAAGCGCTCGCCCCCTTCCTCGATCAAGGCATGCCGGTGATTGGCCTCGAACCCTCCTGCCTCTTCACTTTCCGCGACGAGGTGCAATCGCTGCTGCCCGGCGCGGTCGCCGACCCGCTCGCCGAGTCCGCCATGCTGTTCGAGGAGTTCATCTCCCGAGAACGTGCCGCCGACCGCTTCGCCCTCGATCTGCAGCCCGCCCCGTTCAAGAAGGCGCTGCTGCACGGTCATTGCCACCAAAAGGCCTTCGCCGCCATGAGCGCGGTCGAATCCACCTTGCGGCTGATCCCCGGGCTGGAGGTCGAAACTGTCGCTTCGAGCTGTTGCGGTATGGCCGGTGCCTTCGGCTACCGGGCGGAGAATTACGACATCTCCATGAAGATGGGCGAGATGGCGCTGCTGCCCGCGATGCGCGAGGCCGGCGCCGACACGGTATTGGTCGCCGACGGCACGAGCTGCCGCCATCAGATCGCCGACGGGGCGGACAAGGAAGCCGTGCATGTGGCCCGGCTGCTGGAAGCCGCGCTGCCGGCGGAGGCGCGGTCATGAGCCAGCTCGCCGGTCCGATCGCACGTCAGTCGCTGCACGACGCGGTGACCGCCCGCCTGCGCGACATGATCGTCGAGGGCGAATACCCGCCCGGCTCCCGCCTGCCCGAACGGGTGCTGTGTGAGACCTTCGGCATCTCCCGCACCCCGCTGCGCGAGGCCCTCAAGGTCCTGGCCTCGGAGGGATTGCTGGAGCTCGCTCCCAACCGCGGCGCCCGCGTCGCCGGCCTGACCGCCGACGATGTCGACGAGCTGTTCCCGGTCATGGGCGCACTGGAGGCCCTCGCCGGCGAGCTCGCCTGCGCTCGCATCACCGACACCGAGCTGGCCGAGATCCGCGCCCTGCACTACCAAATGGTCCTGCACCACAAACGTGGCGAGCGCCCGCCCTATTTCGACCTCAACCAACAGATCCACGAAAAGATCCTGGAAGCCGCCCGCAACCCGACCCTGACGGCAAGCTACACCAACCTGTCAGGCCGCATCCGCCGCGCCCGCTACACCGCCAACATCGACGCGGCCCGCTGGGCCCAGGCGGTGGCCGAGCATGAGGAAATGCTGGAAGCGCTCGACACAAGGGACGGTGGCCGGCTGGCGGAAATCCTGAAGCGCCACTTGCGCAACAAGTGCGAGACGGTGAAGGCGGCGTTGGCGGCAGGAGCGGAAGAGGCCGCGAAAGACAAGATGGTTATAACCGACGATAAAATCTTCATCCCGACCCCTTGAGGGGTTGAAACGTCCCCTGCTCCATAACTGCGGGTCCCCTGCCCTTTGCGGGGGAGGACTAGGGTGGGGATGGACGACGATGCGGTCAAAACTCACTCGACCACCACACCCTCTTGCCGCCCGCGAACGACCGGCGTTATACAGGCGAACGACCACCCCAACTTCCCAGGAGGGACCGAGCGATGACCGATGCGCCTCTGCCCGGACCGGCAAGCCACTCCTACTTCTCGCAACGGCTACGGCTGCATTACGTGGATTGGGGCAACCCGGATGCACCGCCGCTGCTGCTGGTGCATGGCGGGCGCGACCATTGCCGGAACTGGGACTGGGTCGCCGAAGCGCTGCGCGACGAGTACCACATCATCGCGCCGGATCTGCGCGGCCATGGCGATTCGCAATGGATGATCGGCGGCAGCTATTCGATCTCGGAATATGTCTACGACATCGCCCAGCTGCTGCATCAGCAGCATCTGACCCCGGTCACCATTATCGGCCATTCGCTGGGCGGCGCGATTAGCCTGCGCTACACCGGCGCGTATCCGGAAAATGTCGTGAAGCTGGTCGCCATCGAGGGGCTGGGCTGGCCGCCGGACGTTGTCGCCAAGCGCGCCGGACGCTCAACCCAGCAGCGCGTGACCGAATGGGTCGACAGACTGCGCAAGCTGTCGTCGCGCACGCCGCGCAAATACCCCTCGCTGGAGGAAGCGTTCCAGCGCATGCAGGACGAGAACCCGCATCTGACGCCGGAACAGGCACGCCACCTGACCGTGCATGGCGCCAACCAGAACGAAGACGGCACCTATAGTTGGAAGTTCGACAACTACACACGGGCCACCCCACCCTTCGGCATGGGCCCCGGCGAAGGTGCGGAGCTGTGGTCGAACATCACCTGCCCAACCTTGCTGGTGCGTGGCCTCGACAGCTGGGCCAGCGATCCAGAAGAGGACGGCCGCTTCGATCATTTCCGGAACGCCCGCTGCGCCAACTTCGCCGACGCCGGCCACTGGGTGCACCACGACCAGCTCGAAGGGTTCCTGAAGGAGGTGAAGGCGTTCTTGGCGGAGTAGTGAATTTCGTTACAGGTCAGCCAGCCCCGATCCGCGTCGCCACCATCCCGCCCTCGCCGGTGCGGAACACCACCGTCGAGTAAGTCTCCGTCACCCCATAAACGACGAGATATCGGCCAACGAGGAACGGGTCGGCGTGCAGGGCGCCGGGCGGGGTATAGAGCGCGGTGTTGGGCGGAATCGGGAAGGCGGACAGCAGATAGTCGTCACCGTCCTGACGGCCGAGCAGAAAGTGGCCGTGCGCCGATGGTTCGAGCGGCATGTGCAGATGCGGAAAGTCGTGATGTTCGACGAAGACGCCGCCGCCCTTGTCCGCCACTTGTAGGAAATTCGCCACGTAGGTGGGGCCGAAATTCGTGTGGATGATGGCCAAATTGCGGTCCGTTTAGAACCGCACCGCATCGCCGACCCGCAGCAGCCGCGCGCCGTAGAAGCCGAGCGCCGACGCGGTCGGCGGCGCTTCGGGGATGGTCAGGGCCGGGGCCGGCAGGGTCAAGGTGCCAAGCCCGCCAAAGATGTTGGCGTCGCCGGCCGCGACGGTTTCCGTCCGGTTCCAGTGGCCGCGCACCCGCACATGCGGTGGCGGTGTGCCAGGGTCAATGGCGACGGCTTCTTCGCTTTTAGCCGCGGCTGGAACCAACCCCTCCGATGTCACGCGATAGGCCATCGCCGGCGCCACATGCCCTGGCACGGCCTCTGTGCGCATGAAGGTGCCGGGATCGTTGCCGCAACGGTCGACCACGATCTGGTCGACGGTGCGGCGGATATCGTCCGGTAGATCGCCCGCGATGTCAGGCGCGCGCCGCAGCCGATCGGCGCTCATGGCGCCGCCTCAGTACGGCAGCCCAACATAGTTCTCCGCCATCGCGGTCTTCGCGGCGGTCGATCCGGTAAGATAGTCGAGTTCGGCCTGCTGCACCTTCATGCCGAAACCGCCCTCCTCCGGAAAGCGGTGCATCAGCATCGTCATCCACCAGGAAAACCGCTCGGCTTTCCAAATACGACGCAGGGCACGCTCGGAGTAGCTCTTCAGGCCGGTCTCGTCGCCCGTCCGGTAATAGCCGATCAGCCCTTCGGACAAATAGTGCACGTCCGACGCCGCGAGGTTCAGCCCCTTGGCACCGGTCGGCGGCACGATGTGGCCGGCATCCCCGGCCAGGAACAGGCGCCCATGGTTGAGCGGTTCGGCGACATAGCTGCGCAGGGGCGCGATGGACTTCTCGATCGACGGCCCCGTCTCCAGTACGTCGGCGACGGAGGCCGGCAGGCGGGCGCGCAACTCGTCCCAGAAGCGGTCGTCGGACCAGTCCGCGATGTCCGCCGCCGCCGGGACCTGCACGTAGTAGCGGCTCAACACCTGCGAGCGCATCGAGCAGAGCACGAATCCGCGCTCGTGGTTGGCATAGATGAGTTCCTCGTCGACCGGCTTGGTGCGCGACAGGATACCGAGCCACCCGAAGGGATAGGTCTTTTCGTACTCGCGGATCGTGCCAGGCGGGAAGCTTTGCCGGCCGACCCCGTGATAGCCGTCGCAGGCGGCGATGAAGTCGCAGTCGACCCGATGTTCCATACCGTCCTTGCGATAGGTCAGAGAGGGCGTGCCGCCGTCGAAACCGTGCGGCGTGACGTCCGCCGCTTCGTGCACCACCGTGCCCCCCATCGCGTCGCGCGCATCGTAGAGATCGCGAGTCACCTCCGTCTGGCCGAAGACGGTAACCGTCTTGCCGCCGGTCAGGCCCTCCAGATCGATATGCTCGACCCGCCCGTCGAAGGCGAGATTAACGCCGGTATGGACCTCGCCCTCGCGGTCGAGCCGGCCGGCGACATCGACGGCGCGCAGCATGTCGACCAGCCCCTGTTCCAGCACGCCCGCGCGGATGCGGGAGAGGACGTAGTCGCGCGACTGCCGTTCCAGGATGACGCTGTCGATCCCGGCGACATGCAGAATCTGGCTCAACAGCAGTCCTGCCGGACCGCCGCCGATGATGCCGACCTGCGTTTTCATTGGTGCAGATCCGGCAGATCGTGGCGGTGCGCGGCTTCGAAGATGATCGAAGTTTCGATGCGGGTCACCTCCGGCCGCGCCGTGAAACGGTCCAGGGCCAAGTTTTTGAGATGTTCCGTGTCGCGCGCCACCACATGGACGATCAAATCGTAGCGGCCGGAGATCAGGAAAGCGGCCCGAACCTCGGGGATCGCCGTGACTTCCTGCATGAAGCTGTCGACCGTCTGGCGCTCATGTTTTTCCAGCCCAATCATCAGCAACGCCTCCAGCCCGACGCCCATTACCGCGGGCGCGACCTCCGTATGCGCGCCGCGCAGTACGCCCTCCTGCCAGAGCCGCTTGGTGCGCTCATGGCAGCTCGACGGCGACAGGCCGACGGCGGCGGCCAGCGCCTTGTTGGAAATCCGTGCATTCTTCTGCAATTGCTGCAACAGGCCGAAGTCGATTTGGTCGAGTTTCGTCAAGGCCGCCCTTTCCCGAAGTAAATTTCGTTGAATTTCCAGTTATTCGGTTGATGTTCGTATAGCAGCGAATTTCAACATAGAAAACACATCATGCCCTACGACATTCCAAAGCTTGCCGCGATCGGCCCGGCTGAAATCGAACGCTTCAACGAAGATGGGTTCCTTGTGTTTGAGCGCGTGCTGTCCGAGGACCGCATCGAAGCCCTGCGGGCGCGCTTTCCCGAACTCTTCGCCGGACGCTTCGACACGGGTATCTATCCGGACGAATGGTACTGGCGCGAGGGGATGAGCCTGCCGGACGTGACGCGTCACATGAGCAATGCCTGGAAGGCGGACCTGACCGTCGCCAAGCTGGCCCTGTCGCCGGATATCGGCCGGGCGGCCTGCGCGCTGACCGGCTGGGACGGGGTCCGCATCGGGGTCGACACGATCTAGTGGAAACCCGCCGGCACCAAGCCGGTGACCCTGCACCAGGACACCAGTTTCATGGACTATCTCGACCCGCCGCGCGCTGTGACCTGCTGGTTCACCCTGGACCACACGCACCGCGACGCGGGCACCCTGGAATACATTCCCGGCAGCCACAAATGGCCGTTAGCGCCGATCCCGGAGGATTTTCACGCGCCGGACGATCACCGCGGACAAATGCGCTACGCCGCCGAGGCGGCCGGTATCAGCGCCCCTGAACCGCGCTTCATCGAGGTACCGGCCGGGTCCTGCGTCATCCATGCCGGCGAGATCTGGCATGGCTCAGCCCAGAACGAGACGGACGACCGGATGCGGCGCTCAATCGGCGTACACATGGTGCCGCAGCACGCCACCTTCTCCGACCGGCCGGGCGGCTATGTCTATCGCCGCTATCAACTGACCGACGACCCGCAACTCAACGAAAGCTTCTTCCCGGTCCTGTGGCGCCGCGACGGCGATCCGACGGGCTGGATCGAGCGTTATTGCGCGACCGGACAGCGCCGCAGCCCGACACAGGAAGCCGCCTGACGGAACGCGGGCCGTATCGCCGTTTACGTCCCCATCCGACAGCGGTAATTTAACGCTGCGCCCGCACGCCGGCAGTTCGTGCGTGGCCGCTTCTTGCCGCAACCGGTGCAAACGAGCGACAGATGCAGACCGTCGAATTGGAACAGGCGCTCAATCGCGCGTTTCAACACCACAATGCGGGCCAATGGCAGGAGGCGGAAGCACTTTACCGACACATCCTCGAAACGGTCCCCGACCAGCCGCAGACGTTGCATCTTCTGGGTTTGCTGTGCTTTCAAACTGGCAAGCGGGAGGCGGCGGCCGAGTTGTTGGCGAAGGCCGTGACGATCCTTCCCGAAAACGCCGAGGCGCTGTTCCATCTCGGCGTCACCCTGCAGGCGCTTGGCCGTACGGACGATGCGGTCGCCCCTTATCTACGCGCGGTTACTCTCGAGCCGGACAATGTCGAAGCGCACAACAATCTTGGCGCCGTCTACGAGGATTTGAACCGACCGGACGATGCCGCGGCGAGCTATCTTGCCGCGCTTGCTGCCAAACCGGACTATGCCGGCGCCGCCCTCAATTTGGCCGCCCTGTACCGTAAGCATGGGCGGCCGGACGCCGCGGTCCCGCATTACCGCGCGGCGCTGAAGACCCATTCTGACAATGCCGAGCTACATTGCGGTCTGGGCCAGGCGCTGACGGCGTTGGGGCAGATCGACGAGGCCTTAAGCAGCCTTCGAAGGGCGGTCGAACTCAAGCCCGATTACACGCTCGCGCATGAAAAGCTGGGGAACGCCCTCCGCGAGCAGGCACAATTCGAAGAAGCCTGCGAAAGCTATCGCGCGGCCCTGGCGATCGACCCGGATCATTTGGATGCGCGGGTCAATCTGGGGGTCACCTTGCAGGAGATGGAGCGCTTCGAAGACGCCGCCGCCCAGCACCGTAAGGCGCTCTCCATCGCACCGGATTTTCCCAGCGCGCGGCACAATCTGGCGCACTGCCACTGGAAGCGCGGCCGCTACGACGAGGCGCTGGAGATTTTCGACAGCCTAGACACGCCGACAGCCGATGCACGGGCGCTCGAATGCCTGTTCGCCATGCAGGACTTCGACCGCTTTTACAAACGGCAGCAAACGGAATCGGAGAGATGGCGCGGCAATCTGCGCACCGCCGCCATCAATGCCTTCGCGGCGCAGCAATTGGCGCGGAACGACCCGCACCCCTATTGCAGACATCCGCTCGATTTTGTCCGCGCCTATGACGCGCTGGAGGCCGTGCCGGACGCGGCGGGCTATCTGGGTCAGCTCACAAACCTGCTGGAACAGCAGACCGCCGTCTGGGAGCCGTTCGGCAAATCGACGGTGGCCGGGTTCCAAACACCGGCCGTGCTGTTCGACGACCCGACGGGGCCGCTTGAAACGTTACGGGGCCTGATAGAGGACCACATCGCGCGGTACCGCGCGGAACGGTTCGATGAAGAATGCGACTTCATCGACCGTTTCCCGGCCCGCTATACGCTGAACGCCTGGTACGGCAAGCTGGTGAAAGGCGGCCACCGGCTGTCGCACATCCATCCGAGCGGCTGGTTGAGCGGCGTCTTCTACATCCAGTGCCCGCAAGGCGCCGACCCGGACGAGGGCGCGATCGAGTTTTCGCTGCATGGCTATGGCTACCCGGTGCTCGATGAGAACCATCCACGCCATCGGCACCGCCCGAAGAACGGCGATCTGGTGCTGTTCCCCTCTTCGCTGTTCCACGGCACCGTCCCGATCGAGATGGAGGAAGAGCGGCTGATCGTCGCCTTCGATCTGGTGCCCTTGGCCGGCTGACCGCCGGTCAGTCCGGGTTGAGCTGGCAGTGCGGCCGGGTGAACAGCCGGTCGAGATAGGCGCTCAAATGCGGCATCCCCTCGAGATTGCCGGTCCGGCGCCCCCAATTGACCGTCCAGCCCACGATAATATCGGTCACGGTGAAACGGCCCTCGATCAGATAGTCATTGTCCGCCAACACGTCGTTCAGGACTGCGGCCGAGCGGCGGAACATCATGTCGTTCTGTTCGAATCCGGCGGTGATCCGCTCCTCTGGCGGAAGGACGTAGCTGTTGACCCCGGTGTTCCAGAGCCAGGCCTCCATCTCGGTCAAGGTGAAGGCAACCCATTGATCGTGCTGCGCGCGCGCCCAACTGCCCGGCCTTGTGACCAGCCCGGCATCCGGCGCCTGGTCGGCCAGATAGGTGCAGATCGCCGCCGACTCGAACAGCGGCTGCCCGTCGATCACCGCCGCCGGCAGTTTGGCCAAGGGATGCACCGCGCGCAGCCTGTCGCTGCCGATCAGATCCCGGCCGCCGATGGCCTCGTAGGCAATGCCGCATTCCAATGCAGTCCAACGGACCCGGGCGGAGCGGTTCGTCCCAGTTTCGTAAAGCGTGACTTTCATGACGTCAGCTCCTGTCGGTGGCGGGCAATTTCCGGCGCGGTGCGCTAAGCTACGCCTTTCCCCCCAACCTGACGAGACTGCAGCCCATGTTCACCGTCTATCCGACCGGCACGACCATCTACAAGCCCGAGAAATGCTTCAACGGGTACACGCTCTACCCCTCCATGAAAGAGGGCGTCGGCGCGATCCTGATCGACATGAACGGCAACCCGGTCCGCACCTGGCCGAAATTCAACAGCTTCATGGTCGATCTATTGCCGGGCGGCACCATCCTGGGCGGGCAGACCGGGCGCATAGGCAAAGCCTACGACCACACTTGGGGCGCCGACGACGTGGTACAGGAGGCCTGGGACGGCACGGTCGAGTGGCAGTTCAACAAGGCGGACGAGATCGATCTCGGCGACGGGCCGGCCTGGTCGTCGCGGCAGAACCACGACATCGTGCGCGAGGGTTGCCCGGTCGGCTACTACGTGCCCGGCATGGCACCGAAGGCGGAAGGCGGCCGCACCCTGATGCTGAGCTATCGCAGCGGCCACTATCCCGAAGTGACGCGGGACTATCTGCCGCGCGCGACCCGCATGATCGAGGTGACCTGGGACGGCGAGATCGCCTGGGACTGGATGCCCGCGGAACAGTTCGAGCAGTTCGGCCATAGCGAGGCGGCGAAGAATGCCATCATGCGCCGCTGCCGCGCCCAGCACGCGGTGTTCCAGAACACCTGCTCCTATGTTGGCCCAAACCCCTGGTTCGACGATGGCGACGAGCGCTTCGATCCGGAGAACATCATCACCGACGACCGCGGCACGATGCTCTACATCATCTCTAAAAGGACCGGCGAGATCGTCTGGAAGATGGGCCCGGACTGGTCGGTGGACCCGCGGCTGCGGGAACTCGGCATCATCGTCGCGCCGCACCACGCGCACATTATCCCGAAGGGTTTGCCCGGCGAAGGCAACGTGCTGGTCTTCGACAATGGCGGCGCGGGCGGCTTCGGCGACCCCAACCCCGGTGCGCCGGACGGCACCTGGAACGCGCTGCGCGACAGCTCGCGGGTTCTGGAAATCAACCCTGTGACCCTGGAGCTGGTCTGGGAGTGCACGGCCCTGACCTTGGGCTATCCCTGCTTCGGCGAGGATATGAGCCGTTTCTACAGCCGCTACAAGAGCGCGGCGCAGCGCCTGCCGAACGGCAACACCTTGATCACGGAAAGCTATTGCGGCCGCATGTTCGAGGTCACCCCTGACAACGAGATCGTCTGGGAGTTCATCAATCCGCACAATCTGGCGGAACGCGAGGGGCTGTTCTTCAGCGACATTTTCCGCGGCTACCGCTACCCCTATGACTGGGTCCCGCAGCTCGACCAGCCGGACGAGCGCGCCGTCGTCCCACCGGCCCATGGCGAGTTCCGTATCGCACCGGTCGGGGAATAGCGAACACAGGTGACTAATAAGTGTAGCAGTTGATCCCGATGATCATGCGATCGGTCACGCCGCTATAGCTCGTGGCGTGGTCCGAACCGCTGGGGAACAGGATCACGTCGCCTGGCTGCGGGTCGAAGGCGTAGTCCGGATCGTACAGGTGCAGAATGCCCGGCTCGTCGGCCGCTTTGTCGCCCACATCGACATAGTAGACGAGGCTAAATTTCTGCGCTTCGAGCCCGAGCGCGCGGTCGACGTCCTGGATATGGTTGTGGAACCGCGCCTCGGAGCCCGCATGGTAAATATTGAAGAAGGAGTCGCCGATGAAGATATCGGCGTGCAATTGCGCCGCCAGACCGGCCAGCAGATTGTCGCGGAACTTGCGGATGACCGGATGGTCGGTATCCAAAAAGGCGTAATCTGTGCTGAAGATCATGTTGCCGCGGCGGATGCCGACGCTGTAGCGGTCCTTCACCAGCTGGGAACGGCCTCCGCTTCCGGCGTGATCGCACTCATACGGTGCAACAGGTCCGGTAGTCCCGGATCAACCGGCTGGTTCCAGATGCGCAATCCCGGATGAGCATCTTCATAGACTTGCTGATCCGGCGGCACATCCGACTCGGGCACCAACGTCTTCAGCGCGATCCGGACACGGCGCAAGGCGACATGCGCAATGCCCGCCGGCGGATCGAGCGCAATACCCGCCTCGTAGGCGTCCCGAGCCGCTGCAAGATGGCCCTGGTGATGCAGGCTCAGCCCTAGTCCCAAATGGGCATCCGCGAAGTCCGGCTGGATCTCAAGCGCGCGTTCGTACTGCGCGGCAGCGCGCGCAAACTCACCTTTTTCCCGCAACGCATTTCCCAAATTGCCATGTACGGCGGCATAGTCCGGCCGAATCGCGAGCGCTTTCTCATAGTGCGCGATCGCCTCCAACTGCTTGCTTTGCGCCCGCAACGCGATACCGAGATTGTTATGGATCCAAGCGTCGTCGGACCGAATCGTAAGCGCTTGGCGATATTGCGCCACCGCCGCATCGATATCGCCCTGCTCTCGCAGCACGTTCCCCAGCACACAGCAAAGTTTGGCATCGTCCGGCCGCAACGCAACGGCCCGGCGCAGGCTTGCCGCCGCCTCCGGCAACCGGCCGCGGTCCCGCAAAGCCTCGCCGAGGCCGCGATGCGCCGCGGCGGCCTCGGGGTCCCGCGCGAGGGCTTCGCCGTAGCGCTCGATCGCCTCGTCCAGCCGGCCCTGCTTCCGCAGTACGTCGGCAAGATTTCGATGCGCCACCGCATCGTCCGGCTCGCGCGCTAGCGCATCCCGATAGCTGGCCGCCGCCGCGTCCAGATTGCCCTGGGCTACCAAGGCGAGCCCAAGATTGTTGTGCGCTTCCACATAGTCGGGTGCCAGGGAAAGCGCCTGCCGTATCAAATCGATCGCCGCTTCGCCGTCTCCCATCTGGTGTGAGACGACGCCCATGAGGTGCAACACCACGGGATGGTCGGGCACGGCTTGCTGGATGCGCTTATAGATGTCCAGCGCCGCCTCGAGCCGACCGGCATTGTGATGTTGAACGGCGAGTTCCAGGGCGTCCTCGACAGTCGCCTTCTGAGGTCCGGTGGCGTTTGCGTCCGCGTTCATGGCCCAACCATTTCGATAGCGGCGAGAGTAATTCAAGTGGACGGTTCAGGAAATCGCTATTCGCCCGGGTGGACGCCGCCGCATGCCGGATTCTACGATCATTGCCTCTGCGCCGCGTCCCGCGGCAAACGACGAAATGCCGAGGAGATACGAGATGAGCCAGGCGCCGATTGGATTCGTAGGATGCCCGCTGCGCAGCCCCGCAGACACCGGCGGCGCAGCGCATAGCCATGGCGCGCGACGCGAGGTGGTGGTCAACGGCACACGGGTGCGCACGGTCGACATCCACGCCCATTGCGCGGTGCCCGCCGCGATGGCGGTACTGGGCCAAGAGGTGCACAACGACAATTTGCTGATGGAGGATTTGACCACACGACTGGCCGCAATGGACGCGCAAGGCCTCGACATGGCCGCACTCAGCATCAACCCCTACTGGTACCATGCCGAGCGCGACGCGGCGGCGGAGCTGATCCGCATCCAGAACGAGGCGCTTGTCGAGATCCGCGAGGCGACGCCGGACCGTTTCACCGCCTTTGCCACCATCGCCCTGCAGCATCCGGACCTCGCCGCCGAACAGATAGACCATGCGGTCAAGGTGCAGGGTTTTCGCGGCGTCAGCGTCGGCGGCAGCGTCGAAGGGCTGGAGCTCGCCGACCCGAAATTCAACCCGGTTTGGGCGAAATGCGAGGAGCACGACCTGCTCGTCTTCCTGCACCCGACCGGCACGACGGAACTGGAGCCGAGCGGCCGGCTCGGCGGCAGCGGCCTGCTGACCAACACGATCGGCAACCCGCTGGAAACCACCATTGCCCTGTCGCACCTGATTTTCGAGGGCACCTTGGACCGCTATCCCGGCCTCAAGATCTGCGCCGCGCATGGCGGTGGCTATCTCAGCTCCTACGCCAACCGCTCGGACGCGGTCTGCCGCACCTTTCCGAACCGGGTCGGCCCGCTACCGAAGAAGAACCCCACCGCCTATCTGCGCGACGGGCAGCTCTATTTCGACACCATCGTCTTCACGCCCGAAGCGCTGCGTCACCTCATCGCCGAAACCGGCCCCGACCGCATCATGATCGGCACCGACTACCCCTTCCCCTGGACCAGCACGGAAGTCGAACTGGTGATGGACACGCCGGACCTTAGCGACGAGGACCGCATCGCGATCTTCGGCGGGACCGCGGCAAAACTGTTGGGGCTGGAGGGGTAAAAAAGGTCTGACGGTTCAGGCGCCCCAGACATCGTCGTAGCGCGCAGTGCCGTCCCGCAGGGGTTGATCGCGATAGAAGGCGATTTGGTTCGCCCGATGAAACTTCAACCCGGTCAAGAGCACGCCCAACGCCAAGAGCAGGTGGACGATCACCAGCGCGCCATACCAAAACCAGACACCGGCAATGGCGCAAAAGATCGTCGTCCACATTACGCTGAGAAAAAGCATAGCCTGAAAGCGTTGCGCCGTCGGAAGAGCACGCAGCGGGTTGATCTGTTCATCCATGACAAGGCGGTAAAACGTTCGCATCGAAATCTCCATTTCTGTTTATGACCAATACGACAGCATCGTGCGTTTGGATCAGCCCGCCAGAAAGAAGGATCGCCGGACGGTGGTGATCCAACACACCGCCGGCCGCGTGGGGAAGGTCTTTCAAACGAACATGCAGGAGGTAGAGATGTTCCGATTTTTCCGATCCGCGATCTTCGCCCTCGTCACCGTCGCGCTCGGCACGACGGCCGCACAAGCCGGCACGAAAAAGGACATTGTCGATACGGCCGTGTCCGCTGGTTCCTTTTCAACCCTGGTCAGCGCCGTTAAGGCCGCGGGGTTGGTGGATGCGCTGAAGGGAGATGGCCCGTTTACGGTCTTCGCCCCGACGGACGCGGCGTTAGCCAAGCTTCCGGCAGGCGCGATCGAAGATCTGCTGAAGCCCGAAAAAAGTCAAAGCTAGCAGAGATCCTCACCTACCATGTCGTCTCAGATAAGGTGATGCAGGCGGACATCCAATCGAAGATTACGGATGTTAAAACCCTGCAGGGTCAGACGATCTCCGTCGACGCCATGACCGATACGGTCACGGTCGGCGCCGCCGCCCTCGTGGCGTCCGACGTCGAAGCGACGAACGGCGTTATTCACGTCATCGACACGGTTATCTTGCCGAACTGACGCGGCAACCGTCCGCACCGGCGTCGCGCCTTCGCGCTAGCCGGTGCCAATTGGTGGGGGCCAACGATCCGGCGTCAGCTCGCATTCGCCTGTTTGAATTGCGCGATGAGCCCGTCGATTCCCCGCGCGGCGATGATGCCTTTCATTTCCGCGCGTTTCGCGTCGAGCAGGCTGACCCCGTTGATGACGACGTCATAGATGCGCTGCGTATCGCCGGTCTGGACGAGTTTAAAGGCGAGTTTCACATGCTCGCTTTCCGCACTGCCCTGCAATTTGGCGGTCACTTCGCTGCCGCCGCAGCCGAATTTCCGTTCGTCTTTGATGAGGAAGCGCTCGCCGGAATAACTGGCGAACTTCTCGGCGTAGATCTTCATCATGTGCCGCGCGAACAGGTCACGATAGGCGTTGAACTGGTTCCGTGTGACGCCGCGCTGATAGCGTCCGATCGCAAAGGCGCTGATCCGGTCCCAGTCGAAGGCCTTCTCGAATTCGGTGCTGTAGCGGTATATCCGTTCCACCGGCGACAGGGAAGGATCTTCCAGGATCGCCACAACGGCTTCGCCCAGCGACTCGACAAAGGCGGTCGAGCTGCCGACGGTGGCGTTTGCCGGCGCGCCGGCCCAGGTGGTAGCGATGATGGTGAGCAGGCAGAGTAGGCGTTTCATCGGTATTCCCTCGAACGTTGACAGGCGGGCCGCCACCCGGAATTCAGCCCGTCCGTCCTATTTACTGCCTGCCGGTTAATCCCTTGTTAAGAAACGCTAAGATTGTATAAAAAGTGTGATGTTTCGCGGTCTGAACCCGGATTCGATCAGCGTTGCGCCAACCTGCATGACCGGTTAACCCAGCAATGACGCAACACAGCCTACAACCGAAATTTGCGCCCTCGACCGCAAACCGTACAGTAATACCGCTATTGTCCGGACAAATTTTAACGGGAGCGCAGATGCGGGATTAACCGCCCCCTGCCCGAACAGGTTCAAAGCACCCGCCTTAGCGACATCCAGGATATCGTTCGCTATTGGCAAGGGCTCCATCGTGGCGACGAGCTGCCCGACCGGACGCAGATCGACCCCACCGCATTCTCGATGCTGCTCGCCCGGATTTCACTGATAGATGTCGTTAGGTGGCCCTTGCGTTTTCGCTTCTGCCTGCTCGGCGAAAGAATAAAGGCCTATCACGGAAATGACCTGACGGCCTGTTGGCTGGACGAGGCCTTTCCGCATTTTAATTCGACGAACACGCCGGCAGACTTTGCCGTCGTCGCCGAGCGGGGCGTACCCAGTTATCGGTTG
>CAJWOT010000016.1 GCA_913044215.1 uncultured Rhodospirillaceae bacterium | reverse complement strand
CGGATCCGCTACGTGGCGGAGATCGCGGGCGATCATTGCGAGCGCCTGATTACCATCGGCGGGGCGCCGGGCTATCGCGGCGTGCTGCAGCCGGAGAAACTGTTTCCGAAGGGACTGCAGGTGCCGCTGCCGGAGGACGCGCCCCTGGTGCCGGACATCGACGAATTTCGCTTCGGCTATCTGGTGCGCATCTCCGAGGAGGCGGTGATGGAAGGCCATACCGCCGGGCGCTATAGCGGGACGCATTTCCGCTACCCCGTGGTCTATGGCCCGCGCCAAGTTTCGCACGAGGTTTGGGGCCTGATGCAGCGTTTCACCGACAAGCGGCCCTACATCGTGCTGCCGGAAGGCGGGCTGACCCTGACGACGCATGGCTATTCGGAGAATGTGGCGCATGCGGTATTGCTGGCCGCCCAGCAGCCCGAGGCAGCAGCTGGACAGATTTACAATTGCGCCGACGAACGGCAGTTCACGCTGGCGCAATGGGTCGAACTGATCGGCGAGGCGATGGGCGGCACGATCGAAATCGTCAGCGTGCCGGACCGCTACGCCTATCCGGCGCGCAGCCTGATGATGTTCTACGGCCCGGCCGACCACCAGATGTTCGACCTGCATAAGGTGAAGGCAGAGCTCGGCTACCGCGACCCGATCGATCCCGCCGAGGCGCTGCGCCGCACCGTGCGCTGGTACCGCGACAACCCGCCCGACGTGCCGGCCCAGTTCGCCACCGACCTAGCGGAGAACTACCGCATGGAGGACGACATCGTCCCCATCTACCGTGATGCCTGCGCCCGCTGGGACGCGATCAACCATGTGGCGCGCGACTACCACCACTCCTACCCGCATCCCAAGAAGCCGGGCCTGGCGAAGGATCACCGGGCGCGGTAGTCAGGGTGGCTCAGTTGTCGGCACCGGGACGGCATCATAAGGTTTTGGCCTGCCACGAAAGCGGCATGCATTCGTCTGACCGCATCAACCAGAGGACACACCCTTGAAAGCACTCGTCATCGGCGGCACCGGGCCGACGGGCCCCTATCTGATCAACGGGCTTATCGCGCTCGGTTACGACGTCTCGATGATGCATCGCGGCACCCATGACAGCGACGAGATCCCGGCTTCAGTGCCGCGCATCATCGCCGATCCGCATTTCCGCGAGACCCTAGCCGAGGCGCTGGACGGTCGCCGCTTCGATCTGATCATCGCGACCTATGGGCGGATCCGCTACGTGGCGGAGATCGCGGGCGATCATTGCGACCGGCTGATCACGGTCGGCGGCGCGCCCTGCTATCGCGGCATGATTCAGCCGGAACTGCTGTCACCCGTGGGCATGCGGATCCCGCTGCACGAGGACGCCGAGAAGGTGCCGGATATCGACGAGTTCCGCTTCGGCTATCTGGTGCGCATTTCGGAAGAGGCGGTGATGGAAGGGCATGCGGTGGGGCGCTACAGCGCGACCCATTTCCGCTATCCCACCGTCTACGGTCCGCGGCAGATCACGCCGACGGTCTGGACCTTGATGCGGCGCTTCATGGACGGGCGGCCGCACATCGTGCTGCCGGATGGTGGGCTCAGTCTGTCCTCGCGCGGTCATGCGGAGAATGTGGCGCATGCGGTGCTGCTCGCCGTGCGACAGCCGGACGCCGCGGCCGGGCAAGTCTACAATTGCGCCGACGACCGGCAGTTCACCTATACCCAATGGGTTGAGATGATCGGACGGGAGATAGGCGGCGAGATCGAGATCATCACGGTGCCGGATAAGGTCGCCTTTCCGGCGCGCAGCCTGATGACCTTCTTCGGGCCGGCGGACCACAAATTCTTCGACATCTACAAGATCAAGTCGGAACTCGGTTACCGCGATGCGGTCGAACCGGAAGCCGCCCTTGCACAGACAGTGGCATGGTACCGTGACCATCCGCCGGCGGAGACGGAAGCCTTCGCCCGCACCTTGGGCGAGGACTACGCGATGGAGGACACGCTGGCCGAGATCTATCACGAAAGCTGCGCCAAATACGCCGCCATTGATCACATCGTCCGCGACTTCCACCACCCCTACCCGCATCCGAAGAAGCCGGGCCTCGACAAGGATCACCGGGCGCGATAACCGGACCACAGTCATGCAAGATCTCCTTCAGCGCCAGGTGATGACGCCGCTGCTGGTCATCCTGGCGATCCAGTCGGTCCTCACCATGGGGTCGTACGCGATCCCTGTCGTCGCCAGCGCTGCGGCGGAGGATTTCGGGATTTCGGCGAGCGCGGTGGGCGGCGCGGTGTCCATCGTCTATCTGACGGCGATGATCGTCGGCCTGCCGAGCGGCACCTTCATCGCCCGCTTCGGAGCGCAACGCGTTTTTCAAGCCACCCTCCTTTGCACCGCCACGGGAACCTTGTTGATCAGCCTGGCCCACCCGCTCTGGGCCCTGCTCGGCGCGGTGGTCATCGGCTTCTCGACCGCGCCCATGAACCCGGCCGGCAGCCACGTGCTGGCGCGCGTATCGCCGCCGCGCTGGCAGCCGCTGATCTTCTCCATCAAACAATGTGGCACGCCGGCGGGCGGCATGCTGGCGGGCGCCATCCTGCCGCCGCTGATCGTTCTCTACGATTGGCGCACCGCACTCTACGTCATTCCCGCCTGCGTCGTGGGCGCGCTGCTGATCTCGCAGCTTTTCGGGGTCGGGCCGAAAGAGGCGCGGCGCACAGGCAGCGGGGTTGCGTTGCGGGATTTGGTCGGGTCGTTGCGTTTCGTCTGGACCGACCGGCAGCAGCGCGGACATGCGCTTGCCGGCATGGTCTTCGCGGGCAGCCAGCTCGCCCTGGCGACCTACCTGATCGTCTATCTGTGGCGCGAACTCAGCATGGCGCCGGAGTTGGCCGGGCTGATCTACGCGACACACCATGTATCGGGCATCGCCGCGCGCATCCTGCTTGGGTTCGTCGCCGGGAGATGGATCGCGACCCGCACCATCCTGCCACTGCTCGCCTACATCATGGCGGCTGGTCTCATCGCCATCGCGCTGTCTGACGAGAGCTGGCCCGTTTGGGTGTTCTATGGGGCCGCTGTCGTGCTCGGCATCGGCGGCAATGGCTGGGTGGGCCTGTTCATGTCGGAGATCGCGCTTCTGGCACCGGACGGGCGCGCGGCCGACGCGACTAGCGGCAATCAGTTTTTCATGTATGGCGGGATCGTCGCAGGCCCAGCTATCGGCAGCCTGCTGCTCGGCATCGCGGACAGCTATCTCGTTCTGTTCGTCACCTTTGCGGGGGCCGTCACCGTTGCAGGCGCCGGCCTTTCGATAATGACGCGAACCCGTTAGCCGAGAACGTTCTCGCGACGGCGCAACAGCTTGCCGGGCAGCGCATCGCTGTGCGTGCCTTCGTGGATCACCACGGCGCCGTTGACGATGACCGTCTCTACGCCGGTCGGATAGGTGTGCGGTTCGTCGAAGGTCGCCTCGTCCATGATCGTGTCCGCATTGAAGACCACCACATCCGCCGCATAGCCTTCTTGCAAAGTGCCCCGCTCGCTCAGGCCCAGGGCCGTCGCCGCATTGCCGGTCATCTTGGCGATCGCCTGCGGCAAGGTCAGGATTCCCAGGTCGCGGGCGTAGCGGCCGATCAGCCGCGGGAACGTGCCGTAGAGGCGCGGATGCGGCTTGCCCTGGCCCGTCACGCCGTAGGGCGCAACGCAGGGTCCGTCCGAACCCACCGTCATCGTCGGTTCGGCCGCAATGCGGCGCACATCGTCCTCCGACATGCTGCGCACCAGGATGCGGGTGGCACCGCGATCGTCGATGATGATATCGAAGATGGCGTCGAGCGCGTCGATATTCCGCTGTTCGGCAATCTCTTCGATGGTCAAACCCGGCTCCGCCGCACCGTTCGGCGATATGGCGATGCGGATATCCGCCCAGCTTTCGATATGGCCGAAATTATTGAACCCCACTTCGGCGATCTTTTGCCGCACGCGGGAACGGGTTTGCGGATCGGCCAGCCGTTCCAGCATTGCTTCCATGCCGCCCTCCTGCAGCCAGGTCGGCAGCAAGAAGCGTAGCGGGTTCGTCGCCCAGTCATAGGGATATTGGTCGCAATGCACATCGACACCGCGCTCGCGCGCCGCGGTAAACTGTTCCAACAGCTTGTCCGCCTCGCCCCACTTGCCCGTCCCACTAAGTTTCAGATGGGCAACCTGGACATGAATGCCGCAGGTCTCGCCGACATCGATCGCTTCCGCGACCGCCTCGTGCACACAGTGACTTTCATCGCGAACATGGCTCGAATAGCGTCCGCCATGCGCCTGCACGACGCGGCCGAGCGCGTGCATTTCTTCGGGCTTGCTATAGCAGCCGGGCGCGGTGAACAGGCCCGAAGACAAGCCGAGCGCCCCCGCATCGAGCGCCTCTGCGAGCATCGCCTGCATGTGCTGCAGTTCGCCGTCTGTCGGGTCGCGGTCCTCCATCCCCATCGCCATGATGCGCAGCGTGTTGTGGCCGACCTGCATCACCGTGTTGACCGAGATATCAGGCCAAGCATCCATGTAACGACTAAAGTCGGTCTCCTCGAACGGCAACCAAGGCGCGCTGCCCGACAGGTAATCGCGCAGCATGTCGACCTTGTCCGGCAAGGCCGGCGCCACGGAGAAGCCGCAATTGCCCACCACTTCCGTGGTGACGCCCTGACGGATTTTGCATTCCGCTTTCGGGTTGAGCGGCAAGGTGAAGTCGGAGTGGGTATGGATGTCGATAAAACCTGGCGCGACGATACGCCCATGCGCATCGATCACCCGCTCAGCGCTGCCGCTGTAATTTTCTTCGACCGCCGCAATGCGTCCCTCCCGGATAGCCACATCGGCAAGGCGTTCGGGCGCGCCGGTGCCGTCGATCACGGTCCCGTTCTTGATCAGAATGTCATCCATGGCGGTCTCCTCCCTTTGTGAGAGGGTACCGCGCCTAAGCGGCCTTGATCCAGACCGCCGTGTCGTGGAAGGCCGCACCGCCGTTCGGGGGGCCCGGTTCGGCGCTGGTCAGGGTGTTGATGCCCTTACCATCGCTATACGCGGTATTGGGCCAAAGGCTTTCCACCACCACAACACCGCGCTGCAGACCTTCGAACGCCTCGATATGCAGACTGACGACACCGCGCGCATTGCCCATACGCACCGCCTGCCCGTCCGCCAGGCCCAGTTCAGCGATATCGTCCGGATGCATCTTCACCTTCGGCCGCCCTTCGCGTTTGATCGAGGTCGGCGTCTCGTTGAATGAACTGTTGAGGTAGTTGCGCGCCGGCGCGGTGACCAGCCGGAACGGCTTTTCATCACTCGCGTTGTCGATGATGTCGACATGGTCGGGATATTTGGACATCACCGCGTTGTTGGCGCCGACGCGGCTCCAATCCGGGGCGAAGTGGAATTTCTTGTCCGGCGTGGCGAAGCCGTTCAGGAAATGCGCCTCTTCGAACGGCGCGGCGCAGTCGATCCATTTATCGCCGGCCCAGACCTCGTCCGCGCTCGGCAGGCCCGACGCACGCAGAGTTTCGTCGATGATTTCCCATTCCGTCATATCGAACCCGCTATGCTCACCACCCAGCATTTTAGCCAGGTTGGTGAGGACCCAATGGTTCGGCCGGCATTCCGCGTAGGGCTCGATCACCGGCTTGGACAGCATCAGCAGCGAGTGACCGCCGCCGGTATACATGTCGGTATGTTCCAGAAACATCGTCGCGGGGAGAACGATGTCCGCCATCACCGCAGTCTCCGTCAGGAACTGCTCATGCACGCAGATGAACAGATCCTCGCGCGAGAAACCCTGCCGCACCTTCGTCTGGTCCGGGGCGATCGACATGGGATTGGTATTCTGCACGAACAACGCATCGACCGGGGGGCCGTCGCCGAGAACTTGCTTCTCACCCATCAGGATGGCGCCGACCTGCGGCATGTCGAGACCGCGGACCGAGGGATCGGCGACGTCCAACCCGTCGAGCAACGTTCGATCGAGCTTATACATGCCGGAATTGCTGTAGAGCGCGCCCCCGCCCTTGTGCTGCCAGGCGCCAGTGATCGCCGGCAGGCAGGTCACCGCATGCATCTGCGCTGCACCGTTCCGCGACCGGGCGAAACCGTAGCCGCACCGGATAAAAGACCGTTTGGTACCACCGTACAGCCGCGCGAATTCGATGATCTGCTCCGCCGGAACACCGCTGATTTCCGCCGCCCACTCTGGTGTCTTCGACTCAAGATGCGCCTCGAAATCCGGGCCGTGGTCGGTGTAGCAGGTCAGATAATCGCGGTCGGCGAAGCCTTCCTTAAACAGGATATGCATCATCGCCGTCGCGACCGCACCGTCGGTACCAGGTCGCACCATGAGGTGCATGTCCGACTGCGCGGCGGTGCCGGTGCGGTAAGGGTCGACGACGATCAACTTAGCGCCGCGCTTCCGGGCATTGGCCACATGGGTCATCACGTGAACCTGGGTGTTCACCGGATTGCCGCCCCAGATGACGATCAGATCCGACTCGTCCATCTCGCGCGGGTTGACACCACGCTTGACGCCGGTTCCCGCTTCCCACCCAGCGTCCGGCAGCCATGTACAGATCGAGCCCATATGGCGCGAGAATTTAAGCGCATTGCGGAATCGGTTGATGCCGTGTCGCTGGATTTGTCCCATCGTCCCGGCGAAATCGTATGCCCAGACGGTTTCCGGCCCATGCCGTTCGATCGCCTTGGACAGGCCTTCGGCGACGGCGTCCATCGCATCGTCCCAGGAGATGGGCTCGAACCCCGCGCGGTCGCCTCGCGCCCCGACACGTCGCAACGGCGTTTTCAGCCGGTCCGGATGGTGCACCCGCTCGTTGTAGCGCGCGACCTTGGCGCAGACTACACCCGCGTGATAGTCGCTGCGCGTCGCGCCGTAGACGCGCTTGATAGTGTAATCGTCGATCCGCTCGACTTCGATCGGACACTGGCTCGGGCAATCGTGCGGGCAGACCGAATGCAGCCGTTCCGCACCAATATTCGTTGAATCAGGCATATGGCAAAGGTAGCGCGAGCGAAATTCGCGGGCAATGGCGCATTCGTTATCGTTCCGCTTCGCGACCAAAGCGAATAGGGTGGCCTCATTGACCTCAGCAGACCGAGAACGAAAATGACCCAACCCTATCGCGGCGTCTTTCCCGTCGTACCGACAATCTTCACGGAGTCCGGCGACCTCGATCTCGAGGGCCAACGACGGGTACTGGATTGCATGGTCGATCAGGGCAGCGACGGCGTCTGTATCCTGGCGAACTATTCAGAGCAGTTTCTGCTGTCGGATGACGAGCGCACGGCGCTGGCGGACCTCTGCCTTTCGCATATCGATAGCCGCCTACCGGTCATCGTCACCTGTTCTCATTTTTCCACACAGATTGCGGTCGACCGGGCCCGCGACGCGGCGGAACGGGGCGCCGCGATGATCATGCTGATGCCGCCCTATCATGGCGCCAGTCTGCAGGGCTCGGAGCAAGGCACCTACGAACAGTTTGCGCGGGTCAGCGACGCGGCCCGTATTCCGATCATGGTGCAGGATGCGCCCCTGAGCGGCGTGACTCTATCCGTACCGTTTCTCGTGAAACTGGCGACGGAGATCGAACAGGTGCGCTATTTCAAGATCGAGACCCCCATGGCGGCCGACAAGTTGCGCGCGTTGATCGCAGCCGGCGGCGATGCCATCGAAGGGCCGTTCGACGGGGAGGAGGCCATTACCTTGATGGCGGACCTCAATGCTGGTGCCACGGGCACAATGCCCAGCGCCTTATTGCCGGATCAGTTGAAGCCGTTGGTTGAAGCGCACCGCGTTGGCGATACCGCGGGCGCAACCGAACAATATGCCCGCCTTCTACCACTGATCAATTTCGAGAACCGGCAATGCGGACTGCGTGCCTGCAAAGCAGTGTTCAAGGAAGGGGGCGTGATCGCGTCCGACCATGTTCGGCATCCAATGCCGCCACTGGCACCCGAAACTCGGTCGCAATTGCTGGCACTGGCCACACAAATGGACCTAACCACGTTGCGGTGGGGAAAATAGGCTCCAGATTTTCAATTTCGGGAACGCTTCGGCTTCCGAGTTAAGCCAGAGATACCGACCTTAATCTTCCAACGGTGTGACGGTTACCGCAATGTTCTCACCGGCAGCCGGTTCCTGAATACCGTTGTCGTTCATGGTACCCTGGAACGCGATTTGAACGCATTCGACGATATTCTAGGCGCGGATTTCTGCTAGCTCCACAATACGGTCGTCATGCGGGTCTCGAATATAGGCGTTATAGCGCTTCATCGATCGACATCCCTTTCGGTTGAGACGAACGGAGCTAAGCGCTCACATTTAATTGCAAAAAAAATTAAATAAACGCTATGGAAGTGAAAGAAAACCGTCAAAGATTTTTGTATCCGAAATGGATAAATCGACCATTTTGAGCGAACGGTTAACAAGAAAACGAAGCCGGCAATGGCAGCGGATTCTTAGGCGTGGGAATGCTCAGCCGAGGTTGTGGAATTTGGAAACAGAAAGCAGCACATCGACACGATCCCCAGATTCGGACAGAGGCAACATAACCCTTTCAAGTTCCCAGTTTCGGATGTCCTTGCGAAGGTACGAACGGCCTCACCGCCAGGATGGCCTGCCTTTACTCACCAGGTCGATCAAGTTGCAGTCGAATTGCAACCGCTCCTCGCCACGGAGACGTTCCCCGAAATCCCTGCCCTTGAAACGTCTGCCCGCGGTCTCCTCGATGAATGCGCCAGCGTAGAGCAGCTCAAACTTCCATGGCCGCCGAGTAACCTCGATAAGCACCATTCGATCGACAACATCCCGGGGAATATCAGCGCTCATCGGGTCGAACTCATCCAGGTCGGGCCACATTCCCGGCCGACCGACCGAGTCGTAGTAGTCCATAACCTGCGCGATATCCGCATGAGCATGATGCTTCTGTATCATGGCGACGATTATCCGCGTGCGCCCACCTTATCGCAATACGCACAACCGACATAAAAATAACGTAAAAGTTATTTCATCAAATGCCCTTGGCTTGAAATTCGACACGCTTTGGCATCGGCTTTTTTGTACTTCAGCCAGAACCTGAGCCGTTCCATTGCAATTCCATCATCTCAATCGGCGCGCCAATGATCGCGATCACGGATTTTGCGGCGGATCGTCCAGCACTTTGAGTGCTTCCATGATGCGCTCAAGGGTCTCGTCCGACCAGCTTATCGCGATGTGGCGCCCTGCCTTTCGGAGAACGAGATGACCCTTCTTTTCCAGCTGCAGGCAGCGCCGGTGTGCGGTCGCGTAAGGCCAACCGAGACCGTTGGCCAATCCCTGAATATCGACGGAAATTTCCTGCAGTTCCAGCTGGCGGCTCACCTCGCAAAAAATCTGTGCGAGGAGTTCGCCGTCACGGCCAAACTCGCGCTCGAAGGTATCCCGCAGCGTTACCGCAAAGACCGCCATATCGCGCACACGCTGGATGTCCTGCCGTGCGTATCCGAGCTCGAGCTTGCGCCAGCTATCGGTGGCGCGGGTCGTGCGCGGTTTGTTGAAAGGTTTCCGACTCAAGGCTCACAAGCTCGGCTCAATCAAAAATAGCTGTCGGAACCCGTGGTGACGAATTCCGACAAAACAGCAGCGGCCGAGTGGCCGCGGACATCATGTGCGAACGAACCGAACGGCAGTCAACACTGCTCTGACAATACAGAGACCGTTTCTGTACCATTCCTTGGGAATACAACATGAAAAACGGAACCATAACGCAACGAATGCGTTCGGCAACCAACCGGCAAATGTTCCAAAATTTGCCATTCGGCGGACTGCTGGCGACAATGTCACCAGAAGCATTCGACCGATGGCATCGTATTCCGGGCCCATGGCGCTTCAGCTTTTCCCAATCCGGAAGACGACGAGCCTCGCGGTAAGACGAAACATTGGAAGAGAGGAACTCGATTATGGACGGCAACAGCATACCCAGCATGGCCCCCGCGCTCGACGGCATTAAGGTACTCGACTTCACCCAATTCGAAGCCGGACCGTCCTGCACCCAGGCACTGGCCTGGCTGGGTGCAGAGGTCGTGAAAGTCGAAGAACCGAAACGCGGCGAGCCCGGCCGCTGGGGCTTCAGCAACCGGCCGGACGCCGACGCCCATTACTTCATCTTCTACAACACCAACAAAAAGGGCATCACCTGCAACATGAAGTCGCCGGAAGGCAAGGCGTTGATCGAGAAGATGGTGCAGAAGGCCGATGTCGTTATTGAGAATATGGCGCCTGGCACCTTCGCGCGCCTCGGCTTCGATTACGAGCGGCTAAAGGAACTGAACCCGCGCATCATCTTCGCTCAGGTCAAGGGCTTCTCGCCCGACGGTCCGCATGCTGACTACCTATCCTTCGACATGATTGCCCAAGCGACAGGCGGGACGTTCGCCATCAACGGCATGCCGGATCAACCGCCGATCCGGCCCGGCGCCACGATGGGCGACACAGGCACCGGCATGATGCTCTGCATGGGTATCCTGGCCGCCTTGTTCCAGCGGGTGACCACGGGCGAAGGCCAGCACGTCCAGATCGCCATGCGCGACGCTATGGTGAACTACAGCCGCACGGCGATGAGCCGGCAAGCGCAACGCGAAGACGGATCGCTTTTACCCCGCGGCGGCAACGATGTAATCGGTACCGCACCTGGCGGTCTGTTCCCGTGCAAGGGCGGCGGGCTCGACGATTGGGCTTATATCTTCACCTCGCGCGGCAACGAGGAACATTGGAAGCGTCTGTGCACGGCGATCGGCCGCGAGGATCTGCTCGACGATCCACGCATGAAGGACGGAACGACCCGGTACGAGAACAAGGAACTGGTCGACGCAGCGATCTCCGAATGGACGTCGAAGCACACCAAGCGGGAGGTCATGGAGACCATCGCAAGTGCCAAGGTTCCGTGCGGCGCGGTGCTTAATATGAAAGAGCAACTCGATGACGAGGACCTGCACAAGCGCGGCATCATGAGCAAGATCGAACATCCCGTACGAGGCGAAATGACAGTGCCCGCATCGCCGATCCAGATGTCCAACAGCAAGGTCGATGTGACGACCGCTCCGCTCCATGGCGGGAACAACGAGGAGATCTATGGGGACTGGCTCGGCTACTCCGCGGAAGAAGTCGCCAAGATGCGCGAGGACAACATTATCTAGCCTGCCCCTTCGCGGTATTTCGGAAACGGCAGCGTCCAGCTCCAACGGATTGCACAGAGACGTAGGAGCAGCGCTGCCGCCAATCTGGCAAACGCCCGCCCGTCAAACCCGATCTCGGCGGGCAGCAAGGTGAAAACGGCGGCGCCAAGCAGGGCGGCGGACACGTAGATTTCCCGTCGGAAGAGCACCGGCTGCTCGCTGCAGACGATATCGCGCAGAAGGCCGCCGAAACAGGCGCTCATGGCGCCGAACAGGATCGCGACTAGCGGATGCGCGAATGTCGCCTCCGCCTTGGCCGCGCCGAGCACCGCAAACAGCGCGATTCCGGCCGCGTCCGCATAGAGCAGCCATTACGCCCGCCGGCCGATCAGCCAGTTGTTGAATACGCTGGCCAGGACCGCACAGGTCAGGCAAATACCGATATCGGTCGGCTGCAAGACCCAACCAACCGGTGATGCGCCAAGCAGCAGATCGCGCAGCGTACCGCCACCGACCCCGGTCAAGGTCGCCACGAAGCAAACGCCGACGACATCCATCGATTTACGCAGCCCGACCATGGCGCCGCTCACGGCGAAAACGGCCGTTCCTGCGTAAGCGAACCAAGTGAAGACATTCTGCATCGCGACCTCTCTTTCGTCGATGCGCACGCTATGCAAGGTGCCGATTCGCGCGTCAACGGGATATCGTCGGCTTGTTGCAAGCGGTTTGCCTTCGCGTTTGCGGCGTCTGCTGCCCCGCCATATTTTGGCGGAAGCGACTTCAGGGAATGCGAACCGCCATGGAAGACCTGCCGATCCTCGAACTTCGCCGTATCGAAGCGAACATCATCAAACCGATCTATGACGAAATGGTCCGCGCGCTTGGAAAAGAACAGGCGCAGGAAATCCTTGGCCGCGCAATCATCCAAAACGCTATCGATCATGGCCGTAGTCTGGCAGAACGGGACGATGTCACCGCCGACTTGAGAGGGTTCGCCGCGCTTCTGCCGCAATGGACCCGTCAGGATGCATTGGAAATAGACTTCCTGGCGGAAACCGACCGCGCGCTCGATTTCAATGTCACACGCTGCCGGTATTCGGAAATGTACCACGAGATGGGTCTGGGCGAGATCGGCCACCTGCTCTCTTGCAATCGCGACGGCTCCTTTTGCACCGGCTTCAATCCCGACATCAAGCTGTCCCGCACGCAAACCAAGATGGCCGGCGCGGACCATTGTGACTTTCGCTACACCTACGAATCCGCGGACGAATAGGGCGGGACGAATTGCGCGACGCGGGCGCCTCCAATAAAACGGTAGTGGTGTTGGGACTGGATTCGGGGGATTGAGATTCATGTATTACGACAAGCGTGGGATCGCGTACACGGCGTCGAGTCAGGAGGCGGTTGACGCCTTCGATGCCAGCGTCGATGAGTTTCTCGCTTCCGGACGAGACGCCGCCCGTCTGTTGAAGCGAATTGGCGAAGTCGATCCCGACATGATCATGGGTCAGGTGCTGCGCGGTTATTTCTACCGCCTGCCGGCGCTCCCCCATTTGGCGGCTATGAGCGGCGACGCGTTAGCCGCGGCGGAAAAATTGGCGCCGGGCGCAACCGACCGGGAACGTAAACATGTGGCTGCACTTGCCGCCTGGTGCCGTGGCGATATCCGCGGCATGAACGCGATCTGGGAAACCATTTTGGTCGACCATCCACACGATATTCTTGCCTTGCGCATCGCTCATACCATGCATTTCTTCCTGGGCGACCTGGCGCAAATGCGCGACTCGATGGCCCGGGTGATGCCGCGCTGGGATGAATCGGTGCCCGGCTACGGTTACGTCCTTGGCTGCCGTGCCTTCTCGCTGGAGGAGAACCACGACTTTGCGCAAGCAGAACCCCTCGGCAAACGGGCTGTCGAGATCAATGAAAACGACATCTGGGCCGGCCATTGCGTCGCCCATGTCCTGGAAGGCATGGGCCGGCGCCAGGAAGGCATCGAATGGGTCGACGCCCATGAAGAAGCCTGGCAGAAGCGCGGCATCTTCGCCCATCACATGTGGTGGCACCGCGCCCTGCATTATCTGGAGCTGGAACGCTTTGACGATGTACTCGACGCCTATGATCGGCAATTCTGGAAGGAACCGTCGCAGGACAACACCGACATTTGCAACGCATCGAGCATGCTGATGCGGTTTGACATGCTGGGCCTAGACGTTGGCGATCGTTGGGATTCGATTGCCGAAATCAGCGCTGATCGGGTCGACACCCGATTGCGTCCGTTCAACGATCTGCACTACATCATGGCACTGACCATGAGCGGCCGCCGTGCGGAGGCGGAGGCCATGCTCGCCTCGATGCGCGACTTCGCGGCGGAGAATGCCGACAAGGGCGTGACCATCGCCACCACCTATCGCGACGCCGGCATTCCGGTCGCCGAGGCGATCCTGGCACACGGTGCGAAGGATTACGCGCAGGTCGTCGATATCATGATGTCCGCGCGATACCGGATGCTGCCGCTCGGCGGCAGTTGGGCGCAGCGAGATGTTTGGGAACGCATGCTAATTCACGCCGCCTTGAAGGATGGACAACACAGTCTGGCCCGTGTCCTACTCGCCGAACGCACCGATATGGCACCGACCAGCGGCCCGTCCTGGAACATGTACGCTGAGGCACTCGACGCTTGCGGCGAAGCGGCGGAGGCCGACACCGCCCGCACCAAGGCCGCCGAACTGCTGGCGGCCTAGCGGCCATGACGACGGACGACCGCCGAATCCTGCACGATGTCTTCGGTTTCGAGGACTACCGTGAAGGCCAGGAACCTGTCGTCCGCGCCCTCCTCATCGGCCGCAATGCTTTGGCGGTGATGCCGACAGGCTCGGGTAAGTCGCTTTGCTTCCAAGTCTCAGCGCTCGCGCTGGGTGGACTTACAATTGTCGTGTCGCCGCTGGTCGCGCTGATGCAGGATCAGGTGGCGAGTTTGCGACTGGCAGGTGTCGCCGCGGAAACCATCAACTCCGCCCGCGATCGGGCCGACAATGTCGCAGCCTGGCGGCGGGTCGCCGCCGGAGAGACACGGTTACTTTACCTCTCCCCTGAACGTTTGATGACCGATCGGATGCTGGCCGCACTCGCGAAATTGCCAATCCGCCTGATCGCGATAGACGAGGCGCATTGCATTTCGCAATGGGGTCCCGCCTTTCGGCCTGACTATGAAGCGCTCGCTGATTTGCGCCACCACTTTCCGGGTGTCCCGATCGCCGCCCTCACCGCAACGGCCGACAACGCCACGCGTCGCGATATCGCCGCAAAACTGTTCGAAGGCGATGGCGAAATCTTTGTTGCCGGTTTCGACCGGCCGAACATCAAACTAGCGGTGGAGATGCGCCGCAACGGCAGCCAGCAATTGCTCGCCTTCCTGCAACGCCACAGGGGTGAAAGCGGAATCGTCTACTGCCTGTCCCGCAAGAAGACGGAGAATATCAGCCGGTTGCTGTCCGACAACGGTATTGCCGCCCTGCCCTATCACGCGGGCATGGACAAGTGGGACCGCGACCGCAATCAGGACATCTTCATGACCGAACCCGGCCAGGTGATGGTGGCGACGATCGCCTTCGGCATGGGCATCGACAAACCGGATGTGCGGTTCGTTTTCCACACCGATTTGCCAGGCAGTATGGAGGCCTATTACCAGGAGATCGGACGCGCCGGCCGTGACGGACAACCTGCAGAGGCGCATATGCTGTATGGGCTCGACGATATCCGCATGCGGAGGGTTTTCATCGAGCAGGAAGACGGCGGCGACGATCGGCGACGGCGCGAACATCAGCGCCTCGACGCGCTGATCGGCTATTGCGAAGCCGCCACCTGCCGCCGCACCACCCTACTGGCCTATTTTGGCGATACGGGCGAGGCATGCGGCAATTGCGATACCTGCGTCGATCCGGTCGAGCTTCTCGATGGGTCTGAAGTCGGCCAGCAGGCGTTGACCGCCATTGTTAAGACCGGACAGCGATTTGGCGTGGCGCATATCATCGACGTGCTGCGCGGCACGGAGACAGAAAAGGTTATAAGCGCACGTCATGACCAATTGCCACCCTTCGGCGTCGGTGCCGATCGCAGCAAGGATTCCTGGCGCTCGATTATTCGCCAGCTCGTCGCGGCCAGTTTTCTGAAGCTCGACATCGAAGGTTATGGCGGCTTGTCCGTAACCAACAAAGGGCAAACACTACTGGAAGGGGACGGGAGTTTCGCCTATCGCGAGGACCGGGCACCCGCCAAGCCGACTCGAAAGTCGCGCAGTGCCGCGCCTTTGTCGGAGCTGGACGACGCCGACGACGCCTTGTTGGCGGCCCTCAAGAACCTTCGGCTGCGACTCGCGAAGGAACGCGGTGTGCCGGCCTATGTCGTCTTCTCAGACCGGTCTTTGATCGACATGGCGCAGCGCCGACCACGCGATGCCGTGTCGTTCGCCGAGGTTCATGGTGTTGGCGACGCGAAACTGCGGGATTTCGGCGACATCTTTCTGCGCGCGATCGCCGAAGCCGCCTGATCACCTGGAACTTTGGTTTTTTCAACCGCTACGGTGGCTGGTTCCGCAGAAAGGCGCGCATGTGGAAACGCGCCTGCGCTGGCGCATAGATATGATCGGATCCAATTGGGCAGGCGCGCCGCGCCCGGCATCCCAACGCCATACAGTCGGCGCCCGCCTCCGTTCTTAGGTGCGCGGCGCAGGCGGCAACGTCATAGGTGCCGTCCCGAAACGCATCGACCGGACACGCCGTGCGGCATGGTTTGTCGTTGCATCCATCGCAGGACCTCGGCACTGGCTGGAATTCCGGCACGGCAAGCTTATCTCGAAAGGCGAGCGCCCCGCGCCACGCATGCCATAAGCCATAAGCCGGATGGATCATCATCCCGATCGGCGACTCGGAGACCGCTTCCGCCTGCCGCGCCCAACCGAAAAAGGGCGCATAGGGCGGTCCGTCAAACGGAAAGATAGCCGCCGCCCCAAACCGGTCAGCAACGCCCGACAGGACGCGTCGTGTCCAGTCGTTCAACCGGTCCGTTCCTCGACGGCGCCCTTTCTCAAATGCGTACCACATCTCAGGGCCCGCGTTGCCAACGAGGAGCAGCGTTGCGGTACCTGGGGGAGCATCGTCATCGGGTTCGGGATGGAACCCACCCCGAAGCAAGAGTCCTTCAGTGCGAAGCGCTGCGCACAGTAATTGGAGGACGGAATCCTTGTCGGTCATGCCTATATCGTAGCACGGCAGCGATTAACAAAATCGTCCGAAAGCTATGCTAAGGTCCCAACATGTGGCCCGATGTCGTCGATCTGAATGAATTTTACCGCCGACCGCTTGGCGGCGTGGCACGGCGCATGATCCAGCGCCGGATTCGCGATATCTGGCCGGATTTGCGTGGCATGTCTTTGCTCGGCCTCGGCTATGCGACGCCGTATCTGCAGTCCTATCAGGGCGAGGCGGCGCGCGTGCTGGCCGCCATGCCGGCGCAACAGGGCGTCATGCCATGGCCGAAAGGAAGACCCGGCCTCGTGACACTAACCGATAGCGCTGAGCTACCCTTCGAAGATTTGTCGATCGACCGGCTTCTGATGGTCCATGCGGTCGAACATGGCGAGCAGTTGCGCGCCACGATGCGGGAGGCTTGGCGCGTCCTCTCGGCGAGCGGCCGCATCCTCATTGTCGTTCCAAACAGGCGCGGCATCTGGGCGCGGCTGGAGCGCACCCCCTTCGGGCACGGACTGCCCTATACAAACCGGCAAGCACGGCGACTGTTGCAGGACAGCCTATTTTCGCCGGTCGATTCCGGCAGAGCGCTATACATGCCACCGAGCCGATGGCGTTTCGCTCTCACGTCAGCTCCGGCGATGGAGCGGATTGGCCACCGGCTGTTCCCAACCTTCTCCGGCGTTCTGCTGATCGAGGCCATCAAACAAATCTATGGTGCCGCACCGACGGCCAATGTTGCACGTGCGCGGCGTAAGCTTGTCGTCATTCCCGGCAACGCCGCATCCGCACGGAACCCTCTCGATTCGGATTGATCAGTCGCCGCGCAATTCCTCTTCCAGTACAGCGGTGTCCTCCGCATCGATCACGCGCAGCGCCAGTTCGTAGCCAAAACCTTGCCGGGCGAGGGCGGCAAGATCCCGTTCGCGCCGTTCCGCACGGCCCGCTGATCGCCAAGGCCCAAGTCGACGACGGCGCGCATAGTTGCAAGCCGCATCAAGGTCGAGATTGGCGTGAGTATCCCGCAATTCGGACAATATCTCTTCGATGACGGTCGGCGCCACACCCTTTGCGGTAAGCCGCGCGATAATTCCCCGCCGCGAAATACCCCGGCGATGCAACGACGCCGCCCGCCCCTGCGCATAGGCCTGATCGTCCAGCAATCCGGACCGCACATAGCGGTCAACCAATGCATCGACCAAAGCGGCACCAACCGCGGGATCATCGTCGTGGGCCTGAGCGGCACGGTGCACCCGCCGCATCAAAACGGTCCGCAAATTCGCGGCAGATGTGGCATAGCGCTGCAAATAGGCAAGCGCCGCCGATTCCAACGAATTCGGCGTGATTTTTCGGGGTGTCCGGCCCTTTTGACGGGTCGCCATTCTCGAAAATTACGCGCCAAATCAAATGTTTGAAATAAAAAACTACGCTTTCCAGCCGATCCTGTGACCAGCGTCACTGAAAGAGGCGGATTTATAGGCAATTATTAGGTCATACCGTTGGTCGATCGCCCACCCTGCCCCTCCCATAAGGCATCGGCTACGGATAGACGGCGGTAACGTGAACAGCGTTGCCGCCGTCAACATTTTTGGATTTCGATTGCAGGCATCCGGCGCGATCCGCTTGGATGCCGGTCAAAAACCTTAGCGATACGAACTGATCAGCGGTAAATCTGCCCGCCCCGAATGGCGCGCAAATCAGCCCCCGACCGGTCTAGTGAACTTCGTTGGCGTCCGCTTCGGCAGGCTCTACGGCCGGTTCCGGCTCAACGACAGTAGCCGTTTCCCCACCCTCAGCCGCTTCCGCAGCGGGCGCGTCATTGCGTGCCCGTCCGCCGTTGCGACGCGACCGGCGCGGTGCCCGTTCTCGCCGCGGCTCCTCGGTATTGTCAGCAGCCTCAGCATCTTTCTGCACGGGGTCTGCGGCTCCGTTTCCGCGTTTCTCGCCGGAACCGTTGGCGCCGTCCGAGTTTTCGTTCTGCGCAGATTGTTCCGCGCGTTGTCCACTCTCCGCCTGGGACCCGTCTTGCCCCTGTGGCGCATTGCGTTGGTTTTGACGCTGATCGGCGCCATTTCCGCGGTTTTGGCGCTGCGAATCACCGTCATCAACGTTCATGATCCGGTAATAATGTTCCGCATGCTGGTACATGTTCTCGGCGGTGATTCGATCACCGGCCGCATTCGCATCGCGGGCTAATTGTATATATTTTTCATAGACTTGATGCGCATTACCGCGAATACGGATGCTTGGACCGTTGCTATCGAAGCTTTGGTGCCTCGGGGACCCATTACGTCGCCCTCCGCTGCGGCCGCGCGACCGCTTCGAGTTCTGCCCTTGTCTCATATCACCGTCACGTAGTTTTTAATGCTTGGTCTAATTACCCTTGAAAGGGGCGCGTCCCAGCAACCAGCGGATTCACAAGCCGTCACCACCCGGTGTATTGGGACGTTTCATTGGCTATACCGAGGTTTTGACAGCGCTTTTCAACATCTTGAGCCACCCAAATGGCCCGCTGTCTTGATGCGAACCATAGTCGCTCAAAGCAGGCAATCCAAGGAATTTTTTTGTCCGCTCCCGACAGCTTCTCCCAGCTTCCCGCTTGAACGCGTCCCCTGCGTCGATTATTTGGAATTTAAGCGGAAAGAAATTAAAATAATTTCCGTTTGCGGACCGAACTTGAACGGCCTAATGATGGACGAGCGGCCGCAGATAGGTGGCAAGACTGGGAGCGTATAATGTTCGAACTGCGCCTATATAATCGACGACCCAGTTGCCTGATACGGTACCGGCATGGCGGCTATGCCGCGATCTTTCCCCTCGGTCAGAAAAACGTGATGGATATAACCGCGACGATGACGGGGACCGGCGATATCGCAATCACCGCGGACACTCCGGAGACCGGCAAAGTCCTGCCGTTCCCCGGCCAAACGGAGCGCCCCGGCCGCAAGAAAAACACCCGTCTGAAAGGCCGGCCGAACGGCCGCAAGAAGACGTAAGGCGACGGCGGCCATCGCCGAGACGACGACTGGCCCGGAATCGCCATATCTGACTTCGGCACCCATCGGATAACCCATGTCCGGACTGTTTGTCATATTCATCGTGATCGCCATGGTCGCTACGTTGGGCGTCCTGATCTTCGGCGTGATCGGCATGGCGCGCGGGGGCGATTTCAACCGCAAGAATGCGAACAAACTGATGCGCGCGCGCGTCGCGTTGCAAGCGGTCGCGGTCGGGATATTCGCGATCGCGCTGCTGCTACTTGGTAAGGGGTAGGTGGTCTTGGTTCGGCTAACGAAGATTTATACGAAGGGCGGCGACCGCGGGGAAACCTCGCTAGGCGATGGCAGCCGGGTTGCAAAACACGATCTCCGGGTCGCGGCCTATGGTACCGTCGACGAAGCCAATGCGGTAATTGGAATCGCGCGGCTTCATACCGACGTTACGGTCGATGCACTGCTCGCCAGGATCCAGAATGATTTGTTCGACCTTGGTGCCGATCTCTGCACACCGGAGGGGCGAGAACGCGGCGCCGGCGCCCTTCGGGTCGTTGCCGAGCAGGTCGACTGGCTCGAAGCACAGATCGACAAGATAAACGAGAACCTGGCGCCGCTGGAAAGCTTCATCCTTCCCGCCGGCAGCCCGGCCGCGGCGCATCTTCATCACGCGCGAACCGTCGCCCGGCGTGCCGAGCGTATGGTGACGGCCCTGGCGGCCGACGAAACCGTCAATGCGCAAGCTATTGCCTATCTCAACCGCCTGTCGGACCTGCTGTTCGTATTGTCCCGCGCGTGCAATGACGATGGCGCCGCCGACGTTCTGTGGGTCCCGGGCGCGAACCGTTGACCGGCTAAGATGCTCCTGGAGGCGTTGACCTGGCTGACCACACCAGCACCGCAATGGGCGCGCCAGGCCGGTTATCTTAAGGAACTGATCGCCATCCAGGCACGTTACCGCCGCTGCCGCGATTCCTGGGAACCGCATCTTCAAGCATCCCGTGCCGCGATCATCGCGGCCGTGGATCGCTGCGACAGACGTCATCACGCAATCGTCTACGGCTCCGGGCTCCTGTTGGACATCCCACTCGACACGCTGAGCCGCGCGTTTGCCAGGGTGACCCTCGTCGATGCGGTCCATTTGCGGTCGACGCGGCGCCTGGCCCGCCAGTTCACCAATGTCCGCTGCGCGGAAACAGACCTTTCCGGTGTTGCTGTCGGATTGCTGCTCGGCACCGCGAAAGGCGCCGACCAATTGCCTCGTCCGATTGCCCCGACGGTCGAACCGCCCAAAGAGATCGATCTCGTGATCTCGGCCAATGTGCTGACGCAATTGCCGGTCACGCCGCTGCAGTATCTCGACCGCCATCTGCCCCTTCCCGCCGACGATCTGGACCTGTATGCGCGCGCGATCATGCAGGCGCATCTCGACCATCTCGCACAACTCGACGCAGTGTGCTGCCTGCTGGCGGAAACAGAGGTTGCTCATGTAGCACCGGACGGCACAATCCTCGAATCGACCGATCCGCTGCGTGGCCTGAGCTTGCCGTCGCCGCATGACAGTTGGCACTGGACGGTCGCCCCCTTGGGCGAGGTTTCACGCAACTACGCAATCCGCAATCATGTTGCAGCAGCGATATCCATGCCGCAGTGCAGCGAGAGCGCGTCAAATCGGCGCGGCGCCTCACCTTGACACACCCGGAAGCCAAGCCTAAACAAAGCCCGCATTACCCAGAGCCACAGGGAAATTTACGATGAAAATCCTCGTCCCCGTCAAACGGGTCGTCGATTACAACGTCAAAATCCGCGTGAAAAGCGACGGCACCGGCGTTGAGACGGCGAATGTGAAAATGTCGATGAACCCCTTTGACGAGATCGCAGTTGAAGAAGCGATCCGCCTGAAGGAAGCCGGCACCGCAACCGAAATCATCGCAGTGTCGATCGGTGTCCAGCAGTGCCAGGAAACCATTCGCACGGCATTGGCGATGGGTGCAGACCGCGGCATTCTGGTCCAAACGGACGACGATCTGCAGCCGCTGGCGGTAGCCAAGCTGTTGAAAGCCGTGATCGACAAGGAAGCGCCGGAAGTGGTCATTCTGGGCAAACAGGCAATTGACGACGACAGCAACCAAACCGGCCAGATGCTTGCCGCGTTGCTGGGCTGGAGCCAGGCGACGTTCGCGTCGAACATCGAGATTGGCGACGGCACGGCGGATGTCACCCGCGAGGTGGATGGCGGGCTGGAAACGATCACCGTCAAGCTTCCGATGGTCGTCACCACGGACCTCCGGTTGAACGAGCCGCGCTACGCTTCCTTGCCGAACATCATGAAGGCGAAGAAGAAGCCGATCGATCCCACCACGCCGGACGAGTTGGGCGTCGACGTGGCGCCGCGCCTGGCGGTGCTTAGCGTCGTCGAGCCGCCGAAACGGCAGGAAGGTGTGAAGGTCGAGGACGTCGCCGAGTTGGTCGACAAGCTGCGCAACGAAGCGAAGGTTATCTAACGATGGGCAATCTGGTAATCGCCGAACATGACGGCGCTGAGCTCAAAGGGTCGACGCTGAACGCGGTAACCGCCGCGGCCGAAATCGGCGGCGATATCGATATTCTGGTCGCCGGCAGCGATTGCGGTGCCGTTGCGGAAGCCGCGGCGCAAGTCGCAGGCGTTTCCAAGGTGCTGTGCGCCGACGCAGCCGAATTGGGCAACATGCTGGCCGAAAACGTTGCCCCGCTTGTGGTCAATCTGGCGGCCAACTACAGCCACGTGCTGGCGCCCGCAACCACCAACGGCAAGAATCTGATGCCGCGTGTCGCGGCCCTGCTCGACGTCCAGCAGATCTCGGAGATCAGTGGCGTGCAGTCGCCGGACACGTTCGAACGGCCGATCTATGCGGGCAATGCGATTGCGACGGTGCAATCCTCCGACTCGGTCAAAGTGATCACGGTTCGTGTCACGGCATTCGACGGTGCGGAAGCGAGCGGCGGGTCGGCCAGCGTTGAGGCCGTCGACAGCACTGGCGATTCCGGTCTGTCATCCTTCGTCCGCGCGGAGATCAGCAAATCCGAGCGGCCCGAACTGACCTCTGCCGGGATCGTGATTTCCGGTGGCCGCGGCATGCAGAACGGCGAGAATTTCGAAATGCTCGAGAAAGTCGCGGACCTCTTGGGCGCGGCAGTCGGCGCATCGCGCGCCGCGGTCGATGCCGGTTACGTTCCGAACGAATATCAGGTCGGCCAGACCGGTAAGGTCGTGGCACCGGATCTCTATATCGCGGTCGGCATCTCCGGCGCCATCCAGCATCTTGCTGGTATGAAGGACAGCAAGGTCATTGTTGCCATCAACAAAGATGAGGAAGCCCCGATCTTCCAGGTGGCGGATTACGGGCTGGTCGCTGACTTGTTCAAAGCCGTACCGGAGCTCGAATCGGAACTCCAGAAGTAGACGGCGCGGCCGGCCGGCATAGCCTTAGGCTAGAACGGACAAAAAAATGATCAAGACGATTGGCATCATCGGTGCGGGCCAGATGGGCAACGGCATCGCGCATGTCGGTGCCCTGTCCGGGCTGAATGTGTGTCTTCTCGACATCAGCGAGGACGCGCTAAAGGCGGCGGTCGGCAATATCGACCGCAATATGGACCGGCAGGTAAAGCGTTCCGTCGTCAGCGACGCCGATCGTGCGGCGGCGATGGGCCGTATCCAGACCAGCACGGATTACGGTGCGTTCAAGGATTGCGATATCGTGATCGAAGCCGCCACCGAGGACGAAGACGTCAAGGTGAAGGTATTCGAAACCTTGGTCCCGCACCTGCGCGGTGACGCGATGATCGCGACGAACACCTCGTCGATCTCCGTGACGCGGCTGGCCGCCTCGACCGACCGGCCCGAAAAATTTATCGGCATGCACTTCATGAACCCGGTGCCGATGATGAATCTGGTCGAAATCATCCGCGGTCTCGGCACCGATGACGACACCTATCAACAGGTGCGCGCGCTGGCCGAGCAGATGGGCAAGACGGTGGCGCTGGCCGAAGACTTCCCAGCCTTCATCGTCAACCGCATCCTCCTGCCGATGATCAACGAGGCGATCTACACCCTCTACGAAGGCGTGGGCAATGTGGAGGCAATCGACACCGCCATGAAGCTCGGTGCGAACCATCCCATGGGCCCGCTGGAGCTCGCCGATTTCATAGGGCTCGACACCTGCCTCGCCGTGATGCAGGTACTTTATGACGGTTTGGCGGACTCGAAATACCGGCCCTGCCCACTGTTGGTTAAATATGTCGAAGCCGGCTGGCTCGGCCGCAAGGCCGGACGCGGCTTTTACGATTACGGCGGCGACAAACCGGTCCCGACGCGCTAACCCTTTTCAAGGTAATAGCGAACCAACGCCTTCGCCTCGTCCGAATCCCATTCGGCAATGCCGGGCAGGCTGCCGACGACCCGGCCGTCGCGGTCGAGCATGAATGACGTCGGCATCCCTGCCACGCGGAGCGCACTGGCCAGTTTCATGCGTTTGTCCAGCAGCGTCGTCAAGTTGTCGATGCCATGCTTTTTCAGGAACGGCACCGCCTTTGCCGCACCACCGCGATCGACGCTAACGGCGAGAATCAGGAACTTGTCCTTGTCGAAAGCGGCCTGTAGACGGTCCAGCGACGGCATCTCCCGGACGCAGGGCACGCACCAGGTGGCCCAGAAATTGACCAAAACGATCTTGTCTTTGTAGGCGGCAAGGGTTACCGGTTCCCCGGCAACCGTCAGCACTTCGGTTTCCGGTGCTGGCTGCGGCGGATCGTTGAGCGTAAATTGCGCCATCCAGCCCTCCAAAGGGGGCTGGTCGGCAGCCGACCCGACAACGAACCAGACCGCGACGGCGGCACCCAACACGGTTACGGATATGAACGACAACAGCTTCATCAACTTCTCCGTCAGGTCGGCATGAACGAGTCCAAAAACAGCGCGAACGCCATGTGGGGCGGCCGATTCGCCTCCGGCCCGGATGAGATCATGTCGCGCATCAACGCCTCGATCGATTTCGACCAGCGGCTCTACGCGCAGGATATCGCGGGATCCGTCGCGCATTGCCAAATGCTCATCCGGCAGGGAATCGTCAGCCAGTCGGATGGCGACGCGATTCTGTCCGGATTGGACACCGTCTTGCAAGAAATCGAAAGCGGCCGCTTCGAATTCAAGACCGCGCTCGAAGATATTCATATGAACGTCGAATCACGCTTGCGCGAGCTGATCGGCGACGCGGCGGGGCGCTTGCACACCGCGCGCAGCCGCAACGACCAGGTCGCCACCGATCTGCGGCTGTGGGTGCGCGACACGATCGACACGATCGACGAACAGTTGAAAGGGTTACAACAGACGTTGATCGAACTGGCGGAATCGCACGCCGATGCCGCAATGCCCGGCTTCACGCATTTGCAACCGGCCCAGCCGGTCACCTTCGGTCACCACATGCTGGCCTATGTGGAAATGTATGGTCGCGACCGCGGGCGTTTCGCCGATTGCCGCAAGCGGATGAATGAATCGCCGCTTGGCGCCGCCGCGCTTGCCGGCACGTCCTTCCCGATCGACCGGGGCGCAACCGCATCGGCCCTGGGCTTCGACCGCCCGATGGCGAACTCGCTGGATGCTGTCTCGGCGCGTGACTTCGCCCTGGAGTTCCTCGGTGCCGCATCGATTTGCGCGACCCATTTGTCGCGGCAAGCCGAAGAGCTGGTCCTGTGGTGTGCGCCGCAGTTCGATTTCGTCCGCCTATCGGACGCCTATTCGACCGGTTCCTCGATCATGCCGCAGAAGCGCAACCCGGACGCCGCCGAACTGGCGCGGGCCAAAGCAGGCCGAATCTTCGGCGCGCTGCAGGGGCTGATGGTCGTCATGAAGGGGCTGCCGCTCGCCTATGGCAAGGACATGCAGGAGGACAAGGAACCGGTCTTCGACGCCGCCGACAGCCTGTCCCTCACGATTGCGGCGATGAACGGCATGATCGGTGATCTGACCGTGGTCCCCGAGGCCCTGCTGCAGGCCCTCGACCAGGGCTTTCCGACCGCGACCGACCTGGCGGATTGGCTGGTCCGCGTACTCGACATGCCGTTCCGGGACGCCCATCACGCAACCGGCGCCATCGTCGGGCTGGCGGAAGACAAGGGATGCGCCCTCGCTGACCTGCCCTTGACCGACATGCAAGCGATCGCACCGGGTATCACGGAAGACATCTATTCGGTCCTGTCGGTCCCGGCCTCGATCGACAGCCGGACAAGCGAGGGTGGCACCGCCGTCGCCAATGTCCGAGCCGCCGCCGCCGCTGCCCGGGAGCGCTTCCTATGAAACGGATTATTGTGCTGATCGTCTCTGTTCTGCTGCTCGCCGCGCCGCTCGGCGCTTGCGGGAAGAAAGGCGACCCCAAACCGCCGGACAAGAACAGCACCTATCCGCAGCAATATCCAAAAGCACGCTGACGCCATGACTGCATTCGACTATCGCGAAGGCGCCCTCCACGCCGAGGGCGTCGCCATAACCGACATCGCCACGCAGGTCGGCACGCCGTTCTATTGCTATTCGACGGCCGCCCTGACGGAGCAGTATGAGGCGTTTGCCGGCGCCCTGTCCGGTCAGGACGCGACGATTTGCTATGCGGTCAAAGCGAACTCGAACCAGGCGGTCATCCGGACCTTCGCCGATCTCGGTGCGGGCGCGGATGTCGTTTCCGAGGGAGAATTGCGGCGCGCACTCGCCGCAGGCATTCCCGCCGACCGGATCATTTTCTCCGGCGTCGGCAAGTCCCGGGACGAACTCGCCTATGCGCTGGCGCAGAACATTCACAAAATCAACGTGGAGTCAGAGCCAGAATTGCTGCTCCTCGGCGAACTCGCAGCCGATAGGGGCGTAGAGATCGGCATTCGCGTCAATCCGGATGTGGACGCCAAGACCCATGAAAAGATTTCGACCGGGCGCGCCGATAACAAGTTCGGCATCGATATCTCCCGGGCGCGCGAAATTTTCGCCCAGGCAGCCGCCATGCCCGGGATCACGCCGGTGTCGGTCGCGGTGCATATCGGCTCGCAATTGACCGACCTGGCGCCATTGCGCGCAGCCTACGCTTCCGTCGCCGAACTGGTCACCGCTCTCCGGGCGGATGGACATAGGATCGATACCATCGACCTTGGCGGCGGATTGGGTATTCGCTATCGAGACGAATCGCCGCCGTCCTTTGCAGACTACGCGGCGATCGTGCAGGAATCGACCGGCAATCTGGGCTGCCGGTTGTTCGTCGAACCGGGGCGCAGCCTGGTCGGCAATGCCGGTGTTCTGGTGACCCGAGTGATCTTCGACAAGCAGGGTCTCGCCCGCCGTTTCGTCATTGTCGATGCTGCCATGAACGACCTCGTTCGGCCGGCCATGTACGAGGCCTATCACGGGATCCGAACGGTCCAAGAGAAAGCGTCCGGCGTAGTCGAATCGGAAGCCGACATCGTCGGGCCCATTTGCGAAACCGGCGACACCTTCGCCCGCGACCGGCATCTCCCTGCGCTGGCCCCTGATGATTTGCTCGTATTCGACTCGGCAGGCGCCTATGGGGCGGTCATGGCAGGGACATACAATACGCGGTTACTGATTCCGGAAGTCTTGGTGAAGGGGTCCGAATTCGCCGTGGTGCGGGCGCGCCCGACCTATGACGATTTATTGAAGCTCGACCGGCTGGCCAAATGGCAGTGATTTGAGGGATAATAGCGCTTCCTCGAACCGATGAGGACGAGGCGATGAGCGATTGGCCCAACAATGCCCCACGTCTGGTGCTGTCCAGGCTCGCGCTGTTCTGGGAGCACGCCTGGCCCACACTCTGGCCGCTGGCCGGAATCACCAGTCTTTTCCTGGTATTCGCTCTATTAGACCTTTTTCCCGTCTTGCCCGGTTGGCTGCACGCCACGATCTTGGTTGGGTTTGCCGGCGCGCTGATCTGGGCATTATGGCGTGGCATCACGTCCCTGCGGCTTCCGGATGGGGCTGAAGGGCAGCGCCGGCTGGAGCGTATCAACGGCCTGCCGCACCGACCTTTCGAGGCAATCGAGGACGACATCGCGACGCCGGAAAGCGATCCGGAAACCCGACGCTTGTGGCAGCTGCATCGCGAGCGGATGGCGCAACGATTAAAGAACCTGCGCATTGGATGGCCGCATCCCGGATTGATCCGCCGCGACCGGTTTGCGGCCCGGGTCGTTCTGATCCCGCTTTTGGCCGTTGCCGCCATCGCCGCCGGCACCGATAGTGAGGAGCGATTGGTTCGGGCCGTGACGCCCTCTTTGGCTGCAGATGATGTTTCGATCGTCACGCTCGATGCCTGGGTTACGCCGCCGCCCTATACCGGCAAACCGCCGATTTTCCTCACCGGCAGCGAAACCGATGCCGCCTCGCGCCTCCAGATACCCGAAAACAGCGTGTTCCTGGCACAGGTTTCCGGCGGCCGCACGGTTCCGCGCCTGGCCGAAGGTGAAGAAACCGCCGATTTTTCAGGCGTCGCGGAAGACAGCTACCGTATCGAACGGACGTTGAAGACCGATACCGACCTCCGCATTACCTTGACGGAAACGGAATTGGCTCGTTGGCAGTTCGACATCATCCCGGATGAATCGCCGCGCGTCGCCCTCGAGGAAGCGCCGTCGCCGACAAAGCGGGGCGCCTTGCGATTGCACTACGCTGCTTCGGACGATTACGGGCTGGTATCGATCACCGCCATCATCCGGCGCAGCGATGTCACTCTCGACGATTCGATCAGCTATGAAATTCCGCTTTCGGGCACGAATTTAAAGAAAGTCAAAGCGGACAGTTTCCGCGACCTCACACCCCATCCCTGGGCGGGACTGCCGGTCACCCTGACCTTGATCGCCAAGGATGCCGCGGGAAATCAAGGGGAGAGCGACACCCATTCCTTCCGCTTGCCGGAACGGACATTTACCCATCCGGTTGCCAAGGAAATCGTCGCCGCGCGCAAGACGCTGATGGCGAATCCTGACCTCAACCGAGTGGGTGTAGTTGACGATCTGGGCAGTATCGCCTGGAAACCCACCCGGTACGGTGACGACAAAGTCGTCTTTATGGCGCTGCACACCGCGGCGCGCCGGCTGCGCAAGGAATCCTACAAAATAGACCTGGATGAAGTTCAGAAGCTGCTCTGGGAAACCGCGCTGCGCGTCGAGGATGGCACGGTATCGCTCGCGGAGCGGGAGATGCGGCGCGCCCAGCAGGAGCTTCTCGAAGCATTGGCGCGGAACGCACCGGAGTCTGAACTTGATCGGCTGATGGACCAGCTACAGTCCGCGCTCAGCGCCTATCTCGACGCGCTCCAGAAGCAGATGGCAAACAACCCGCAGGGCAATTCGGAACTCGGCCAGATCGACCCGAATATCACGATGATGACCCGCCAGGACCTGCAGCGGATGATGGAAGAGATCCGCGAGCTGGCGAAGGCGGGCGCCCGAGAAGCCGCCCGGCGGATGCTCTCGAATATGCAGCGCTTGCTGGAGAATTTGCAGGCCGGACGGAACTCGCAGCAACAACCCGCCGGCCAAGCGCAGCAAATGATGAACGATCTGCAGCGGGTTACGAAAGGACAGCGTGATCTGCTGGACCGGACGTTCCGCGAGGCTCAGCGCGAAAAACGCGCCCGCGAAGGGGAGTCGCCGGAGGGCCCCGAGCAGGGCGCCAAACCGGAGCGAGGCCAGCAGTCCGGCTCGCAGCCAATGTCGGGCGAAGCGAAACAACGGGGTAGCCTGCGCGCCGGAGCCGTCGCCCAGGACGCCTTACGCCGGCAGCTCGGCGACATCATGCAGCGGTTCGCCGAAATGACGGGCGACGTCCCCGGATCGATGGGACGCGCTGAACAGTCCATGCGCAGATCGTCCAAAAACCTGCGTAAAGGCAGCGCCAAGGGAGCCGTGCCACCGCAGACACGCGCCCTCGATCAATTGCAACAAGCGATGCGATCGGCGCAACAACAATTGCAGCAGCGGTTCGGTCAGCAGCAAGGGCAAGGCCGTGTCCGCGGCCCTGGCCAGAAGCCCGACGACAGAGATCCCTTCGGACGGACCATGAATTCCGGTATTCAGGGCGCGAATACCAATACCGTTGATATTCCGGAGAAAAGCGATATTCAGCGCACGCGGGAAATTCGTGACGAGTTGCGCCGCCGTGCGGCAGACCCATCCCGCCCGCGCCGCGAGCGCGACTATATCGATCGACTGCTGGACCAGTTCTGATCGTATCGGTCCGCGATAGAACCGTTCGCGTTCTATCAGAACTATGAAGGTGTCGTGAAGCGGACTTTTTCGCCCGCGGCGCCTTTTGGGCCATCGCCTTCTTGGCTTCCATTTCCGCCTCGGTCGTGAAGGTGATGCTTACGTTAACGACCGAGGCGGGTTTGGCACTTCCGCCTCATAGGCCACCGTCTCGCCAGCCAGAACTCGCGGCTCCTTCGCGCGGAACGACCAGATGCGCAACTCCTTACCCTTGGAATCCTTGATGGCGCCGAACAGCAGCGGCACGTCCAGCACGTGCGATGTCGTGTTCTTGATTTCGCCTTTGATGGACAGGATCCGCTTGTTCCCTTCCTGGCGTGAAACGATGGCGTAATCCGGAATCTCCAGGCCGCTGCCCAACACGTCACCGCCGAAACCAAGAACCGCATAGAGCTTGTTGGTCGGTGGGTAGAACGCCACAATATCGCGGCGAAATACGAAAAGACTCCCGACAATCAAAATGATGACGACGAGCAGTAGAATCCACCACATCAAGGTGGATTTCTTTTCGGCGGGCGGCTTTGTCTGGAACCGCGCGATCTCTTCCTCGGACGGAATCGGAGGCGGCGATGC